>NZ_JBEPAM010000020.1:0-116587 GCF_040298605.1 Kitasatospora sp. NPDC001527 | reverse complement strand
GGGTGGGGGGCCTGCCCCGTCACGGGCCCGCGTGGGCTGGCCGGGGGGGCGCCGGGGGGGCACGGGCGGCGGGGCCCCGGCCCGGGGGGGGGGGCTGGCCCCCCCCCCCGGGCACGCGACGAGGGCGGGCAGTCGCTCGACTGCCCGCCCTCGTCGCGTCCGTACCGTCCGCCGGTACGGGCGGGAGGTCTCAGAATCCGCCGGTCTGCTCGTCCCGCCGGCGCTGCCAGCGCTGCTCGACCCGGTCCATCATCCCGGCCTTGCGGCGGGGCGCGGCGGCCGGACCACTGGCACGCTGCGCCTGGCCCGCGGGCCCGCGGCGCCAGCCCGTCACGGCGAAGACTGCGCACCCGAGCATCACCAGGAAGCCCACCACACTGACCCAGATCTGGTCGACGACCATGCCGCCCATCAACAGGCCGATGCCGACCACGAAGCCGCCGATGGCCAGATAGACCCGTCGACGGGTGTAGGTGCGCAGACCGGTTCCCTCAAGCGCCGACGCGAATTTGGGATCTTCGGCATACAGCGCTCGCTCCATCTGGTCGAGCAGTCGCTGCTCGTGCTCCGAGAGCGGCACGGAGTCCTCCTACTCGTCGGTCGCCGGTGCGACCGGTCCGCCGCCCCGGTCGGGGTGGCAAGTCCAATCAGCCTTCAGAACACGCGGTCGGACGCCTGTGCGGGGGCCCGGGCCCGTGTCGTCCATATGCCCCGAGCGTCCGGCGGTCATGCTTTCCGGCTTTACCCAGATCATACGGTCCACGGGCCCTTCGCGGAGTGGTCGACCACGCGTGGGCCCGGCCACTTCGGCGGCTCCTCGCCGCACCCTCCTCAACGCGGAGGGGTGCGGACAAGTGCCCGATCCGTTGGAATCGGCCCGGACCTGGGGAGATCCCGAGGAGAAGGCGGGGAGACGAGTGGAAGACGCGCCGACGGTGCGCCGGCGAACGGCGGGAATTCCGTCGGCGAACGGCCGGAGGTCGGCCGGCGAACGGCGGTGGCCGGCCGGTCAGCCCAGGGTGGCCAGCAGGTGGAGCTGGGTCGCCACCGCGTGGAAGGCCGGCTGCCCGGCGGCGGCCTCCTCCAGCTTCAGCAGCGCGTCCAGCGCGCCCGGCTCGGTGTCCACCAGGACGCCCGGCACCAGGTCGGCGAAGACCCGCACGCCGTGCACCGACTCCACCCGCAGACCGGCGCCGGCCGCCAGCCGGTCCAGCTCCTCGCCGGTGAAGCGGCGCGGCATCGGGTCGTTCGCGCCCCAGCGGCCGTCGGCGGCGCCCAGTACCGCGCGGGCGTCGTCGAAGTGACCGCCGAGCGCGCGGGCGAGCACGGCGCCGTTGCGGTTGGCGGCCAGCAGGCTCACGAAGCCGCCCCGGCGCAGGGTGCCGGCCAGGCTGCGGAGCGCCTCGGCCGGGTCGTCGACGACCTCCAGCACGCCGTGGCAGAGCACCGCGTCGACGGTGCCGGGCGCGACCAGCTCGGGGAGCGTCTGGGTGTCGCCCTGCACGGCGCGGACCAGGTCGGTCACGCCAGCCTCGGCGGCCCGCCGCTCCAGCGCGAACAGCGCGTCCGGGCTCGGGTCGACCACGGTGACCCGGTGGCCCAGCCGGGCCACCGGCACGGCGAAGTTGCCGGTGCCGCCGCCGGTGTCGACCACGTCGAGCACCGGCTGGTCCAACTCGGCCACCCGCTTCTCCAGGGCGGCGCGCACCACCTCCCACACCACGGCGGTACGCAGGGCGCTGCGGGGACGCGTCGGGTACAAGGCGGAACTCCTTGGCACGTGCAGTGTCGATCAGGTTGTCTCCACCTTAGGCCCTCTGCACCCCGGCCCCCGCTCGGCCGCCCCCGCGCTCACCCGGCCACGCGTGCCTCCCCCTGCTGCCCGTCCAGGCCGTCCAGCGGGAGCCGCGGGGCGGGCGGGGCCGCGTGCAGGCCGAGCAGGCGCTCGACCAGGCGGAGGAACAGGGCCGAGTTGCGGACCAGGTCGTCCGCGTCGCGGGCCGAGGCCGCGCCCCGGATGCCCGCCTCGGCGGCCGCCCGGCGGCGCGCGCCCGCCGCGAAGTACGGCGCCCACTCGGCGAGCTCGGGCGCCACCTCGGGCAGGACCTCCCAGGCGCTGCGGATCGCCCGGCGGCGCCGTTCGCTCTTCTCCGGGCGCCCGCGCACGGCGAGCACCGCCGCGACGCTGCGCAGCGCCGCGAGGTGCGCGGCGGCGTACCGCTCCAGCGGGTCCTCCAGCGAGCGGGCCCGGGTGAGGGTGCGGTGGGCCTCGGCGAGCAGGTCCAGCGCGGCGGGCGGGGCGGCGGCCCGGCGCAGCACCGGGTGCACGTCGGCACCGGCGGACGGCCGGTGGGCGGAGGAGCGCGGCGCGCTCCCCGGTCGGTGGGCGGCGGAGTGGAGGCGGGCGGTGACGGGCTCAGGACGGCTGACGGTCATGGTCTCCCCCGTTCCGAGGCAGCGCACGGTCCGGGTGGTCCGTGCCCCTCCATGGTGAACGGCACCACTGACAATCGGGCCGGGCGGTGGTCCCGGACCCCTCCCGACCGCTCACTTCCGGCCGGTCCCGCCCGGCGGCCGAAGCGCCGCCCCCCACGGACGGCGCTTCGGTACGCCCGGTCCCCCCGGAGTCGCCGGTCCCCCCGGGGCCCCGCTCCGCCGCCCCGTGCCGGCGGTGCGCGGCCGCCCTGACCGGCGCCGGGGCGGGGCGCCCGACGCGCCGCCGTCCCGGTGCCCACCACTGTGGCGTCCGCGCGGGCCGCGGGACATCCGCGCCGGTACTCAACCGGCCGTCTGAGTATCCGTACTCAGACGACCGGGACCGGGAACCGCCGCTCCCGCCGCCGGCGTCCGGGTACGGTACGGCGAGCCGGGCCGAATCCGGCGGGGACCACGAGCAGGAAACGGACGGGGAGACGGATGACGATCGTCCCGCTGATCTTCACCAGCGGACTGGCCAGCGGGATCAACGCCTACGCGGTGGTGCTGCTGCTCGGTCTGCTGGGCCGGTTCGCCGGGGCCGACTCGGTGCCGGCGGCCCTGGAGCGCACCGACGTGCTGCTGGCGGCCGCCGCGCTGTTCCTGCTGGAGGCGGTGGCCGACAAGATCCCGTACGTGGACAGCGTCTGGGACGTCGCCCACACGGTGATCCGGCCGGTCGCGGGCGCGACCGTCGGCGCGCTGATCGCCTCCACCGACCCGGGCTCGCTGGGCGAGGTCGCGGCGGGCGCGATGGGCGGCACGACGGCGCTGGTCAGCCATCTGGTGAAGGCCTCGCTGCGGATGGCGGTCAACACCTCGCCCGAGCCGGCCAGCAACATCGCGGTCTCGCTGGCCGAGGACGTCTCGGTGGCCGGGCTGGTCACGCTGGCGATCTTCCACCCGTGGCTGGCCGCCTCGATCGCCACCGTCCTGCTGCTGATCGGCATCCTGCTGGTGTGGTTCGCGATCAACCGGATCCGCGCCTTCCGCGCCCGCCGCCGCGAGCGCCGGGCGGCCCGCGCGGCCCGGGCCGGCGAGACCTCGGCCGGGCAGCCACTGGCCGGAGGATGAACCCGGCGGATCTAGGATCGGGACCATGGCACGGATCGTCATCATCGGCGCAGGTATGAGCGGGCTCGCGGCGGCTTCCCGGCTGGCGACCCTCGGGCACAAGGTGACGGTCTGCGAAGCACGCGGCACCTACGGCGGCATGGTCGGCCGTTACGAGCGCGACGGCTTCGCCTTCGACACCGGCCCCGGGCTGCTCACGCTGCCCGCCGTCTACCGCGACCTCGCGCTGAAGACCGGGCGCGAGCCGCTGGAACAGCTGGTCGAGCTGGGCCCGGTCGACCCGGAGAGCCGGCACCTGTTCCCCGACGGCACGGCCGTCTCGCTGCCCAACGCCTCGCGGGGCGGCGTGATCCAGGCCCTCGACGGGGCCTTCGGCCCGGGCGCGGGCGAGCAGTGGGCCGGTGTGCTCAACCACGGCCGTACGGTCTGGGAGGCCACCCGCCGCCCGTTGCTGGAGGAGCCGCTGCCCGCCGACCCGTCGCCGCTGCACGATGATCCCTACCCCGTGCCCGCCCCGGCCCGGCGCGGCCTGTTCGGCCGGCGGCGCGGCCCGCGCCAGTGGACGCTCACCGACGTCGCAGCCGAACAGCTCGGCGGGCACCCAGGGCTGACCGCCCTGCTGCACGAGCACGCGCTGCGGTTCGGTCTCGACCCGCGCACCACCCCCGCCGGGGCGACCGTGCTGCCGTACATGGAGCAGTCCTTCGGCGTCTGGTACGTCAGGGGCGGCCTGCGCGCGCTGGCCGACGCGGTGTACCGGCGCTGCGAGCAGCGCAAGGTGGAGTTCCGCTTCGAGACGCCGGTCGCCAAGGTGATCGTCCGCGACGGGCGGGTGTGCGGGGTGCAGACCAAGGGCGACCGGATCGACGCCGACGCGGTGGTCTCCTCGATCGACGCCCGGGTGCTGCACACCCAGTGGATGAGCGCGGCCGAGAGCTCGGACGAGTGGCCCGCCGCCGCCGAGCGGCTGCACGGCGTGCCGGGGCGGGTCAGCGTGCTGCTCGCACTGCGTGGCGCACGTCCGCAGGACACGGCGCACCGCACGGTGGTGCACGCCGGCGACCCGGCCGCCGAGCTGGCGGGCGTCTTCGACCCGGGCGCCCCCCTGACCGACCGGCCGACCGTACAGGTGCTGCGGCCGGACGACCCGTCGCTGCACCCGGAGGGGCACGAGGCCGTGGTGCTGACCGCGACCACGCCGTCCCTGGACCTGGACTGGGGCGCCCCCGGCGTCGCGGACGCCTTCGCCGACCGGATGCTCGACCACGTCGACGCGGCCGGCCTGAACCTGCGCGAGCGGCTGCTCTGGCGCGTGGTCCGCACCCCCGAGCACACCGAGCGCGAGACCGGCTCCTTCTTCGGCTCCGTCCCGCCCCCGGCCCTGGCCGGCCTCGACGGCGCCCTCCTCCAGGCCCCCAACGCGGACCACCCCGGCCTCTACCTCACCGGCGGCGCCGCCCACCCCGGCGGCGGCCTCGCCCGCGTCGGCATGTCCGCCTGCATCGTCGCCAACCTCATCGGCCCCGCCTGACCCCCGGCCCGGACCGGAAAGTCGGCCCGCGACACGGAGCGTCATCGCACACAGCTGACCGCGCCGCCACGCACCACCCCCACACGCGGAGCAGGAAGTCGGACCGGCCGGCTTCCTGCTCTCAGGGCGCGGCGTCCGGGGCGGGACGGCTCGGGGTCAGGGCTGTTGCTGCCAGGTGGGGTGCTGCTGCTGGTAGCCGTACTGGTCGTACTGGGGCTGCTGGGGGATGCCGTTGACGGGCTGGTCGGGCTGCTCGGGCTGCTGCTGCCACTGCTGCTGCTGGTCGTAGCCGTACTGGGGCGTGGGCTGCTGCTGGTAGCCGCCGTAGGGGTCGGGCTGCTGCTGGTAGGTGCCGTACTGCTCCTGCTGCGGGTAGCCGCCGTAGCCCTGGTCGTAGCCGTACTGCTGCTGCTGCCACTGCTGCTGCTGGTCGTAGCTGTACTGCTGCTGCGCCGGGTCGTAGTAGGCGTCCTGCTGCGGGACGGCCTGGAGCACCTCGGTCTGCTGCTGCTCGTAGTACGCCGGCGCGTACACGCCGTCGGCGGCCAGCTCCTGCATCTCGAACGCGGCGGTCTGCTCGACGGCCGTCTCCTCGTCCGGCACCCCGGCGGCCGGAGCCTCCTCCACGGCGCCGACCTCGCCGACCTGCTTCACCGCGACCACCGCCGCGGCCACCGCTCCCCCACCGGTGAGCGCGCCCAGCAGCGGCACCTTGGCGAGCGGCCCGGGCAGGCTCCCGTCCGCCGCCCGCAGCGACCACCCGGCCGCGTACCCGCGCTTCACCGACAGCGTCACGAAGGTCTGCCCGAGCGCGAACATCGCCGCGCCCCCGCCGATCACCGGCACGGAGCCGACCACCATCCCGCCGGCCACCGCGAGGAAGCCGGCCAGGGCGAGTCCGCGCCAGTGCAGCGGAGCCCGGTTCTGGAACAGCAGCTCGGCGACCAGCCAAAGCGCCACCACCGCCAACGCGGCGTACAGCAGCAGGTATCCGATGCCCATCCCGCCCGCTACCTCCAGTCGCGTGCCCGCGCCCGCCGCGCGTGTGCGGCGACTGTACCGGTTCAACGGCCCGGGTACCGCATCGCGTTCCCGTCCGCCGGACCAACCGCCGCGGCGGCCCCGGCGGACGGGACGCGCCGCAGCTCAACGCTGGTGCAGGCCGAGGTTCTGGTAGATCTCCAGGGTCGCCGTCGAGTGGTTCAGCGTGATGAAGTGCAGCCCGGGGACGCCCTCCGCCAGCAGCCGCTCGGACATCGCGGTGGCGTGCTCCATGCCGACCGCGCGCAGCGCCGCCGGGTCGTCGACCACCGCCCGCAGCCTGGCCTCCAGGTCCGGCGGGAAGGCCGAGCCGCTCAGCTGCGGGAAGCGCTCCAGCTGCTTGGCGTTGGTGACCGGCATGATCTCCGGGATGATCGGCGTCTCGCAGCCGGCGGCCACCACCCGGTCGCGCAGCCGCAGGTAGTCGTCGACCTCGAAGAACATCTGGGTGATCGCGTAGTCGGCGCCGGAGCGGACCTTCGCCACGAAGTGGCGGATGTCGTCGTCCCAGTCGGTCGAGCGCGGGTGCATGTTGGGCGAGGCCGCCACGCCGACGCAGAAGTCGCCGATGCCCTTGATCAGCTCGACCAGCTCGTACGCGTAGGTGACGCCCTGCGGGTGGCTGACCCACTCGCCCATCGGGTCGCCGGGCGGGTCGCCCCGCACCGCGAGGACGTTGCGCACGCCCTGGTCGGCGTACTGGCCGATGATGTTGCGCAGCTCGGCGACCGAGTGGTCGACGGCGGTCAGGTGGGCCACCGGGGTGAGCGTGGTCTCGGTGGCGATCCGCCCGACCATGTTCACGGTGCGCTCGCGCGAGGTGCCGCCGGCGCCGTACGTCATGCAGACGAAGTTGGGGTCGAGCGGTTCGAGCCGCCGGATGGCGTCCCAGAGCTTCTGCTCCCCGGCCTCGCTGCGCGGCGGCATGAACTCGAAGGAGAAGGACCGCTTTCCGGCCGCCAGGAGGTCGCGGACCGTCTGCGCGCGGTCCGGTCTGGTCGAAGCGATACCGAGTGCCATGATGGCAGGTTAGCCGTCGGCGCAAGGGCGCGAACAACTCGGTCCCAGTCCGTGAGACGCCGGATGGATGCCCGGTGGACTCCGGATGGACCGTGGCGGGACTCCGGGTGGACGGCGCCCGCTCCGGGCGGGGCGAACGGGCGAACAGGAGTCCGAGGGCCCACCCGGAGCTCGTCCGTACGGCTGTTCCCCGCCGCCCCGGATACGCTTGCTGCACCCCAGCTACCTCCGGAGCCCCATCGTGACCTCGTCCAGCCACCGGCCGGCCAACCCGATTGACGTGGAGGACGTGCGCGAGCGCGTCAACGCCGCCCTCGTCGGCTTCATGGACGGCCAGTCGGCCCTGCTCAGCAAGGTCTCGCCCCAGTTGGAGCCGGTCACCGAGGCGCTGCGCGACTTCCTGCTGGACGGCGGCAAGCGGCTGCGCCCGGCGTTCTGCTACTGGGGCTGGCGGGGGGCCGGCGGCCCGGCGGCCGGCGAGGGGATCGCCCGGGCGGCGGCGGCCCTGGAGCTGCTGCAGGCCAGCGCGCTCGTCCACGACGACCTCATGGACCGCAGCGACACCCGCCGCGGCCTGCCCTCGGTGCACCGCCGCTTCGAGGCGATGCACCGCGAGCGCGGCTGGCGCGGCGACCGCGAGCAGTACGGCGCCTCGGCGGCGGTGCTGCTCGGCGACCTGCTGCTGATCTGGTGCGACGAGCTGTTCCTGAACTCCGGCCTGGACCCGGCGGCGGTGCTGGCCGCCAAGCCGATGTTCGACCTGATGCGCACCGAGGTCATGGTCGGCCAGTACCTGGACGTCCTGGAGCCGGTGGCCGGGGACTCCACCGACCACGGCGCGCTGGAGCGGGCGCAGACCGTCCTGCACTACAAGTCGGCCAAGTACACCATCGAGCGGCCGCTCCAGGTGGGCGCGCTGCTGGCGGGCGCCCCGCCCCGGCTGGTGGAGGCGTACGGGGCGTTCGGCCTGCCGCTGGGCGAGGCGTTCCAGCTGCGGGACGACCTGCTCGGCGTGTTCGGCGACCCGGCGGTCACCGGCAAGCCGGCCGGCGACGACCTGCGCGAGGGCAAGCGGACGCTGCTGGTCGCGCACGCCATGCGGGGTCTGCCGGCCGCCGAGGCGCGGCACCTGGACGAGCGGCTGGGCGCGCCGGACCTCACCCCCGGCGAGGTCGCCGGGCTGCGTGACCTGGTGGCCCGCAGCGGCGCGCCGGAGCGGGTGGAACAGCGGATCGAGGTGCTGCTGCGCCAGGCGCTGGCCGCGCTGGAGGCCGCCCCGCTGGCGGACGCCCGGGCCCGCGGGACGCTGCTGGCACTGGCCGAGGCCGCCACCGTCCGCAAGTACTGACCCGTTCGCACGGGCCAGGACGGACGGCGGCGGCCCCGTTCGCTCAGAGCGCGCGCAGCCGGCGGGCGAACTCGGCGGCCGCGGCCCCCGGGTCGTCCGCGGCGGTGATGGCCCGGACCACCACGACCCGGCGGGCGCCGGCGGCCAGCACCTCGTCCAGGTTGCCGAGGTCGATGCCGCCGATGGCGAACCACGGCCGCCCGGTCCCCAGCTTCGCCGCGTACTCGACCAGGCCCAGGCCCGGCGCGGGCCGGCCCGGCTTGGTCGGGGTCGGCCAGACCGGGCCGGTGCAGAAGTAGTCGACGCCGGGCTCGGCGGCGGCCGCGTCCACCTCCGACTCGGCGTGGCAGGAGCGCCCGATCAGCACGTCCTCGCCGATGATCGCCCGGGCGGCGGGCACCGGAAGGTCGTCCTGGCCCAGGTGCAGCACGTCCGGGCCGGCCGCGTGGGCGACGTCCGCGCGGTCGTTGACGGCGAGCAGCTTGCCGTGCCGGCGGCAGGCGTCGGCGAAGACCTCCAGCGCCGCCAGCTCCTGCCTGGCCTCCAGGCCCTTGTCCCGGAGCTGGACGATGTCCACGCCGCCGGCCAGCGCGGCGTCCAGGAACGCGGCGAGGTCGCCGCGCTCGCGCCGGGCGTCGGTGCACAGGTAGAGCCGGGCGTCGGCGAGCCGGGCCCGCCGGTCGGTCACGGCCGGCGCGGTCGTGGCCGGGTCGGTCACAGCGCCATCGCCTGGGCGCGGCGCTTGACCTCGGTGGCCCGGTTCTCCTGCAGCGCCTGGATGGGGGTGCCGGGCAGCGACGGGTCCTCGGTGAACATCCACTCGAGGATCTCCTCGTCGCTGAACCCGCTGTCGCGCAGCACCGTCAGCGTGCCGACCAGGTGCTTCACCGGGCCGGTCTCGTCGATGAACGCCGCCGGGACCTGCAGCGACTTGTTGGGGCCGCGGCGGACGGCGATCAGGTCACCCTTCTTGACCATGTTGCGGACCTCGGTGACCACCAGGCCCCACTTCTCGGAGATGTCGGGGAGGTACAGCCACGCGGGGACCAGGTCTTCAATCTTGGCTTCGATCTCACTCACGCCACCAGACTGCCACCTCGGCGGCCCGCCGCGCACCAATCGGGTCCGCTACCCGGCGGCGACGGCCGCCTTCAGCGGGACGGCGGGGTCGGCGGCGCGGGCCGCGTCGAGCACCGCGCCGCGCTCGATCAGCCGCCGGCCCTGGGTGAGGTCGCGCGGCCGGTCGACCGCGAGCAGCGCGCGCAGGGCGCCGTCGCGCAGCCAGAGCACCGACCAGTCGGCGTCGCCCGGCGCGCCGCGCCACAGCAGCTCGTCGCCCTCGCCGTGCCGGCCGGCGTACTGCACCATCCGCCCGAACTGCTCGGACCAGAAGTACTGCACCGGGTCGTACGGCGGCGTGTCCGTCCCCAGCACGGTGGCGGCGACCGCCTCGCCGGACTGCAGCGCGTGGTCCCAGTGCTGGACGGTCAGCCGGCTGCCGGAGCGGGCCGAGGGGTAGCCGACGCAGTCGCCGGCCGCGAGCACGCCCGGCACGGTGGTGCGCAGCCGCTCGTCGACCAGGACGGCGCCGGCCGCGTCCAGGGCGACCCCGGTGCCGGCCAGCCAGCCGGTGGCAGGGCGGGCGCCGATGCCGACCACCACCTCGTCCGCGGGCAGGTGCGAGCCGTCGGCGAGCAGCACCGCGCCCGGCTCGACGGCGGCGACGCCGGTGCCGCAGCGCAGCTCCACCCCGGCCTCGGCGTACCAGGCGGCCATCGCCCGGCCGATCGCGGTGGGCAGCGCGCCGGGGACGGGCGCCGGGCCGGCCTCGACCACGGTCACCTCGCAGCCGGCCGCCCGGGCGGCGGTGGCCACCTCGGCGCCGATCCAGCCCGCGCCCACCAGCACCAGGCGCAGGCCCGGGCGGAGCAGGGCGCGCAGCGCGAGCGCGTCGTCCAGGGTGTGCAGCAGGTGGGCGCGCTCGGCGCCGGGCAGCGCGCGGGGCTCGGCGCCGGTGGCGATCACCAGCGTGCCGTACGGCTCGTCCCCGGCGTCGGTGTGCAGCACGCCCGCGCCGCCGGGGCCGCCGGGGGTGAGGCCGGTGGCGCGGCGGCCGGTGAGCAGCTCGACGCCGAGCTGCGCGAAGTCGAGGTCGAGGGCGGTGCTGTCGGTCTTGCCGAGCAGGACGTCCTTGGAGAGCGGCGGCCGGTCGTACGGCGCGTGCGGTTCCTCGCCGACCAGTGTGATCCGCCCCTGCCAGCCGTCGCGCCGCAGCACCGCGGCGCACTGCGCCCCGGCCAGCCCGGCGCCGACCACGACCACCCGGTCCGTCCGTCCCGTTCCGCTCAGTTCAGCCACGCCCGTCACTGTACTGAGCCCGGTCCCGGGCCCCTGGACCTAGGCCGCCCCCGGGCCCCGGGCCGCCCCCGTCCGGGCACCTTCAGGGGGCGCGGCGCCCGGAGTTAAGGTGGGGGCACCATCACGGGAGCCCGGCGGACCGGGCTGAGAGGCGGGCTGGCACGGCCTGCGACCGTCCGAACCTGATCCGGGTCATACCGGCGAAGGGAGAGCAGCTTTGACACGCTCGGCACCGGGCGCCCACGCCGATGTGCTGGTCATCGGCGGTGGGATCATCGGACTCGTGGTCGCCTGGCGGGCGGCCCAGCGCGGACTGCGCGTGGCCGTGGCCGACCCCAGGCCCGGCGGCGGCGCCGCCCAGGTGGCGGCGGGCATGCTCGCCCCGGTCACCGAACTGCAGTACGGCGAGGAGCCGCTGCTGCGCCTCGGCATGGCCTCCAACGAGCGGTACGCGGCCTTCGCCGCCGAGCTCACCGAAGCGAGCGGCGGCCTGGACACCGGCTACCGGCAGTGCGGCACGATCGCCGTCGCCCTCGACTCCGACGACCGCGAGGAACTGCGCGAGCTGCACGCCTTCCACCGGCGGCTCGGGCTGGACTCGCAGTGGCTCACCGGCCGCGAGGCCCGCCGGCTGGAGCCGATGCTCGCCCCGGGCGTGCGCGGCGGCCTGCACGTCACCGACGACCACCAGGTGGATGGCCGCCGGCTGGCCGCGGCTCTGGTGGAGGCCTGCGAGCGGGCGGGCGCGGTGCTGCACCGCTCCGAGGTCACCGAGCTGCTGGTCGGGAACGACCGCGCGACCGGCGCCCGGCTGGCCACCGGCGGGAGCGTCACCGCCGAGCGGGTGGTGCTCGCGGCCGGCTCGCGCAGCCACCTGCTGCCCGGCCTGCCCCCGGGCGTGCTGCCGGCGATCCGCCCGGTCAAGGGCCAGGTCCTGCGGCTGCGGGTGCCCGGGGCCTACCGGCCGTTCCTGTCCCGCAACGTGCGCGCCGTCGTGCGCGGCGGCCACCTCTACCTGGTGCCGCGCGAGAACGGCGAGCTGGTGGTCGGCGCGACGACCGAGGAGCAGGGCCACGACACCACGGTCACCGCCGGCGGGGTGTACGAGCTGCTGCGCGACGCGCACGAGCTGGTCCCCGGCATCACCGAGCTGCCGCTGGTGGAGACCGGCGCCGGGCTGCGCCCCGGCTCGCCGGACAACGCGCCGCTGCTCGGCCCGACCGCGCTGCCCGGCCTGGTCGCCGCGACCGGCCACTACCGCAACGGCGTCCTGCTGACGCCCGTCACCGGCGACCTGGTGGCCGAGTACCTGGCCACCGGCACCCTGCCGGAGCTCGCCCGCCCGTTCGCCCCCACCCGATTCACGAAGGTCCCGGCATGAGCCCCCGCACCGACATCCCCCTGAGCGTCAACGGCGAGCCCCGCGAGGTGCCCGCCTCGACCACCCTCGCCGAGGTGGTCGCCACCCTCAGCCAGGCGCACTCCGGCGTCGCCGCCGCCCTCAACGAGGCCGTGGTGCCGCGCACCGAGTGGTCGCGCACCCCGCTGTCGGCGGGCGACCGGATCGAGATCCTCACCGCCGTGCAGGGGGGCTGACCGATGGCCGACGACCTTCTCACCATCGCCGGGACGTCCTTCTCCTCCCGGCTGATCATGGGCACCGGCGGCGCCCCGAGCCTGGAGGTCCTGGAGCAGGCGCTCCAGGTGTCCGGCACCGAGCTGACCACCGTGGCGATGCGCCGGGTGAACGCCACCACCCAGGGCTCGGTGCTCGACGTGCTGAGCCGCAACAGCATCCGCGTGCTGCCCAACACGGCCGGCTGCTTCACCGCCGGCGAGGCCGTGCTGACCGCCCGGCTGGCCCGCGAGGCGCTCGGCACGGACTGGGTCAAGCTGGAGGTGATCGCCGACGAGCGGACCCTCCTGCCGGACCCGATCGAGCTGCTGGACGCCGCCGAGACCCTGGTCGACGACGGTTTCACGGTGCTGCCGTACACCAACGACGACCCGGTGCTCGCCCGCAAGCTGGAGGACGTCGGCTGCGCGGCGATCATGCCGCTGGGCTCGCCGATCGGCTCCGGTCTCGGCATCCGCAACCCGCACAACTTCCAGCTGATCGTGGAGAGCGCGGGCGTCCCGGTGATCCTGGACGCCGGCGCCGGCACCGCCTCGGACGTCGCGCTGGCGATGGAGCTGGGCTGCGCCGCGGTGATGCTGGCCTCGGCCGTCACCCGCGCCCAGGACCCGGTGCTGATGGCCGACGCGATGCGGCACGCCGCCGAGGCCGGCCGCCTCGCCCACCGGGCGGGCCGGATCCCGCGCCGGTTCCACGCCGAGGCCTCCTCCGCGATGGCCGGCCGCGCCGACCTGGACACCCGCGAGCACCCCGCCTTCTGAGCGGGCCCCGTGGGCGGGCCGCATTCCGGATCGTTCCTGCGATCATCGGCCCGGTGTCACAAACCGGGCACAGAGCGGCCCCGGGGGCGGTGTCCCCCGGGGCCCGCGCACGGCCACGCCCTAGACTCGCCGGGTGGACATGGCACTGCGCGACCCCCTGATCGGTACCCTGCTCGACGGCCGGTACCGGGTCGAGCGGCGGATCGCCGCGGGCGGGATGTCCACCGTCTACCGGGGCACCGACACCCGGCTCGACCGGGTCGTGGCGCTCAAGGTGATGCACCCCTCGCTGGCCGGGGACACCGCGTTCACCACCCGCTTCATCCGCGAGGCCAAGGCCGTCGCCCGGCTCGCCCACCCCAACGTCGTCAACGTCTTCGACCAGGGCGCCGACGGCGGGACCGTCTTCCTCGCCATGGAGTACGTGCCCGGCGGCACCCTGCGCGACCTGCTGCGCGACCGCGGCGCGCTGTCCATCCGGGCCGCCCTGGACATCCTGGAACCGGTACTCGCCGCGCTCGGCGCCGCCCACCGGGCCGGCCTGGTGCACCGCGACGTCAAGCCGGAGAACGTCCTGATCACCGACGACGGCCTGGTCAAGGTCGCCGACTTCGGTCTGGTCCGGGTGCTGAACGCCGCCGACGGCGCCACCACCTCCACCACCGCGACGGCCGGCACCGTGCTCGGCACCGTCTCCTACCTCGCGCCCGAGCAGATCCGCCCGGGCGCCGAGACCGACCAGCGGGTGGACGTCTACGCGGCCGGCATCCTGCTGTACGAGATGCTCACCGGCTCGCGCCCGCACACCGGCGAGAACCCCGTCCAGGTGATGTACCGCCACCTGCACGAGGACGTCCCGGCGCCGTCCGCGACCGTCCCCGGCGTGGTGCCCGAGCTGGACGCCATAGTGGCGGGCGCCTGCGCCCGGGAGCGCGCGGACCGTCCGTTCGACGCGGTGGAGCTGCTCGCCGCCCTGCAGCGGGTCCGCCCCCGGCTCACCCCGGCCCAGCTGGACGCCGAACCGCCCGCCTCCACCCGCCCCAGCCCGCAGTACCCCACCGGCGAGGCGACCTCGGTGCTCACCCCGGTGCTGATGCCCGCGCCCCCGGTCGAGCGCACCAGCGTGCTGGACGTGCCGCCGGACGTCATGGACCAGCTGCTCACCGAGCCGCGCCCGTACGACGAGCCGCCGCCGGAGCGCGCGCCCCGCGCCCGGCGGGCCCCGCGCGCCCGCTCCGCCGCCCGCCGGCTGCCGCGCGGGCCGCTGATCTGGGCGGCCGTGGTCACCGCCCTGGTGCTGCTGGTCGGCGGGGCGACGTTCGCGATCTCCGGCGCGGTGTACGGCACGGTGCCGGGCGTGCTCGGCAAGGACCGCCGCGAGGCGGAGCGGATCCTGGACGCCGCCGGCATGCACGGGCGGGTCTCCGAGGCGTACAGCGAGTCCGTCCCGGCCGGCCAGGTGATGGCGGCCGACCCCGGCGTGGGCACCCGGACCAGGAAGAGCGACGCCGTCACCCTCACCGTCTCGCGCGGGCCCAAGCGGATCGCCGTCCCCGACGTGGTCGGCCGCCCGTCCGCCCAGGCCGCCTCGGCACTGACCGGGGCGCAGCTGGCGGCCGGCACGGTGACCGAGACCTACAACGACTCCGTCCCCGAGGGCTCGGTGATCAGCAGCTCACCGGCGGCCGGGCAGCAGGTCGCGGAGAACACACCGGTCGCGCTGGTGGTCAGCAAGGGCATGGTGCCGGTCCCGGACGTCACCGGGATGTCCAAGGAGGCCGCGGAGAAGGCGCTCCAGGCGGCCGGTTTCACCATGCAGAGCAGCGGGGTCAACCTGTTCGGCACCGGCAAGGTGACCGGCCAGTCCCCGGCGGCCGGCGAGCGCCGTCCGCAGCGCTCCGTGGTCACGGTCACCCTGCCGTTCCTCTAGGCGCGCCCGGCCCGGTCAGCGCAGCGGGCCGTCGCCCGGCTCCTCCTGGTAGGAGTAGCGCTGCTCCCGCCAGGGGTCGGCCCGGTTGTGGTAGCCGCGCTCCTCCCAGAAGCCGCGCCGGTCGGCCCGCATGTACTCGACCGCCCGGACCCACTTGGGGCCCTTCCAGGCGTAGAGCCGCGGGACGACCAGCCGGACCGGGAAGCCGTGCTCGGCGGTGAGCGCCTCGCCGTCGCGGTGGGTGGCGAGCAGGGTGTCGGGGGCGGCGAAGTCCTCCAGCCGCAGGTTGGCGCTGTAGCCGTACTCGGCCCAGACCATGACGTGGGTGACGCCGGTGTCCGGCGGCTCCAGGTCGAGCAGGAGGGCGGCGGACACGCCGGTCCACTCGCCGTCGAGCACCGAGAAGCGGGTGACGCAGTGCAGGTCCGCCCACACGGTGGTGCGGGGCAGGGCGCTGAAGCCCTCGAAGTCCCAGCTGCGCTTCTCCGCCGAGGCGGTCGCGCCGAACACCTGGAGTTCCCAGGTCAGCGGCTTGAAGCGGGGCACCGGGCCGTAGTGCAGGGCGGGCCAGCCGCGCTGCACGCGCTGGCCGGGCGGGAGCCGGGGGTCAGACGGCGACGACGGTTCTTGTTCGGACTGACCCATGGATCCATGGTGACAGACGGCGGACGACGGCCACCGCGCGCCCCTTCCCAGGCCCGCGCGCCCCGCTCGTACGGGCCAACGGCGGGGCGTGGGCTTCCCCGTGCGCGGGGCAAATCGGATATTCCGACACATGTCCTAGTGAGTGTGAACTTACTGGAATTTCTTCCCACAGCGGTGCCAGGATGCTGCAACCGGAGCCGGAGGGTGAACGGCCCTGATCCCGCACGCAGAGCAGGAAGGCAGCGCCATGAAGGGCGACGCAGAGGTCATCGAGTTCCTCAACGAACAGCTCACCGCCGAGCTGACCGCAATCAACCAGTACTTCCTGCACGCCAAGATGCAGGAGAACTTCGGCTGGACGAAGCTCGCGAAGTACACCCGGCACGAGTCGTTCGACGAGATGAAGCACGCCGAGGTGCTCACCGACCGGATCCTCTTCCTCGACGGACTGCCCAACTACCAGCGGCTCTTCCACGTCCGGATCGGCCAGACGGTCAAGGAGATGTTCGAGGCCGACCGGCAGGTCGAGGTGGAGGCGATCGACCGGCTCAAGCGCGGCATCGTGGTGATGCGGGCCAAGAACGACGTCACCTCGGCCAACATCTTCGAGGCGATCCTGGAGGACGAGGAGAAGCACATCGACTACCTCGACACCCAGCTCGAACTGCTGGAGAAGCTCGGGGAGGCGCTCTACATCGCCCAGCTCATCGAGCAGCCGGAGTCCTGAGGCGGCCGCGGGGCCCGGAAGCGGGAGGCCGGTCAGGCGACGCGCAGCCGCGCCGGCGCCCGCACCGGGGCGGCGGGAGCGGGAGCGACCTCGGCCGCCGCCGGGTCGGCCAGGCCCAGCCTGGCGGCGAGCCGGGCGGTCGGGCAGGGCCGGGCACCGTGCTCGCCGAGCAGGGCCTGGATCCGCCGCACGCAGGAGCCGCAGTCGGTCCCGGCCTTGCAGCCCTTGGCGATCTGGCGCGGGGTGCTGGCACCGTCGTCGATCGCCCGCTTCACCTGGTCCTCGGTGACCGCATGACACATGCACACGTACATCGCGGTCTCTCCCGGGGGTGAAGCGGTGAAGCGGAGTGGATCTTGACTAAGGCAAGCCTTAGTTCACTAAGCCTCACCTTACCTGCCCGGACGGGTACGCAAAAGCCTCTCCGGCCCGGGGAAACCCCGGGCCGGAGAGGCTTTTGTCACATCCGCCGCGCCGGCGGCACCGTTCAGTTGCCGCCGCGGTACATCTCGGCGACCAGGAACGCGAGGTCCAGCGACTGGCTGCGGTTGAGCCGCGGGTCGCAGGCCGTCTCGTAGCGCTGGTGCAGGTCGTCGACCAGCACCTCGTCGCCGCCGCCGACGCACTCGGTGACGTCGTCGCCGGTCAGCTCCACGTGGATGCCGCCCGGGTGGGTGCCGAGCGCGCGGTGCACCTCGAAGAAGCCCTTGACCTCGTCGAGCACGTCGTCGAAGCGGCGGGTCTTGTGGCCACTGGAGGCCTCGAAGGTGTTGCCGTGCATCGGGTCGCAGATCCAGACCGGCTGCGCGCCGGAGGCGGTGACCTTCTCGACCAGGGTGGGCAGGTGGTCGCGGATCTTGCCCGCGCCCATCCGGGTGATGAAGGTGAGCCGGCCGGGCTCGCGCTCCGGGTCCAGCTTCTCGATCAGGGTCAGCGCGTCGTCGACCGAGGTGGTCGGGCCGAGCTTCACGCCGATCGGGTTGCGGATCTTCGAGGCGAACTCGATGTGCGCGTGGTCCAGCTGGCGGGTGCGCTCACCGATCCACACCATGTGGCCGGAGACGTCGTACAGCTCGCCGGTGCGCGAGTCCACGCGGGTCAGCGCGGTCTCGTAGTCCAGGACCAGCGCCTCGTGGGACGAGAAGAACTCGACCGTCTTGAACTCCTCCGGCGCCACGCCGCAGGCGTTCATGAACGCCAGCGCGTTGTCGATCTCGCGGGCGAGCTGCTCGTAGCGCTGGCCGGCCGGCGAGTTGCGCACGAAGTCCTGGTTCCAGGCGTGCACCTGGCGCAGGTCGGCGTAACCACCGGTGGTGAAGGCGCGGACCAGGTTGAGCGTCGCGGCGGACGCGTTGTACATCCGCTTCAGCCGCTCCGGGTCCGGGATGCGGGACTCGGGGGTGAACTCGAAGCCGTTCACCGAGTCGCCCCGGTAGACCGGCAGGGTCACGCCGTCGCGGGTCTCGGTCGACTTGGAGCGCGGCTTGGAGTACTGGCCGGCGATGCGGCCGACCTTGACGACCGGCACCGAGGCCGCGTAGGTCAGCACCGCCGCCATCTGCAGCAGGGTCTTCAGCTTGTTGCGGATGTGCTCCGCCGAGACGCCGTCGAAGGCCTCGGCGCAGTCGCCGCCCTGCAGCAGGAACGCCTCACCACGGGCCACGGCACCGAGCCGGGCGCGCAGCTGGTCACACTCGCCGGCGAAGACGAGCGGCGGATACGAGGCGAGCTCGGCAAGGGTCTTGCGCAGAGCCTCTTGGTCCGGCCATTCAGGCTGCTGCGCCGCGGGCAGGGACTGCCAGGTGTGGAGATTCGTCACGGTCACGCGCTCAAGGCTACGGGGTGCGGCAACCGATTTGTGACCACCGCCCGAGGGGTGAGACACCCCGCGGACAATCGGGTGACGGGCCTCACTTCCGGCCGGGGATCCGCTAGGCTCGGCTCCGTGAACACGCCGCACACCTGCTCCTGGTGGTGGGCCGACCCCCTGGGTGGCCCACAGCCCGCGCGTTCCTAGACGCAGACGACCGGCCGCCCCTCGGGGCGGCCGTCGGCGTTTCCAGCCGGCCGACAGCCCTCCCGGGAGCGGAACCCCACCGCCGCAGAAGCCCCCCGGAAGGAACTCCGTGACCGTGACCAGCGCCGCCGACCTGCTCGCCCGCCTCACCGCCGCCGACGCACCGGCCTTCGCCCTGCTCCACCGCCGCACCCCGCGCACCGCCCCGGACACCGTCGAGGTCCTGATCGGCACCGTCACCAGCCACGACCGGCTGGCCGACCTGCCGGTCCGCCACGGCGTGCCCGCCGACGGCCCCGTGCACGACCTGCTCGCGCTCGTCCCCTACCGGCAGATCCGCGAACGCGGCTTCGAGGCGCACGACGACGCCACCCCGCTCCAGGCCCTCGCCGTCACCGAGCAGTACGCCCTGCCGCTCGCCGAGGTCACCGAGGCGCTGCCGCACCTGCCCGTCGGCCTGACCGGCGGCGCGTTCGACATCGACGACGCCGAGTACGCCGCGATCGTCCGCCGGGTGATCGCGGAGGAGATCGGGCGCGGCGAGGGCGCCAACTTCGTCATCCGCCGCGACTTCACCGCGACGCTCGAAGACTTCTCCCCCGCGCTCGCGCTCACCCTGTTCCGCCGGCTGCTGGAGCAGGAGCGCGGCGCCTACTGGACCTTCCTGGTGCACACCGGGGAGCGCGTCCTGGTCGGCGCCTCCCCCGAGGTGCACGTCCGGCAGAGCGGCGGGACGGTCGTGATGAACCCGATCTCCGGCACCTACCGCTATCCGGCCGCCGGCGCCGGCCTCGACTCGCTGCTCGACTTCCTCCACGACCCCAAGGAGCTCGAGGAGCTCACCATGGTGGTCGACGAGGAGCTCAAGATGATGTGCACCGTCGGCGACCTCGGCGGCCAGGTGCTCGGTCCCCGGCTCAAGGAGATGTCCCACCTCGCCCACACCGAGTACGAACTGCGCGGCCGCACCTCGCTGGACGTCCGCGAGGTGCTCAGGGAAACGATGTTCGCCGCCACCGTCACCGGCAGCCCGGTGCAGAACGCCACCCGGGTGATCAAGCGCTACGAGCGCGGCGGCCGGGGCTACTACTCCGGCGCGCTCGCCCTGATCGGCCGCTCGGCCAGCGGCGGCCAGCTGCTCGACTCGCCGATCTGCATCCGCACCGCCGACATCGACCCGGCCACCGGCCGGCTCGCCGTACGGGTCGGCGCCACCCTGGTGCGGCACTCCGACCCGCTCTCCGAGGTCGCCGAGACGCACGCCAAGGCCGCCGGGGTGCTCACCGCCATCGGCGCCCGCCCGGCCCCCGCCCGCGCGGGCGGCCCGAGCGGCCCGCGGCTGGCCGACGACCACCGCGTCCAGGCCGCGCTGGACGCCCGGCGGGCCGGCCTCGCCCCGTTCTGGCTGCGGATGCAGCAGCCGGCCCGGGCCACCGAGGCGCTGGAGACCCTGGTCGTCGACGGCGAGGACACCTTCACCGCGATGCTCGCCCACCTGCTGACCTCGCTCGGCCACCGGGTCACCGTGGTCCGCTACGACGAGCCGGGCCTGCGCGAGCGGGTCGCCGCCCACCCCGGCCCGCTGGTGCTCGGCCCCGGCCCGGGCGACCCGGCCGCCGGGGACGACCCCAAGATGGCCGTGCTGCGCCCGATCGTCGAGGACGCGCTGGCCGCCGCCCGGGACGGCCGGCGCACCGCCCCGCTGCTCGCCGTCTGCCTCAGCCACCAGTTGCTGTCCGCCGCGCTCGGCCTGCCGCTGGCCCGCAAGGCGGTGCCGTACCAGGGCGCGCAGGAGAGCGTCGACCTGTTCGGGACGCAGCGCACGGTCGGCTTCTACAACGCCTTCACCGCCCGCTGCTCCGACGCCGACGCCGCCCGGCTGGCCGGCCAGGGCGTCGAGGTGGCCCGCGACCCCCTGACCGGGGACGTGCACGCGCTGCGCGGTCCGGGCTTCGCCGGGCTGCAGTTCCACCCGGAGTCGGTGCTCACCCGGGAGGGCGTGGAGATCGTCGCCGGGCTGCTGCGCGGCGCGGTGGCCACCGCCGCCCGCTAGGGGCCCGGCCGGGCGGGGCGCGGTCGGCGCCCCGCCCGGCCGTCAGATCTCGTCGTCCAGGCCCTGCTCGATCGCGTAGCGGACCAGCTCGACCCGGTTGTGCAGCTGGAGCTTGCCCAGGGTGTTCTGGACGTGGTTCTGCACCGTGCGGTGCGAGAGCACCAGCCGATCGGCGATCTGCTTGTACGACAGGCCCTTGGCGACCATCCGCAGCACCTCGGTCTCCCGGGCGGTCAGCTGCGGGACGACCGGCGCGGCCGGGGCGGGCGGCTCGGCGGCCAGCCGGCGGAACTCGCCGAGCACCAGGCCGGCCAGGCCCGGGGTGAACACCGCGTCACCGACGGCCGTGCGGCGCACCGCGTCCAGCAACTCCTCCCGCCCGGCCGACTTGACCAGGTAGCCGGTCGCGCCGGACTTCACCGCCTCCAGCACGTCCGCGTGCTCGCCGCTCGCCGAGAGCACCAGGACCCGCACCGTCGGGTCCTGCGCGACCACCTGGCGGCAGACCTCGGCGCCGGAGAGGCCGGGCAGGTTGAGGTCGAGCACCACGACCTGCGGGGTGCAGGCGCGGGCCCGGCGGACGGCCTCCTCGCCGTCGCCGGCGGTGGCCACCACGTCCAGCCCGGCCTCGGCGAGGTCGCGGGAGACGGCGTCGCGCCACATCGGGTGGTCGTCCACCACCATGACCCGCACCGGCCGCTCGGCGGGCGCCTGATGGTCGATCGGCTGCTGGGTGGTCATGCTCGGGCCCTTTCGCGAGGGGTTTCGGGGGCAACGGGCTTCGGCGCGGACGGCGTCACCGGCGCCCGGCCGGGGCGTCCGAGCCGGCGCGCGGGACCCGCAGCTCCACCTCGACGCCCTCACCGGGCGCCGAGTACAGCTCGGCGGTGCCGCCGAGGTCCCGCAGCCGGCCGCGGATCGACTGGGAGACGCCGAGCCGCCCGGCCCGCTCCGCCTCGCCGAGCCGCCCGGGCGCGAAGCCGGGACCGTCGTCACGGATCGAGACGGTGACGGCCTGCGGCTCGTCCTCCACCAGGATCCAGGCGCGCGCCGCGGGCCCGGCGTGCCGGCGGACGTTGTCCACCGCGGCGCCGACGGCCGCCGCCAGCTCGCCGGCGGCGGGGGCCGGCAGCAGCACCGGGGTGCCGGGGGCGGACAGGGTGACCCGCTCGTCCGCGTACGGGGCGAGCAGGGTGCGCAGGTCCTGCGGCTGCTCCGGCCGGTCCGGCTCCGTGCCGCGCGGGGCGGGCAGCGGGCCGCCGCTCATCAGCGCGCGCAGGGCGCGTTCCTGCTCGCCGGCCAGGCGGCCCAGCTCGGCGAGGTCCGCCGCGTCGGACGAGCCGGCGGACCCGGCGGACGGCGCGGCGGACCCGGCGGACGCGGCCTCGCCGCCCCGGCGCTGGACCAGCGCGAGCACCTGCAGCACCCCGTCGTGGATGTCCCGGGAGAGCCGCTCGCGCTCCCGGGTGGCCGCCTCGACCTGCAGCGCCCGGGTGAGCGTCGCCTCGCTGGCGCGGGCGATCTCCATGACGTAGCCGATCGCACAGCCGGCCACCATCAGCAGCACGATGTTGTGGATGTTGTCGCCGCTCGGGCCGCCGTGGCCGAGGATGTTGGCCACCCCGATCACCGAACCGGCCGCCGCCGCCCAGCGCCAGCCACCGCGCCCGGCGAAGCCGAGCACGGTGCCGGCCGCCCAGATGGTGGGCAGGGTCGGCGCGCCGTGGCCGACCCGGGACGGCGCGTCGATCATGCCGCTCATCACGATGCCGGTGACGACGAGGACGAGGTCGGTGACCAGCACGTACCAGGTGCAGCGCTGCGGGCCGGAGAAGGCCCGGGTCGAGGCGAGCGTCCAGAGGGTCAGCGCGCCGAGGTAGATCCAGCCGGCGACCGGGTGGACGAACTGCAGGTAGGAGTCGAAGTACCGGAGCACCGCGTAGCAGAGCGCCAGCACCCGGA
Source organism: Kitasatospora sp. NPDC001527 (assembly GCF_040298605.1). Lineage (NCBI taxonomy): Bacteria > Bacillati > Actinomycetota > Actinomycetes > Kitasatosporales > Streptomycetaceae > Kitasatospora > Kitasatospora sp. NPDC001527. The sequence goes on along the minus strand of NZ_JBEPAM010000020.1, from coordinate 94,009 downwards.
AGAGCGAGATGGCCCGCCAGAGCGGCAGTTCGACGGACATGCCGCCCGCCGCCACCGCCGCGCCGACCGCCCCCGGGCCGGGCCCGGTTCTGCCGCCGTCCGTCATCCCTGCCGTCCTCCCCCGGATGCCCGGCCGGCCCCGCTCAGGCCTGCCCGGTCTCCTTCTGGTCCTGCGCGGCCTTCTCCGCCTCGGCCTTCGCCGCCTTCTCGGCCTCCGCCTTCTCCTCGGCCTTCTCGGCCTTGGCGGCGGCCTGCTCGGCCTTCTGGACGGCCTTGCGCTCGGCGTCGGCCTTCTTCTTGTCCTCGGCGATCTGCCGCTTGGCGGCGGTCGCGTAGACGTCCACGTACTCCTGGCCGGAGAGCCGCATGATCTCGTACATCACCTCGTCCGTCACCGAACGCAGGATGAAACGGTCGTTCTCCATGCCCTGGTAGCGGGAGAAGTCCAGCGGGCGGCCGATCCGGATGCCCGGGCGGATGCCGAAGTTCGGGATCACCTGGCCGGGCGGCTGGACCTTCTCCGTGTCGATCATCGCGACCGGGATGACCGGCGCGCCGGTCGCCAGCGCGACGCGGGCCAGGCCGCCGACCTTGCCCCGGTAGAGCTTGCCGTCGGGCGACCGGGTGCCCTCCGGGTAGACGCCGAACAGCTCACCGCGGTCCAGCACGGCGATCGCCGAGCGGATCGCCGCCTCGCCGGCGCCGCGCACGCCCGAGCGGTCCACCGGGAGCTGGCCGACGCCCTTGAAGAAGGCGGCGGTCAGCCGGCCCTTGATGCCCGGCGTGGTGAAGTACTCGGCCTTGGCGATGAAGGTCACCCGGCGCTTGATCAGCGCGGGGAAGAAGAAGGAGTCCGAGAAGGACAGGTGGTTGCTCGCGATGATCGCGGCACCCTCGGTGGGGATGTTCTCCTCACCCTCGATCCACGGCCGGAAGAAGATCCGCAGCAGCGGCGCGACGATCATCTTCATCAGTCGGTAGAACAACCCGGGCCTCCTGTATTGCGGACCGGTCGATCCTAATGCCCTTCGGCGTCCGCCCGTGCCCCGCCCCGCCCCGCCGGGGTGTCCCGCCCCCGCGGTGACGGGCCGTCGGGCCGCGTTCCCGGCGGGGGTGTACGCAGCGGGCGGGCACGTGGGACGATGCGAATTCCGCAGCCTCCCCTACCGGTCCGCCCCGCACGCCCCCGTCCGTACCAGCGTCACCCTCCAACGTCGTCGCCCGCGAAGGAGTCCGCCATGCCGCTGCTGCCCGGCGCCGAACCGTACCGCCACCGGGGCGGGCCGGTGGGCGTCCTGCTCTGCCACGGGTTCACCGGCTCGCCGCAGTCGCTGCGGCCGTGGGCGGAGGACCTCGCCGCCGCCGGGTACACCGTCGCGCTGCCGCTGCTGCCGGGCCACGGCACCCGCTGGCAGGACATGCAGCCGACCCGCTGGGAGGACTGGTACGCCGAGGTCGAGCGGGAGCTGCTGGACCTGTCCGCGCGGTGCGAGCGGGTGTTCGTCGTCGGGCTGTCGATGGGCGGCGGACTGGCGCTGCGGCTGGCCGCGGTGCACGGGCCCGCGGTCGCCGGGCTGGTGCTGGTCAACCCGTCGGTGCGCTCGGACAACCCCGCGAGCGTCCTGCTGCCGGTGCTGCGCCACCTCCTGCCGAGCCTGCCCGGGGTCGCCAACGACATCGCCCGGCCCGGTGCGGTCGAGCTGGCCTACGACCGGACGCCGCTGCACGCCGCCTGGTCGCTGGCCCGGCTGTGGAAGGACGTCCAGGCGCGGCTGCCGGAGGTGACCCAGCCGGTGCTGCTCTTCCACAGCCCGCAGGACCACGTGGTCTCCGCGGCCAACTCCGAGCTGGTGCTGGCCCGGATATCCTCGACCGATGTGACGGAGCGGCTGTGCCAGCGCAGCTACCACGTCGCGACGCTGGACCACGACGCGGCGGAAATATTCGCGACCGCCCAGGACTTCATCCGACGGCTGGCTCCCGCGCACGCGGCGGGTGTCACCCCGGTGAAACCCGACCACCACCAAGGCTGAAGGGCCGGAAGTGCACGAGAGCAGCACGGCGGGCGGCGAGGACGAGACGCCCCGCGAGGAGGGTGCCACCACCGGCGGCGCACGGCCGGGCGCCGGGCGGGCGGACGGCGAGCAGACGGGCCGCGGGCCGTCCGGCGAGAAGGCCGCCGACGTTCCCGGCTCCGGCGACGCCCCGGCGGCCGGCGAGGCGGCGGCGGGCGAGGGCGGCGCGGGCACGGCCGGCCAGTCCCGGGCCCGGCGCGCGCCCGAGCGCAGCCAGGCCGAGCAGGACGAGATCTTCGCCGCGCTGGTCGCCCAGTTCGACGACCCGGTCGACCTCAACAACCCGAACTGGCCGGAGATCGAGAACCTGCGGGCGCGCGGCGAGCTCAAGGGCTACAAGGACCGCGGCGACGGCCTCCCCGGCGACGCCGACGACCTCTCCGGCCTCGCGCCCCAGCCGCGCCCCCGCTCCGGCCGCCCGGTGATGCCGGCCGCCGGCTCCGGCCCGCGCGACTTCGAGCTGGCCGAGGAGACCGACGAGGGCCACTTCGAGCCGCCGGAGCCGCCGCCGCTGCCGGAGGCCGACACCACCGCCAAGTTCGCCTGGCTGGCGGTGCTCGGCGGCCCCGCGCTGCTGCTGTTCGACGCGGTCGTCTGGCGCGAGGTGTCCGGCTGGCCCGCCTGGGTCGGGGTGGCCGCCTTCCTCGGCGGCTTCGCCACGCTGGTGGTCCGGATGAAGGACCGCGACGAGGACGAGCCCGAGGACCCGCACGGCGGCGCCGTCGTCTGACCCCCTCACGCACCGGGGCGGTGCGGGTTTCCCCCGGGCGGGGTCACTCCCCGGGGTGGAGTTCGGCGGCCTGCGGGTGCGGCGGCGCTCGCCGCGCCCGGCGACCTGGATCCGGCCTTCGGCGCGGGCGGGAGGGCGACCACCGGCTTCGGCGGCCCCGGGAACGACCGGCTGCCCGTGGGACGGCTCCTTCGCGGCGCGGCACCTCCCGGGTGTCGCGCCGCGAGGCGTGTCAGCGCCCGGCGGGCTCCTGACGCGCGGGCAGCTGCAGGACGGCGAGCACCGGGAGGTGGTCGGTGGCGGCCCGCAGGTCCGCCCCGGTGACGCCGGGCAGCCCGTGCGGGACGCCGCAGGCGAGCACCTCGATGCCCGGCGTGACGAACACGGCGTCCAGCCGCTGGTAGGGGTTCTCCGGGACGGACGTCATCTCGCCGCCCCAGGGCGCCACCCCGTGGCCGTCCTGGAGCCGCCCGGCCAGCGCCTGCCAGCCCGGCCCGTCCGGGTGCTCGTTGAAGTCGCCCGCGATCACGCCGAGTTCGGCGTACCGCAGCTGACCGGCGAGCAGGTCGAACTGCCGTCGGCGCTCGGCGGCGTCCAGGCTGAGGTGACAACTGGTGACGGTGAACGGCGCCGCGCCGGGCAGTTCGAGCAGCGCGGTGGCGAAGCCGCGCGCGTGCAGGCCGCGGGTCTTCGGCAGCAGCCGGTCGTGGACGGCCCGCACCCGGACGCCGGGGCGGCCCAGCAGCAGCGGTCCGGCGGCGGCCCGGCCGCCGCCGGCGAGGACCGCGGTACCGGTCCGCCGGGCGAGCCAGGCCGCCTGCCCCTCGGGGCGCCAGTAGCGCGGCGCCTCCTGGACGCAGACGATGTCGGGCGCGCAGGCCCGGATCACCCGGACCAGCGCCCGCCGGTCGTCGCGCAGCGAGCGGATGTTGTAGCTGAGCAGCCGCAGCCGACCGGGCGCGGGCGGCGGCAGTTCGGCCGGTGCGGTGGTCATCGCGGTTCCTCCCCTGGACGTCCTCGGTGACGACCGTACGGCAGGACGGGGCCGGGGTGGGGGGAACGCGGCGCGGCCCGCCCCTCCGGGGTGGAGGAACGGGCCGCGCCGGTCAGGCGGTGGCGGTCAGACCGTGGCGGTCAGACCGTGCGGGCCAGGTCGGCCGCACCGGCGATGCCGGCGGCCGAGCCGGTCGAGGCGAGCACCACCTCGGCGCGCGGGCGGTGCACCCCGCCGGTCAGGTAGTGCTCGAACGCCTTGGCGACCGGGTCGAGCAGCAGCCGGCCGGAGTCGGAGACCCCGCCGCCGAGCACGAAGACGCCGGGGTCGAAGAGCGCCGCGAGGTCGGCCATCCCGCGGCCCAGCCAGTCGGCCAGCTCCGCGTAGCACTCCAGGGCGAGCGGGTCGCCCTCTTCCGCGGCCTGGGTGATGTGGATGCCGCGGATCGTCTCGGCGACGCCGTCGTTGAGCTCCAGCATCCGCTTGCCGCGCAGCGGGTCGGCGGCGGACCGCTCGCGGCCGTAGCGGCGCAGCGCCCGGCCGGAGCCGTACTGCTCCCAGCAGCCCTTGCCGCCGCAGCCGCAGGGCAGGCCGTCCGGAACCATGTTGAGGTGGCCGATCTCGCCGGCCACGCCGAACCGGCCGCGGTGCAGCCGGCCGTCCAGGACGAGGCCGCCGCCGATGCCGGTGCCGACGGTGATCAGCACCATGTCGGCGTGGCCGGCGCCCGCGCCGAACCGGTACTCGGCCCAGGCGGCGCAGTTGGCGTCGTTCTCGATGACCGCGGGCAGGCCGGTGAGCTCCTCGACGCGGCCGCGCAGGGGCTCGTCCTCCCAGTCGATGTTGGGGGCGAAGATCACCGTCGAACGGTCGCGGTCGACGAAGCCGGGGGCGCCGATGCCGGCCGCGGTCACGTCGGGGTACTGCTCCTTGAGCTCGCGCACGGCCTGCGCGATCGCGTCGACCGCCCACTGCGGGTCGGCCGGGGTGGGCACCCTGGTCCGGGCGAGGATCTCGCCGCCCTCGTCGACCACACCTGCCGCGATCTTGGTCCCGCCGACGTCGACGCCGATGGTCAGAGCCATGTGTCCCTCAGCTATTCACTCGTTCCCGCTGGACGGAACGCTACCGCCCAACCATGCCCCCGTACACACCGCCGCCTACATTAACCGAAGACAATCCGCCGCCAACCCGGCCGAGACTGTTCAAAAGTCGTACCTTTTCACCGGTCGCATCACAGGGTGAAGCCGGAGCGTGACCGCAAGGGCATCAGGGGTTCACTGCTTGTCGGACGGCCCTTCAGGCGTGTCGTCCAGGTCCACCCGTTCGGTGCGGGCCGGGGCGCCGGCGGTCCAGCGGTGCTCGTGGCCGCTGACCGCGGCCCGGTAGGCGGCCAGCAGTTCGGCGCCGGCCGCGGCCAGGCCGGTACCGGCGGCGGTGAGGTGGCCGTAGACCTCGGGCTGCTTGTCGCGCAGGCGGTCGGCCAGGCCGGCCAGCGAGAGCAGCGTCTCGGCGCTCGCCTCCTGGGCCTTCTCGCCGACGACGGCGGCGAACCGGCGCACTTCGTCCACCAGCGGGCCCAGCTCCGGGCCGAACGGGTGCCCGCTCCCGTCCTGCTCGGCGGTGGGCTCGGTCCGGTCCGTGGTGGTCATCTCGCGCAGGCCTCCTCAGCAACGGCGGCCGCACCCACGGCCGCCCGCCCCGACGCTACCGGACCGGCCGTCACCCTCCGGACGGCGAGCGGGCCGGACCGACCCCGCCCTCGCGGGCGAGCCGGAGGGGCGCGCGGCCGGGGCGTCCCGGCGGGAGGATCCGGCTCAGGCCCGGGGCCACAGGGCCGGGTCCGGCGCGAAGCGGACGGCGAGGACGCCGTCGTGCAGGCCGGCGCCGGCGACGGTGCAGCGGCGCAGCGCCGAGGGCAGCGCGAGCACCCGCCGGTGGGCGCCGAGGCCGATCACCAGTTCGTCGCCGCGCCGCACGAGGTCGAGGTCGGCGCGCTCGGCGCCGGGCAGGGCGAGGCGCCAGACCAGCAGGCCGTCCGCGGCCAGCCGGTCCTCGACGGTCCACGGTCCGGCCGGGCGCGGCTCGGGGCCGGGGCCGGCGCCGTAGAGGCGGTCGGCGACGGCCTCCAGGGTGGCCTCGGCGGGCCCGGTGGTGAGCACCGGGACGTCCGCGCAGCCGGCGGCCAGCGCGTCCAGTTCGTCCCGGCGGCGGCGGGCCAGCGCGGCCAGCCACGGGTCGGGCGAGTCGGCGGCGGCGTCCGGCAGCACGCCGTGCACCACCACGGCGTCCGGGCGGTGGCCGTGCAGGGCCAGTCCGGTGCGGATCCGGCGCAGCTCGTCGAAGGGGTGGGCGTCGGCCGCGGTGACCAGGCGGACGCTGGTGCCGGGCGCGGTGATGGCGGCGCGCGCGGCGGCGAGCGCGCCGGTCGCCTTGGCGCGCGCCTCGTACAGCCAGTCGGCGGGCATCGGCACCCCGGCGAGGCCGGCCAGCAGCGGGCGCAGCGCCCGGGCGGCCTGGCGCTGCTCGGGGACGAGGCGGGCCAGGTAGCGCTCCAGCTGTTCGGGCAGGGCGAGGGTGGCGATGAGGTCGGCGGGCGGCGGGGCGAGCACCACCAGGACGTCCGCGTCGGCCGCGGGCAGCGCGCGCAGCAGGGCGAGCCGGGCGGTGCCGGGGAGGGCGGTGAGCTCCTCGGGGTCGAGCGGATCGGCGCCGAGCAGGTCGAGGGCGGGCTTCAGCCGGCCGCCGATCTCGCCGAGGGCGTGCCGGAAGGCGGCCTGCTCGTCGGTCCGGGCGACGCTCAGACCGGGCGCGTACGCGGTCGGCCCGGCCTCCAGCCGGACGCCGAGGGCGGCGTCCAGGGTGCGGTGCGGGTCGTCGGCCGCCAGCAGCAGGGTGCGCGCACCCCGCCCGGCGGCGTGCAGCGCGGTGGCGGCGGCCACCGCGGGCGCCGCGTGGTCGCCGCTGACCAGGATGGTGCGTGTCGCCGTCATGCCGTGCCGCCCCCGTTCCTCCGTGCCGCCGTGATTCAGAGTGCCTTGCCCGCGGTGGTGTCCTCGACGCGCTTCTTCAGGCCGGCCAGGGCCCGGTCGATGATGACCTTCTCGGCCTTGCGCTTGATCATGCCGAGCATCGGGATCTTGACGTCGACGGCGAGCTGGTAGGTGGCCTCGGTGCGGCCGGCGCCGAGCGGGGCCAGGGTGTAGGAGCCGTCGAGCGAGCGGAGCATCTGGCTGCGCACCAGGGTCCAGGCGCACTCGCGGTCGCCGTCCCAGGTGTAGGCGAGCACGTGCTCGTCGCGGATGGCGCCGGCGTCGAGCACCAGGCGCACCTGGGCGGCGCGGCCGTTCTCCCCGGCCTCCAGGACCTCGACCTCCTTGACCTCGCCGGTCCAGGCCGGGTAGGCGGCGAAGTCGGCGATCACGGCCATGACCGTCGCCGGGGTCGCGTCGATGGTGATGCTCGACCTGGTGTGCTCCGCCATGGAATGGCCCTCCGCGTCGTCCCGTGCTGCTGGTCCGGCCGAGCCTGCTCGGCCGGGTGCGCCCGGAGCAGGCTATCGCGCCCCGCGATCCGGCCGGTCCCTCGGTGCGCCCCGGAGCGGGCCCGGGGGCCGCCGCGCGCGGCCCGCGGCGGCGGGCGCCGCGGGCTACCAGCCGGTACCCGACCGCTGCCGTAGGGTGCCATTCGAACGACCCGGTCCCGACCTGGTCGGACGGGTCAAGGTGTGACACTTCGAACACCCGGGCCGACCCCCCTGGTCGAAGCTGCCTACCGGGCAGTAACGTCCTGCCGTCCCGCAGCGTCGCGAACGAGGAGCAGTCTTGCTCGACTTCAGCCTTCCGGCCCTCTACCAGGTACCGAGCGGCGGTAACCTCTCCGACCTCGTGGTCCAGAACGCCGAGCGGCACCCCGACGTCGCGGTGCTCAGCCGCAAGGTGGACGGCCAGTGGCAGGAGTTGACCGCCGCGCAGTTCCTGGTCGAGGTGCACGCCGCCGCGAAGGGCCTGATCGCCGCGGGCATCGAGCCGGGCGACCGGGTGGGCATCATGTCCCGGACCCGCTACGAGTGGACGCTGCTGGACTTCGCGATCTGGACGGCCGGCGCGATCACCGTGCCGGTGTACGAGACCTCCTCCGCCGAGCAGGTCGAGTGGATCCTCGGCGACTCGGGAGTGGTCGCCGTGTTCACCGAGACCTCGACCCACACCGCCGTGGTCGCCGAGGTCGGGGAGCGCCTGCCGGAGCTGAAGCACACCTGGCAGATCGAGGGCACCGCGCTCGCCGCACTGACCGAGTCGGGCCGTGAGGTCACCGACGGCACGGTCGCCGAGCGCCGCTCGGTGGCGGGCCCCGACTCGATCGCCACCATCGTCTACACCTCGGGCACCACCGGCCGCCCGAAGGGCTGTCAGCTGACGCACGGCAACTTCCTGGCCGAGTGCGGCAACGTGGTGGAGCGCCTGGCCCCGCTGTTCCGCACCGGCGAGAGCTCCGTCCTGCTCTTCCTGCCACTGGCCCACGTGTTCGCCCGGATCGTCGAGATCGCCCCGGCGATGGCCCCGATCAAGCTCGGCCACGTCTCCGACGTCCGGGACGTCACCACCGAGCTGGCCGCGTTCAAGCCCACCCTGATCCTGGGCGTGCCCCGGGTGTTCGAGAAGGTGTACAACACGGCGCGGGCCAAGGCGCAGGCCGACGGCAAGGGCAAGATCTTCGACAAGGCCTCCGACACCGCGATCGCCTACAGCCGGGCGCTGGACGCGGGCGGCCCCGGGCTGCTGCTCAAGCTCAAGCACGCCGTCTTCGACAAGCTGGTCTACAGCAAGCTGCGGGCCGCGCTCGGCGGCCGGGCCACCCACGCGATCTCCGGCGGCGCCCCGCTCGGCGAGCGGCTCGGCCACTTCTACCGGGGCATCGGCTTCACCGTGCTGGAGGGCTACGGCCTCACCGAGACCTGCGCGGCCACCGCCTTCAACCCGTGGGACAAGCCGAAGATCGGCTCGGTCGGCCAGCCGGTCCCCGGCGCCTCCGTGCGGATCGCCGAGGACGGCGAGGTCTTCTTCAAGGGCCCGCACGTCTTCACCGGCTACTGGAACAACCCGCAGGCCACCGCCGACACCCTCAAGGACGGCTGGATCGCCACCGGCGACCTCGGCTCGCTGGACGACGAGGGCTACCTGACCATCACCGGCCGCAAGAAGGAGATCATCGTCACCGCGGGCGGCAAGAACGTCGCCCCGGCCGTGATCGAGGACCGGATCCGGGCGCACGCCCTGGTCGGCGAGGTCATGGTGGTCGGCGACCGCAAGCCCTTCGTCGCCTGTCTGATCACCGTCGACGAGGACTTCTTCCCCAAGTGGAAGGAGCTGAACGGCAAGCCCGCCGGTGCCACGGTGGCCGACCTGCGCGAGGACCAGGACCTGCTGGCCGCCCTCCAGTCGGCGGTGGACGACGGCAACGCGGCCGTCTCGCACGCCGAGGCGGTCAAGAAGTTCCGCCTGCTCGACACCGTCTTCTCCGAGGAGAGCGGTCATCTGACGCCCTCGCTCAAGCTCAAGCGCAACGTCGTGCTGAAGGACTACGCGGCCGACATCGAGGGGATCTACCGCAAGTAGCCCCTCCCCCCGGACCGCCGGTGCGGCCCACCCCTCGGAACGGTGGGGCGGGCCGCACCGGCACAGACCCTCCGGTACGGGTCGGAGCGGACCTGGGCCTTCTCCCGGAGGAGGCCTAGCCGGCCAGCAGCGAGGTCAGCCGCCCGGCCAGCAGGTCCCAGCGCCAGGAGCGGTCCACCCAGCGGCGCCCGGCCTCGCCCATCCGCCGGCGCAACTCCTCGTCCTTCAGCAGCCGCACGATCCGCTCGGCCGCCGCGGCGGGCGTGCCGCCCGGCACCACGTAGCCGGTCTCGCCCTCCAGCACCGCGTCCGGCGCTCCGCCGGAGTCCCCCGCCACCACCGGCAGGCCGGTCGCCGAGGCCTCCAGGTAGACGATGCCGAGCCCCTCGACGTCCAGTCCGCCGCGCCGGGTGCGGCAGGGCATGGCGAAGACGTCCCCGGCGCCGTAGTGGGCGGGCAGCTCCTCCCACGGCACCGCGCCGGTGAACCGGACGGACGAGCGCACGCCGCGGGCGTCCACCAGCTTCTCCAGGTCCGCCCGGTAGGGGCCGCCGCCGACGATCAGCAGCACGGCGTCCGGCACGTCGGCGAGGATCTGCGGCATCGCCTCGATGAGGGTGTCCTGGCCCTTGCGCGGCACCAGCCGGGAGACGCAGACCACCACCGGCCGGTCGGCCAGCCCGAGCCGCTCGCGCACCGCGGCGCCGCCGGAGTCCGGGTGGAAGCTCCGCTCGTCCACGCCGGGCGGCAGCTGGACCATCCGCGCGGCCGCCTGCGGGCCGACGGCGGCGGCGATCCGGGAGCGGGTGTACTCGCCGAGGTAGGTGAGCACGTCGGTGCCCGCGCCGATCCGGCGCAGCAGCTGCCGGGCCGCCGGAAGCTGGGCCCAGGCGGCCTCGTGGCCGTGGGTCATGCCGAGCAGCCGCCCGGCGCCGGCCCGGCGCAGCGTGGGGGCCATCAGCCCAAGCGGCGCGGCGGCGCCGAACCAGACCGAGTCGCAGCCCTCGGCGCGCAGGATCTCGGCGGCCCGCCGGGTGACCCGCGGTGTGGGAACCATCACCTTCGTCCGGTCGCGGATCACCGGGAACGGCTGTTCCGCGTCGAAGCGCGCCACCTCGGTGCCGTCGCGCCAGGTGGAGGCGTACACCACGACGCTCCCTGCGGGCTGACGGACGGCCATGTTGTGGACGAAGGCCTGGATGCCCCCGGGCCTCGGGGGGAAGTCGTTGGTCACGATCAAGGTCTTGTGCATCAGGCCACGGCTCGCTCGGTCGGGGGGTGCTCGGTGTACCGCTGGGTGATCCGTACGATAGGTCAACACCACGACCCGCCGGGAACGGATCCGCGTACGGCAACCGTTCCACCCCCGGGTCTGTCCTAGTACCGGGTGGTCGGCACGGCCGGTCCGGCCCCGTGGCGGCAGCCCGGCCAGGACCCGCCCGGACCGCCCGGGCGCCCGTCGCGCGGCGCCGCCGGCGGGACGTCCGAGACGAACGAGGGAGCGCAGTGGAGTTGGCCCCGGCCACCGAGTCCGGTACATCCAGCGGCGCCGAGGGCTCCGGCACGGCGCTCGCCGTCCGCCGCGAGCCGGCGCCGAGCACCACGCGCCCCTCCGGCCGCTCGGGCGCCCTCCTGGCGCTGGGCGGGACCTGGGTGGCCACCCGGACGCTCCTGCTGCTGCTGGTGACCGGCGTGCTGCGGATGCCCGGCGGGGACATCACCGCCGACGTCTGGCTGATCTACCACGGCTGGTACGGCGTGCTGCAGACCGGCACCTTCCCGCTGGACGACGTCACCTGGCAGTACCCGCCCGGCGCCGCCCTGGTGATCATGCTCCCGGGCCTGCTGCCCTGGTCGTACCTGGTGTCGTTCTGGGTGATCTGCGGGATCGCCGACGCGGTCGCGATGGCCCTGCTGGTCCGCACCGGGCTGCGCAGGGGCCGGGCGCTGACCGGTGCCTGGGTCTGGGTGGCCGGCGTCCCGCTGCTCGGTCCGATGATCTACAACCGCTACGACGTGATCGTCACCGCGATCGCGGTGGCCGGCCTGCTGGCGCTGATCCGCCGCCCGGCGATCGGCGGCCTGCTGCTGGGCCTCGGCGGCATCGTCAAGATCTGGCCGCTGCTCGGCCTGATCGGCACCCCGTCCGGTCGGCGCACCCGCCGTTCGTGGACCGCCGCGGCGGCCGCGACCGCGGCGATCGCCTTCCTGCTGGCGGCCGGGATGAACGGCGCGTTCGAGTTCCTGACGTTCCAGAAGGACCGCGGCATCGAGGTGGAGTCGGTCGGCGCGCTGCCGATCCACTTCGCCCGGATCGCCGGGGCCTGGGACGGCAAGGTGATGATGAACTACGGCTCGGTGGAGATGCTCGGGCCGTGGGTCGAGCTGGTCAGCAAGGTGATGCTGGCCGGCACCGTGCTCGGCTTCGGCTGGCTGCTGCTGTGGCGGTTCACCGCCCGGCGCCGCAACGCCGCCACCATGTACGACGCGGCGCTCGCCGCGCTGCTGATCTTCACCGTGACCAGCCGGGTGATCAGCCCGCAGTACCTGGTCTGGCTGGTCGGCGTCTCGGCGGTCTGCCTGACGGTGCGCGGCAGCAGCCAGCGGCCGGTGGCGCTGCTGATCCTGGCCGCGACCCCGCTGACCCTGGTGGAGTTCCCGCTGGTCTTCGGCGACGTGGTCGCCAGCAAGCCGGGCGCGATCGCCGTGCTGACCCTGCGCAACCTGCTGCTGCTGACCGCGACCGGGCTGTCCTGCGTCCGGCTCTGGCGCTCCACCCGGCGCACCGAGCGGCTCGCGGAGACCGTGGTGCTGCCCCGCCCGGAGCCGGTGCCGGCGGCCGCGTTCTCGGTGCGCCCGGGCATCGCGTACGAGCAGGACCTGCTGGACGGCATCGACCGGCCGCGCGGCGCACCCGGCGACCGGCGCCAGGGCGCCCGGCCCTGACCCCGCGCCGGGAGGCGCGCAGCCCCTCCTAGCGGGCGGCCAGCGCCCGGACCTCGGCCAGCCAGAGGCGGGTGAACTCGGCCAGGCCGAGGCCGAGCCGCTCCCGCAGCAGTCCGTCCAGCCAGGCCTGGCGGTCCGCGCCCGGGGCCGCCGCGCCGACCGCCCGGTAGAGGTCCACCAGCCGCTGCGGCCCGTACCGGCGGGCGATCAGGTCGCAGGCCAGCCAGGCCTGCTCGTAGACCTGGGCGAGCCCCTCCCCGGCGGCGGTGAAGGCGGCGTCCTCGGGCAGTGCCGTGGGCAGCCGCCCGTCGGCGACGTCCCGGGCCAGCTCCGGGGCGATCCGGTGGGCGGCGCGGCCCGAGTCGCGGTAGCCGGTCCAGTCGGCGGCGCCCTCGGAGAGCCAGAGCGGCGTCCAGGCGCGGGTGTCCGCCCGGGTCGCCACGTGCACCGCCTCGTGGGTGACCACCACCTGCCGGCCGAAGTCGCTCAGGCCCGCGTAGGTCTCCGGGTTGACCAGAATCCGGTCGGCCGGGGCGTTCAGCGGCGCGCCGGGCGCCGCCACGGTGACAGCGGCCATCCCGGACCAGCCGGGCCGCTCGTCCGCCAGCAGCCGGGTGAACTGTTCCCCGGTGGCGGGCAGTTCCAGCAGCAGCCGGCCGGCCCAGGCGGTGCCCCAGAGGGCCTCGACGGCGGACACCGCCCGGTCGCCGACGGCGGCGAGTCCGGCGGGGGCGCCCCCGCCGGCCCCGGCGTCCACCCCGAGCACCAGGCAGCGCGCTCCGGCGCCGGCCCGGACGGTGCCGAGGTCCCACAGCGGCGGCGGTCCGCCCGCGCCCTCCTCGCGTTCGACCCGCCAGCCGGCGGCGGAGCGGGCCAGCGCCAGCCGGCGCGGGTGGACGACCGGCTGCCGGTCGTACCCGCTCACCACGACGGTCAGCTCGGCGGTGGCGGCGCACCGCCCGGCCGCGTCCACCGGGCCGAGCAGCAGGTTCCGGTAGCCGGCCCGCAGCGGCAGCGCGGGCGGCCCGGCGGTCAGCGCCCGGGCCCGCTCGTCGAGCAGCGCCAGGACGCCGGCGTGCTCGTCCGAGGCCGCGGCGGCGGGCCGCGCCGGGGCGGCCCCGGGCAGCGACAGCTGGGCCAGTCCGCCGGCCGCGAGCAGCAGGGCGGTGCGCCGGGACGGCCCGCGGCCGGCGGCGGTGTCCGGGCGGCTCAGAGCCGGATCACCCCCGAGACCGGCATCGCGGTGACGCTCTCGTAGCGGACCTTGGCACCCGGGTAGGGGGCGTGCACGATCACCCCGCCGCCGGCGTACATCCCGACGTGGTGCATGTCCCGGTAGAAGATCACCAGGTCCCCCGGCCGCGCTTCGGAGAGGCCGACCCGCTGCCCGGCGCGCGCCTGGGCCTGCGAGGTGCGCGGCAGGGTCACTCCCGCCTGCCGCCAGCTCCAGTACATCAGACCGGAGCAGTCGAACGCCTTGGGCCCGGTGGATCCGTACACGTAGGGCGAGCCGATCATCCGCACCGCGGCGGCCAGCGCGGCGGCGCCGCGTTCGGAGGCCGGCGGGGTGCTGCCGAGGTCCAGCCGGTCGGTGCCGCGGGTGGCGCGCTGCTCCGCCTCCCGGGCGTCCTGGGCGGCGAGCCGGGCGCGCTCGGCGGCGCCGAGGCTGTTGAGCAGCCGCTGCGCCTTGGCGAGCCGCTGCTGGACCTCCTGCTTGCTCTCGGCCAGCGCCCTGCGGATCTCCTCCAGCTCGGCGAGCTTGGCGGTGGTCTCGGCCCGGCGCTGGTCGAGCACCCGCTGACGGCCCAGCAGCTCGTGCAGGGTCTCGTTCTGCCGCACGGCGGCCTGGTCCAGGGTGCGGGCCCGGGTGAGGTAGCCCTCGGGGTCGGTGGAGAGCATCAGCTGGACGGTCTGCGCCATCCCGCCGCCGCGGTACTCGGCGCCGGCCACGGTGGCGAGGTCGCCGCGCAGCCGGTTCAGCTCGTCCTGGGCGAGGGCGACCTGCTGCTGCAGCGTGCCGGTCTCGCGCTGGAGCCTCTGCTGGGCCTCCTGGGCGGCGTTGAACCGCTCGGAGGCCTGCTCGGCCTCGTCGTAGAGCTGCTCCACCTGCGCCTTGACGTCCTTGCGGTCGGCCGGGGCGTCCGGCGAGCCGGGCGCGGCCCGGGCGCTGCCTGCGGCCGCCACACCCAGCGCGGTGGTCGCCGCCGCGGTGAGCACCAGCGCCCGGGCGAACGCGTGCGCACCTGACAGCGGGGAACGGCGGTGCACGGCCATGCGACGTCGGCTCCGATCCTGGGCCCGGCCCGCCGCCGCACCGGAGCGGGCGGCTGTCGAAGCGGGCGTCCGGTGGCAGACGTTAGCGAGTCAGGGCAACCGATTCCAAACCCCTCCGAACCCGAATATTCGGACACTGATCGGACATCAGATCGGTTCGCGGACCGAGCGTCCCGGCGGGGCCGGGAAAAGCCGCAGGCCCGGCCTCCCTCGGGGGAGACCGGGCCTGACGGGGCGTTCCGACCGTCGGTCAGAGGCGCACGATGGTGTTGACCGGCATGTTGGACGCCGACTCGTAGCGGACCGACGCGCCCGGCTTCGGGGCGTGGATGACCTGGCCACCGCCCACGTAGATGCCCACGTGGTGGCGGTCGCCGTAGAAGATCACCAGGTCGCCGGGCTGGGCCTTGGAGATGTCCGAACCGATCTGGGTGCCGGCGGTGGCCTGCGCCTGCGAGGTGCGCGGCAGCGACACACCCGCCTGGGCGTACGCCCAGCCGGTGAGGCCCGAGCAGTCGAAGGAGTTGGGGCCGGTGGCGCCGTAGACGTACGGGGCGCCGAGCTTGCTCTCGGCGGCCGCGATCGCGGCGGCACCGCGCGAGCTGTTGGCGGCCGGCGCGGCCGGCGCGGCCGGCTTGGACGCCGCGGCGGCCGGGGCCGAGGCCGGGGCCGAGGAGGGCGCGGACTGCGCGCTCAGGTTGCTGCGGTTGGTGTCGCGGGAGGCGCGCTCGGCGTCGGCCTTCTCCTTGGCGGCCTTGGCGGCCTCGGCCTTGGCGGCGTCCGCCTTCGCCTTGGCCTCGGCGGCGGCCTTCTCCTCGGCGGCGCGGATGGCCTGGCGCTCCTGCTCGGTGAGCGTGTTGAGCAGGTCCTGGGCCTTCTGCAGCTTGCCCTGGACCTCCTCCTTGGAGGTCTTCAGCTGCTGGGTGGTGGACTCCAGCTCGGCGAGCTTGGTCTGGGTCTCGGTGCGGTCCTGGTCGAGCCTGCGCTGCTGCTCCTGGAGCTCCTTCAGCGCGCCGGACTGGGTCGAACCGGCCTGGTTCAGGGCGTCGGCCTGGTTGAGGAAGTTGTCCGGGCTGGCGGAGAGCATCAGCTGGACGGTCTGCGATATGCCGCCGGTGCGGTACTGCTCACCGGCGATCTCGGCGAGGCCGCCCTGCGCCTCGATCACCACGGCCTGCTGACGGGCCACCTTGTCCTGCAGCTCGGCGACCTGCTTCTGCAGCTCCTGCTGCTTGGCCTGGGCCCCGTTGTACTTCTCGGTGGCGACCTCGGCCTGCTCGTTGAGCTGGTCGACCTGCTCCTTGACCTGGTCCTTGGTCGGCGCAGGGTCGGCGTGGGCGCCGGACTGCGCGGACAGGGCAACGGCAGCGGCGGCGACACCGGTCAGGATCGAGACACGGGCGCGGCCGGCGGGCTTGGGACGACGATGGGACGCCACGAAGGCGGACTCCTTCTTCCTCATCCGCCTACCGGGTGAGCTGACGGGTTCGGGCGGAAGCGTGCCCTACGACGCCTCACCCGCCGCTCGCGCGGCCGGCCTGGCGCCGATTCACCCCGGAGGAACGTGGTTCCCCGGCTCCGTTCCACAGCGGACCCCGGACTGCGGGGCCCTCGTTCGGACGGGCTACCCGAAGCCCCGTCCCGCTGCTTCGCGAACTCGGCGGCGAACCCCGCCGCCACCCAGGCTGGGTGATCGACTGTGCGTGGTTCGAGGCACGACCCTAGTAACAGATCCGTGATCCGTTCAAATCCTTGTCAGAAAAAAGCCGGAAGAATGCCCAAGTTCCCTTGTGAATATGACCGAATGTGATCACACCCCCACGGCGGGCTGATCATTGTCCGTCAGATGGTCGAAAGCGCGCTCGAAACGCCGACGCCACCTCCGACCGGAGGTGGCGCTGATCACAGGGGCCCCAGCGGGCCCCTCGGGCGTGTCGTGGCGACCCGTCAGACCCGGCGGATCGTGTTGATCTTCATGGCGTCGGCCTTCATCACCTTCACCACGTCACCGGTGCGCGGCGCGTGGACCACCATGCCGTTGCCGATGTACATGCCGACGTGGCTGCGGTCGTCCCGGTAGATGACCAGGTCGCCCGGCTGGGCCTCGGACAGGGACGGCACCCGGGTGCCGTAGTTGCCCTGCGCCTGCGAGGTGCGCGGCAGCGAGACGCCGGCCTTGCCGTACGCCCAGACCATCAGACCGGAGCAGTCGAAGGTGCTCGGGCCGACGTCGCCCCAGCCGTAGGGCGAGCCCTGCTTGCTCATCGCGAGGGCGACCGCGGAGCCCGCCTTGCCGCTCGCCTGCGGCAGGCTGCCCAGGTCGGTGCGCTCGGAACCGCGGGAGGCGCGGTCGGCCTGCTGCTGCGCCGCCTTCAGGGCCGCGCGGTCCGCGGCGCTGAGCGAGTTCAGCAGCTCCTGGGCCTCCCGGAGCTTCTTGTTGACCTCGGCCTTGGTCTGGTTGAGGTCCCTGGTGGTGCTGTCCAGCGAGGCCAGCACGGCGGCCGCCTCGGCCTTCTGCTGGTCGAGCCGGCGCTGCTGCTCCTGCAGGCCCTTGAGCGCCTCGGCCTGGCTGGAGCTGGCCTGCTGCACGCTGGAGGCCTTGTCCAGGTAGCCGGACGGGTCGGAGGTGAGCATCAGCTGGACGGACGGGTCGATGCCGCCGGTGCGGTACTGCTCGCCCGCCACCTCGGCCAGACCGGCCTGCAGCTGGGTCATCTGGTCCTGGCCGCGGGCCACCTGGTCCTGGAGCTGGTCCGCCTGCTTGCGCAGCTGGTCGGCCCGCTCCTTGGCGCCGTTGTACTTCTCGGTGGCCTGCTCGGCCTCCTCCTGCAACTGGTCGATCTGCGCCTTGACGTCGTCCTTCTTCGGCGACGGGCTGGGCGCGGCGTGGGCGGCGACCTGCGCGGAGAGAGCGACCGCGGTCGCAGCGGCAGCGGTGAGCACGGAGACCCGCGCGCGGCTCGGCTGCTTGGGACGGCGGTGGGAGGCCAAGGGACCGGCTCCTTCTTCCAATGGCCTCACCCGAACGGGTGAGAATCCGGAAAATAGGTTTGACGCCAGACCCTAGTGAAGATCCACGTTTCGCGCCACTCCCCCGTTCGCGTGAACGCGAACCGCCCCTCTGACTTCACCGAATTCGCACAACATCGCAATCGGGCCGCTGACCAGCCGTCATACCGACCGGCTCACACCCCGGAAGGGTTACGGGCGGGCCAGCCGGTTGAGCAGCAGCACCGACGCGACGGGGCGCGCGCCGGCCTTCCGCACGCCCTCCGCGACCTCCCGGTCGGTGGAGACCACCACCACCGGGCGCCCCTGCGGCTCGGCCCGGACCAGCCGGCGGATCAGCTCGTCCGCCGTCTCCCCGGTCCGGCTGAACCGCACCCGCACGCCGCGCGGAGGCGCCATGATCACCGGTACGTCCAGGTCCTGACCGTCGAACACACAGGTGACTTCCGCCTGGGTGCGCTGCGCCAGCATCGCCAGCCCGCCCAGCAGCCGGATCCGCTGCTGCTCCAGCGGCAGCGTCGGATAGCCGGTCTTGGTCACGTTGTAGCCGTCCACCACCAGATGGACCTGCGGGATCGCCAGCAGCTGGTCCAGCAGCGCCGGATCGTCCTCGGCCAGGCCCCGGCGCGCCACGTCGTGCGGCGAGGCCGAGCCCGGCACCACGGCCTCCACCAGGTCCGCCGGGCGGATCTGGGACACCGGCAGCGCCAGCTCCCGCTGCAGCCCCTGCGCCGACTGCAGCACGGTGTCCAGCAGCAGCCGCAGCCGCATGTCCTCGACGCTGCGCCCCTCGCGGGCCGAGCGGCGGCCCTGCTCGGCGGCGTTCTCCAGCTCCGTGACCCGGTGCCGGAGCCGGCGCGCCTCGCTCTCCGCCGCGCTCCGCTCGGCCGCCGCCTGCGCCCGGGCCGCCTCCAGTTCGGCGGCCAGCTTGCGGGCCTGCGCCTGCGCGCGGCGGGTGTCGCTCTCCAGCGACCGCAGTCTGCGGCGCAGCGAGTCCGCCTCCCGGCGGACCTCCTCCGACTCGGTCCGCTGGCGCTCCAGGTCCGCCCGCGCCGCGGAGCGCACCTCGGCCAGCTCGCCCTGCAGCTTCTCGACCAGCCGGGCCGCCTCGGCCGCCGCGCCCTCGGCGCCCGCCCGCTCGGCCTCCTCGCCGGCCTCCGCCACCAGCCGGCTCCACCCGGCGGAGCGCACCAGATAGGCGGCGGCCGCCACGTCCATCGGGTCGGCGGCGCCCGGCACGGTGCCCGACTCCAGCGCCCTGACCAGGTCCGGCTGGCCCAGCCGCAGCCGCTCCGCTATCCGCGAGCGGAAGGCCGGCTCCGCCTCCAGGGCGGCCGCCAGCGCGGTCGCCGCGTACTTGGCCCGGCGGGCGGGGGTGAACTTGGCGTACTGGCGCAGCGACTGGGGCAGTTCCGCGAGCGGCAGCCCGCCGAGCGCGTCGGAGGCGAGCCCCACCACGCGCCGGCGCACGCCCTCGGGCAGCGGCCGGTCCAGCGTCTCGGCGCCGCCCGCCGCGCCGTTCCCGGCGTCCCTGGTGCCCCCGGCGTCCCGGACCGAACCGTCGACGGCTGCCGCCGGATCGTCACCGCCGCCGGACTCCTCGCCCGCGGCCGCCTCGGCCGGGGCGCCGGTGCCGGAGGGGGCGGCCCCTGCCGCGTCCGGCGCCTGCGCGTCCACAGCGGGCTGCCGCCCCTGCGGCCCGGCGGGCTCCTTCGCTGCGTCCACCACGTCCTCGGCTCCGATCCTGGTCCAGCGGGGTACGGCCCCGGCCGCCACCCCCGTCACACTCCGTGCGTTCTCTCTGTATTGTCCCGTGCGGCGGTCGGCCACGCCCTGCACCGCCCGCCGCACGGTTCAGGCGGTCAGGCCTGCCCCGGGGCCCCGGCGTCGTCGGCCGCGCCCGGGCGGGCGACCAGCTCGACCTGGTCGACCGCGTTGCACCAGCGGCAGCGCACGGACTCGACCGTCTCGCTGAGCACCTGGGTCTCCTCGATCTTCGACTCGCCGGCCAGGTCGAAGTGGAGGAACTCGGTGACCCGGGCGGTCCGGGTCACGTCGAAGCGGGTCAGATTGCCGCAGAGCGTGCAGCGCCAGCGCGTCTCGGCGGTCAGGGCGGGGACGGTCATCGGGGGTCCTCTCGGGTGGTCCCGGAACGGGCTCAGGCGCTCCCCCCGGAGCCCCGGCGTCGGCGGCGGGAGGCGGGATTGCCCGCCCCAAGCCTATTGCCTGGGGCAACCTTCGCGGTCACCGGCCGACCGGCCCCGGCGGTAGCCCACCTGCCGTAACCGCGCGCGGTGCCCGCTCGGCGACGGGGGGATGCTGGGGCCCATGGCGATCCCGGTCCTCCCCGTCCACCCCGGGGCGCGCCGCGGCCGGCCGGCCGCCACCGCCCCGGCCGTCTGCTACGCGCTGATCGCGCTCAACACCGCGGTCTTCCTGCTCGGTCCGGCCGCCGGGCTGAACCCGCTCTACGGCCGGGGCCAGAGCCGGGTCTGCGCGGAGCAGCGCTACGAGCAGCGCTGGGGGGCCGTGCCCGTCGAGCTGCTGACCGGGCGCCCGCTGACCACCGGCCAGCTCGCCGAGGCCCCCGAGCCGGTGCCCGGCTGCCCGGCCGCGCCCACGCCGGGCAAGCACCCGGCACTCTCCGTGCTCAGCGCGCTCTTCCTGCACGGCGGCTGGCTGCACCTGCTCGGCAACCTGCTCTTCCTGCACGTCTTCGGGCCCACCGTGGAGCGGCGGCTGGGGCGCTCCCGGTTCGTCCTCTTCTATCTGGCGTCCGGGGTGCTGACCACCTACGGCTTCGCGCTCGCCGAGGCGCACTCGGCGGACGCGACCCGGGTGCTGATCGGCGCCTCCGGGGCGATCTCGGCCGTCCTCGGCGCCTATCTGCGCTTCCACCCGCGGGCCCGGGTCACCACGCTCGTCCCGCTGCTGCTCTTCCTGCCGCTGCGCTTCCCGGCCTGGCTGGTGCTGGGGCTCTGGTTCGTCCTCCAGTGGTGGTCGGTGCACTCCGCCGGGCCCGGCGTGGCGTACCTGGTGCACGTGATCGGCTTCGCGGCCGGGTTCCTCTACGCCTGCACCCTGGCCGAGCGCCGTCCGCGGGCCACCCGCCCCCGCGACGGTGCGGCCGGCTCCCGATACCCTGGCGGCACCTCACAAAGGAGTACGCCACCGTGATCACCGCCATCGTCCTGATCAAGACCAGTGTCGACCGCATCCCGGAGATCGCCGAGGCGATCGCCGCCATCGAGGGCGTCAGCGAGGTCTACTCGGTGACGGGCGGCTACGACCTGGTCGCGATGGTGCGGGTGGGCCGGCACGACGACCTCGCCGAGGTGATCCCCGGCCGGCTGAACAAGGTCCCCGGCGTGGCCCACACCGAGACCCAGATCGCCTTCCGCACCTACTCCCAGCACGACCTGGAGGCCGCCTTCGCGATCGGCCTGGACGAGTAGGACGCGCCCCCGCCCGGCCGCTGCCCCGCTCAGCCCTCGCGGCGGGTGTCCGCGACGCAGCGGCCGCCCTCGTTGCGGTAGGTCCAGGCGGCGCCGTCCGTGACCAGCTCGCGGACGGCGGTCAGGAACCGGTCCACGTGCTCGTCCGGGGTGCCCGCGCCGAAGCTCACCCGGATCGCGTTCAGGCTGCGCTCGCCGGGCAGCGACGGCTCCGGCGCGCCGCACTCCGAGGGCGCGGCCTCCTCGTCGCCGAGCAGGGTGCGCACCAGCGGGTGGGCACAGAACAGACCGTCGCGGACGCCGATGCCGTACTCGGCGGACAGCGCGGCCGAGAAGTGCGAGCTGTTCCAGCCCCGGACGACGAAGGAGAGCACGCCCACCCGGTCCGAGTCGGCGCCGAACAGGTTCAGCACCCGGACCTCGGGGATCTCGGCCAGCCCGGCCTTCAGCCGCGCGACCAGCGCCCGCTCGCGGGCCTCCAGCGCGTCGAACCCGGCCTCGGTGAGCGCCCGGCAGGCCGAGGCGATCGCGTAGGCGCCGATGACGTTGGGCGAGCCGGCCTCGTGCCGGGCCGGGCCGGTGTGCCACTGCACGGCCACCGAGCCGTCGGTCTCCCGGGCCACCGTGCGGGTGGCGCCGCCGCCGGCCAGGTACGGGTCGGCCGCGTCCAGCCAGTCCGCCCGGCCGGCCAGCACCCCGGCGCCGAACGGCGCGTACAGCTTGTGGCCGGAGAAGGCGATCCAGTCGACGCCCAGCTCGCGCACCGAGACCCGGTGGTGCGGGGCCAGCTGCGCGGCGTCGAGCACCACCCGGGCTCCGTGGCGGTGGGCGGTGCGGGTCAGCTCGGCGACCGGCCAGAGCTCACCGGTGACGTTGGAGGCGCCGGTGACGCAGAGCAGCTTCGGGCCCTCGGGGGCCCCGGTCAGCGCGGCGTCGAAGGCGGCGACGGCCTCGGCGTGCGAGCGGGGCGCGCGCAGGTAGGTGACGGGCAGGCCGGCGTGCGCCCAGGGCAGCAGCGAGGCGTGGTGCTCGGTCTCGAAGGCGAACACCTGGGTCCCGGCCGGGACGGCGCCGGCCAGCAGGTTGAGCGAGTCGGTGGTGGCGCGGGTGAAGACCACCTGGTCGCCCTCGCGCAGGTCGAGGAACTCGGCGATGGTGCGGCGGCTCTGCTCGAACAGGTCGGTGGAGAGCTGCGAGAGGTAGCCGGCGCCGCGGTGCACGCTGCCGTAGTAGGGGGCGTAGGCGGCGACGTCGTCCCAGACCCGCTGGAGCGCCGGGGAGCTGGCGGCGTAGTCGAGCGCCGCGTAGCCGACCTTCTCGCCGTTGGCGAGCGGGACCTGGACGTCGTGGCCGAGCACGGCGAGGGGGGCGCACGGGAGGGGCTGTGCGGAGCTCGCCGAAACAAGGGTGGCGGCGGGCGACGGGTGGGAGGCCAGAGACATGGGGATGCACTCCTGTACGGGTCAGGGACCCCGGGAGTGCGATCAGTCCGGCGTCCGCGCTTGCCACGCGGACGGCTCGCCACGTGACCCGGTCCTCACCCAGGGCACCCCGCCACGGACGGAGGGTTGCCGGACAGCCAGCTGGGGCTTGACGCTGTCGCTCATGACCTGGCGAAGACTCTAGGTCGCGTCCGGCCCGTGGTCAAACAGCCGTCCGTATCCCGGACATGCGCGAGGGCCCACCGGGAGGACTCCCGGTGGGCCCCAACGGCCGCGTCAGGACCGGGCGGTGGCCTCCGACCAGTGCTTCAGCAGATCGCCCGCGGCACCCGAGTCGATGGCCGCGGCGGTGCGCCGCATGGCCGACTCCAGCTGCTCGGCGAGCGGCGCGTCGGTCAGGTCGAGCGCCACCAGCGCGGCCGCCGAGTTCAGCAGCACCGCGTCGCGCACCGGCCCGTGCTCGCCGGCCAGCAGCCGGCGCGCGACCTCCGCGTTGTACGCCGGGTCCCCGCCGCGCAGCGCCTCGATGCCGACCGGCTCGATGCCGACCTCACGCGGGTCGAAGGAGGTCTCGGTGACGGCGCCGCCCCGGACCACCCAGACCCGCGAGGTGGTGGTGATGGTCAGCTCGTCCAGCCCGTCGTCGCCCCGGAAGACCAGCGCGCTCGCCCCGCGCCGCGCCAGCACGCCGGCGATCAGCCCGGCGAGCCGGGTGTCGAAGCAGCCGATGGCGTGCGCCGTCACCCGGGCCGGGTTGGTGAGCGGACCGAGGATGTTGAAGGCGGTGGGCACCCCGAGCTCGCTGCGGGCCGGACCGGCGTACCGCATCGACGGGTGGAAGGTGGCCGCGAAGCAGAAGGTGAGCCCGACCTCCTCGGCGACCTCGGCGACCCGGCTCGGCCGCAGGCGGAGGTTGATGCCCAGCTTCTCCAGCACGTCCGAGGAACCGCTGGAGGAGGAGGCCGCCCGGTTGCCGTGCTTGACCACCTTGGCGCCGGCCGCCGCGGCGACGATCGCCGACATGGTGGAGATGTTGACGGTCTTGGCCCGGTCGCCGCCGGTGCCGACGATGTCCACCGCCGGGCCGGGGATGTCCAGCGGCTCGGCATGGGTGTACATGGAGTCGACCAGGCCGGAGATCTCGTCGACCGTCTCGCCCTTGGCCCGCAGCGCCACCATGAAGCCGGCGATCTGCACCGGGGAGGCCTCCCCGCTCATGATCCGGTC
This sequence comes from Kitasatospora sp. NPDC001527, assembly GCF_040298605.1. Lineage (NCBI taxonomy): Bacteria > Bacillati > Actinomycetota > Actinomycetes > Kitasatosporales > Streptomycetaceae > Kitasatospora > Kitasatospora sp. NPDC001527. The sequence continues at coordinate 70,239 of NZ_JBEPAM010000020.1, read as the reverse complement.
CATCGCCCAGGCGGTGGCCGAGCGGTCGAGGTCCTCCCCCCTCAGCAGCGCCGACAGGATGTCCGGCCAGGTGCGGACCACCTGCGCGGGCTCGCTACCGCCGTTCGCAGGGTGCGCGTTCACCATGGCTGACTCCAGCTCTCGCTCCCCGGGGACCGGGGAAGGACGTAGGGACGAAAGTCAGCCTATCGAGCGGTGGGGTGCCGGGGCCGTGCCGTTCACCCTTCTTCTCTGCTGTTGAGACGCGGGATGAGACGGCGGGGCGGGAAGACCCTCAGCGGGTGGCCGGCGCCCGCTTCGCCTGCCGGGCCCGCAGCAGGGTGGCGACGGCCTCGGCCAGCGCCACCGGGTCCACCGGCTGGGAGATCGCCGCGTCGGCCCGGCTCCAGGCCGCCAGCCAGGAATCCTGCGGCCGGCCGATCAGCACCAGCAGCGGCGGGCAGCCGTAGATCTCGTCCTTCAGCTGCCGGGCGAGCCCGAGCCCGCCGGCCGGAACCGCCTCGCCGTCCAGGACGCAGAGGTCGATGCCGCCCTTCTCCAGCGCCTTGAGCACCGCGGGGGTGGTCGCGCACTCCAGGTAGTCCAGCTCCGGCAGGTCCTCCGCGGGCCGCCGGCCGAGAGCGGTCAGCACCTGCTCGCGGGTGGTGCGGTCGTGGCTGTAGACAAGGACGGTCAACGTCCCGTCGGTCGTGTACGCCATGGGCCTGCTCCCTCACGTGTGATCCGGACCACGTTCGCCTCTCCCCGGATGCTACTCCCGATCACCCGCCGCCGAGCCCTTCCGGAGAGATCCGTCCGGAGCCGTCGGGCCGGCGACTGGTCCGGGCGGAGCACGGCGCGTCACCCCCGCCCGCGCGGACCACCCGTACGGCGGACGGGTGGCCTCTCCCCTTACTACCCGGCGCCCCGCGGGCCCGCCGCGACACGCCGCCGCAGGCCCGGAAGAAGCCCTTCAGGAACCGTCAGAAAAGGGACACGCCGCTGCTCGGCAAGGGTATGGACGGCCCGTCGGCCGCCAAGGGGGCATACCGCACGCACCGGACACTCCGAGGGAGACCCCCCGGCGTGAAGACGGAATAAGGGACCGACATAATGTCCGTCGTGGCGACAGCAACAGCAGTAGAAACCGGGCACGCGCACGGATCGGTCAACCGGCCGAACATGGTCAGCGTCGGAACGATCGTCTGGCTCAGTTCCGAGTTGATGTTCTTCGCGGCCCTCTTCGCGATGTACTTCACGCTCCGCTCCGTCAAGGGGCCGGAGTTCTGGACCGAGAAGGCGCACGCCCTCAACGTGCCCTTCTCCTCGGTCAACACCACGATCCTGGTGCTCTCCTCGCTCACCTGCCAGCTCGGCGTCTTCGCCGCCGAGCGCGGGGACGTGAAGAAGCTCCGCTCGTGGTTCATCATCACCTTCGTGATGGGCGCGATCTTCATCGGCGGCCAGATCTTCGAGTACACCGAGCTGGTCAAGAAGGACGGCCTCTCGCTGTCCTCCGACCCGTACGGCACGGTGTTCTACCTGACCACCGGCTTCCACGGTCTGCACGTGACGGGTGGTCTGATCGCCTTCCTGCTGGTCCTGGGACGGACGTACGCAGCCAAGCGCTTCACGCACGAGCAGGCCACCGCCGCGATCGTCGTGTCGTACTACTGGCACTTCGTCGACGTCGTGTGGATCGGCCTGTTCGCGACCATCTACCTGATCAAGTAACCAGCTGATCAGGTCGCTGGCCACCGGCCTCGGGTCCCGCCCTCACCGGCGACGGCCCGATTTCGCCGGTGCCGACGCTCCCACCGACCGACCGCGCGCGCAGCCCTAGACAGGCAGCCTCGTGCCGGCCAGACCGGCCGCCGGGTGCACCCACCAGTCGACCAGATCCTGACACCGGGGTTATTCCGTGAAAAAGCTCTCCGCACGACGGCGCCACCCACTGGCGGCGCTGGTCGTCCTACTTCTCGCCCTGGCGGCAACCGGGGGGCTGTACGCCGCGTTCGCGCCCGCCGACAAGGCGCAGGCCGACGTCGCCGCGCAGTCGCTCGCGATCGACGAGGGCAAGAAGCTCTTCGCCGTGGGCTGCTCCTCCTGCCACGGCCTGAACGGCCAGGGCAGCAGCGACGGCCCGAGCCTGGTCGGCGTCGGCTCCGCCGCGGTCGACTTCCAGGTGGGCACCGGTCGCATGCCGGCCCAGCAGCCCGGCGCCCAGGTGCCGCGCAAGCCGAACATCTACTCGCAGGCGGAGATCGACCAGCTCGCCGCCTTCGTCGCCTCGCTCGGCCCCGGCCCGGTGACGCCGACCGAGGAGCAGGTCACCTCGACCAACCCCGAGGACCTCGCCAAGGGTGGCGAGCTGTTCCGCACCAACTGCGCCCAGTGCCACAACTTCGCCGGCCAGGGCGGTGCCCTGACCCAGGGCAAGTACGCCCCGTCGCTGGAGGGCGTGGACGCCAAGCACATCTACGAGGCCATGCAGACCGGCCCGCAGAACATGCCGTCGTTCCCGGACAGCATCATGCCCGAGGAGCAGAAGAAGCAGATCGTGGCCTTCGTCCGCCACACCACCAACGATGAGCCCAACCCCGGCGGTCTCACGCTCGGCAGCCTCGGTCCGGTGACCGAGGGCCTGTTCGGCTGGATCTTCGGTCTCGGCGCGCTCATCGCGGTCGCGATCTGGGTCGCCGCCCACACCACCAAGGCCAAGAAGTCATGAGCCACGACATGTCAGAAGAGAAGCTCCCGGAGTCCCACGGCTCCGCCGGGCACCACGAGGTGGCCGCCCACGGCGACCCGTTCGCCGACCCCGGCCTGCCGGCCCACGAGCCGCGCCGCACCGACATCGACGAGCGGGCCGCCAAGCGGGCCGAGCGTCAGGTGTCGCTGATGTTCGTCGTGTCGATGATCGCCACCATCGGCTTCATCGCCTCGTACGTGGCCATCGACCCGGACAAGATCGTCTACATCTGGCCGCTGGGCAACGTCAGCGCGCTGAACTTCGCGCTCGGCATGACCCTCGGCGTCGCGCTGTTCCTCATCGGCGCGGGCGCGGTCCACTGGGCCCGCACCCTGATGTCGGACCACGAGATCCCGGCCGAGCGTCACCCGATCGAGGCCGACGACGAGGTCCGCGCGGACGTCATCGAGCAGTTCAGGACCGGCGCCGCCGAGTCCGGCTTCGGCCGCCGCAAGATGATCCGCAACACCCTCATCGGTTCGATGGCGCTGGTCCCGCTCTCCGGCGTGGTCCTGCTCCGCGACCTGGGCCCGCTGCCCGAGGACAAGCTGCAGCACACCGGCTGGGACGAGGCCACCGAGGCCAAGCCGCTGCAGCTGATCAACATGAACACCAACCTGCCGATGAAGGCCGAGGACATCATCCAGGGCTCCCTGGTGTTCGCGATGCCCGAGGGTCTGACCACGCACTCCGAGGACTTCCAGGTTCGCATCGCGAAGGACGCCCTCATGCTGGTGCGCATCGCGCCGGAGGACATCAAGGACGAGAAGTCCAAGGAGAAGGGTTTCGAGGGCATCCTCGCCTACTCCAAGATCTGCACCCACGTCGGCTGCCCGATCAGCCTGTACGAGCAGCAGACCCACCACGCGCTCTGCCCCTGCCACCAGTCGACCTTCGACCTGGCGGACGGCGCGCGCGTCATCTTCGGCCCGGCCGGCCACCCGCTGCCGCAGCTGAAGATCACCACTGACGAGAAGGGCTTCCTGGTCGCCCACGGCGACTTCGACGAAGCCGTCGGCCCGAGCTTCTGGGAGCGTGCTCGATGAGCAGTGCGAGCAGCACCACCTCCGGCGCCGCCAAGCCGGCCAGCACGCGCGCCAAGCCCGCGAACAAGTGGGAGCAGGCGGCGGACTGGACGGACGGCCGGCTGGGGATCTACTCCCTCGCCAAGGCCAACCTGCGCAAGATCTTCCCGGACCACTGGTCCTTCATGCTGGGCGAGATCTGCCTCTACACCTTCATCATCATCATCCTGACCGGCGTCTACCTGACGCTGTTCTTCAAGCCCTCGATGGGCGAGGTCATCTACGACGGCTCGTACGTGCCGCTCAAGGGCATCCCGATGTCCGAGGCCTACGCGTCGACGGTCGACATCAGCTTCGAGGTGCGCGGCGGCCTGCTGGTCCGCCAGATCCACCACTGGGCCGCCCTGGTCTTCGTGGCGGCGATGTTCGTGCACATGCTGCGCGTCTTCTTCACCGGCGCGTTCCGCAAGCCGCGCGAGATCAACTGGGTCTTCGGCTTCCTGCTGCTGGTCCTGGGCATGTTCGACGGCTTCTTCGGCTACTCGCTGCCCGACGACCTGCTCTCCGGCACCGGTATCCGGTTCATGGAGGGCGCCGTCCTGGCGACCCCGCTGATCGGCACGTACATCCAGATGTTCCTGTTCGGCGGCGAGTTCCCCGGACACGAGATCGTGCCGCGGTTCTTCACCATCCACGTGCTGCTGATCCCGGGCATCATGCTCGGCCTGCTGGTGGCGCACCTGATCCTGGTCTTCTACCACAAGCACACCCAGTGGGCGGGCCCGGGCAAGACCGAGAAGAACGTCGTCGGCATGCCGCTGATGCCGGTCTACATGGCCAAGGCCGGTGGCTTCTTCTTCCTGGTGTTCGGCCTCATCGCCGTCGTCTCGGCGATCGCCACGATCAACCCGATCTGGGCGTACGGCCCGTACCGTCCGGACCAGGTGTCCACCGACGCCCAGCCCGACTGGTACATGGGCTTCTCCGAAGGCCTGATCCGCATCATGCCGGGCTGGGAGATCAGCATGTGGGGCCACACCCTCAACCTGGGTGTGATGATCCCGCTGATGGTCGTCTTCCCGCTGGTGCTGGTCTCGATCGCCGCCTACCCCTTCATCGAGGGCTGGATCACCGGCGACAAGCGCGAGCACCACATCCTGGACCGTCCGCGCAACGCCCCGGTCCGCACCGCGCTGGGTGCCGCCTGGATCAGCCTCTACCTGATCCTGCTGGCGGCCGGTGGCAACGACCTGTTCGCCACCCACCTGCACCTGTCGATCAACTCCGTGACGTACTTCGTCCGCGTGGGCATGTTCGTGGTGCCGGTGCTCACCTTCATCATCACCAAGCGCTGGTGCCTCGGCCTCCAGCGCCGTGACAAGGAGAAGGTGCTGCACGGCCGCGAGACCGGCGTCATCAAGCGCCTGCCGCACGGCGAGTTCATCGAGGTGCACGCCCAGCTCCCGCAGAAGGACCTGCACAAGCTCACCGCTCACGAGCAGGTCCAGCCGTTCGAGCTGCCGGCCGAGACGGACGAGAACGGCGTGGCCCGCAAGGCCGGCGTCATCACCCGCACCCGGGCGAAGCTCTCCCGCGGCTTCTACGGCGAGGGCAGCCAGATCCCCAAGCCGACCTCCGAGGAGCACCACGAGATCACCAGCGGCCACGGCCACCACTGATCCCGTACGCACCCCCGCGTCGCACCCGAGGGCCGCTGACCAGAGTTCTTCTGGTCGGCGGCCCTCGGGCTTTGCCGTACCCGCCTCCCCCGCCCGCAGCGAACGTCAGGAGCCCACCGTGCAGCTGTCCGTCGACCCGGCCTCGGCCACTCCCCCGTACGAGCAGATCCGCGCCCAGATCGCCGAGCAGGCCCGCACCGGGGAGCTGGCGACCGGGCTGCGGCTGCCCACCGTCCGGGCGCTGGCCGAGCAGCTCGGGCTGGCCGCCGGGACGGTCGCCCGTGCCTACCGGGAGCTGGAGGCGGACGGGGTGGTGGAGACGCACGGCCGGCGCGGCACCCTGATCGCCGCGGCCGGGGACTCCGCGCACCGGCTGGCGGCGGCGGCAGCCGCCGAGTACGCCGAGCGCGCCCGGCGGCTCGGGGTGCCCCTGGCGGACGCCCTGGGGGCCGTGGACAGCGCGCTGCGGGTGGCGTACCGGGACGGGGCCGCGGCGGGCTGAGCGGGCCGCTGCGGCCCCGTCCCGGGGCGCTCTCGGCCCGGGACGGTCAGAGCTGCGGGGCGATCATCCCGGTGGCCGGCGCGCGGGTGGCCGGGGCGGTGGTGTTCACCGGCTGCCCGAGCGCGCTGTGCCTGATCCACTCGCTCCAGGCGATGTTCCAGTCGCCGAAGCCGTTGCCGAACGGCTCCATGGACTTGCCGCGGCTGTTCACCACCGTCACCAGGTCCCCCACCCTGGTGTTCTGGTAGAACCAGCGGGCGTTCTCGGTGCTCATCCCGGTGCAGCCGTGGCTGACGTTCTCCACGCCCTGGGAGCCCACCGACCAGGGCGCGGCGTGCAGGTACTCGCCGCTCCAGGTGACCCTGGTGGCCCACTCGACGTCGAGGTCGTAGGCCTCCTGGCTGCCCGCCGCTATGCCGATCGTCTCGCCGCTCATCCGGACCTTGCGTTCCTGGCCCAGCACCACCTTGACGCCGTTGCGGGTGTCGAAGCCGGGCTTGCCGGTGGTCACCGGGATCGTCCGGACCGCCTGGCCGGAGCGCTTGAGGGTCAGCTCGTGCGCGGCCGCGTCCACCACCGACTCGACGCGCTCGCCGATCCGCAGCGCCAGGGCGGCGCGGTCGCCGCCGTACAGGCCCTCGGAGATCCGGCTGCCGGTGGCCTCGAAGGCCAGGCTGACGGTGGTGCCGGTGGGCCAGTACTCCTCGGGGCGGAAGTGCAGGTTCCGGTCGTCCACCCAGTACCAGCCGCCGCTGACGGCGGGCTGCGAGACCACCGCGAGCGCGCGCTCGACCTCCTGGCGGGCCTGCGGGTCCTTGACCGCCTCGGAGAGCTCGACGGTGAGCGGCTGGCCCACGCCGTAGACGCCGCTGCCGGAGGAATCCGGGCCGAGCTTGGCGGTCAGCAGGTGCTGGGCGGCCAGGGTGGAGAAGCCGGCGGTGGTCTCGCCGCGGCCGCCGCGGCCGTCGTCGGCGGCGATCCGCACCGTGTAGGCGGTGGCGGCCTTGAGCCGTCCGGTGGTCTGCCAGCTGCGCTGGTCCTCGGAGAGCCTCCCGGCGACCACCCGCCCGTCCGGGCCGACCACGGTGACGTCGGTCAGCCGGCTGCCCGGCTCGGCGGTCACCGTGAGCGGCTGGGAGGGGTCCGCCCGCTCGTTGGCGGACAGGTGCACCAGTTCGGCGGCGTCGACCTTGCGGACCACCTCGGCGTCCCCCTTGCCGCCGGAGGTGCAGCCGGCCAGCGGGACCAGTACGACGAGGGCCAGCGTGATGCCGCCGAGGCCCGCGATTCCGCGCTTGTCGGCCATGACCGCCTCCCGGGGTTTCGCACGATTGGTCAGATCGTAGGAACGGCGCCCGGCGGAGGGACAACCGAACGGGGCGCCGTTGGGCCGCCAGGGTGAGGCCGTCACTCCGGGGACGCAACAGGGCCGGGCACCCCGTGCGGGATGCCCGGCCCTGTGGGAGGGAGCCAGTGCCTACTGGTTCTGGTTCTCGCCCCGGTAGAACTCGAAGACCCAACCGAACAGACCGATCAGGATGATCGGCAGCGACCAGAACATCAGCCACCAGCCGAAGATCACACCGAGGAAGGCGAGCGCGCCGCCGACCGCGAGCGAGAGCGGCTGCCAGCTGTGCGGGGCGAAGAAGCCCAGCTCGCCGGAGTCGTCCGCGACCTCGGCCTCGGGGTTGTCACCCGCGCCGCTGTCCACCCGGCGGGCGGTGAAGGCGAGGTAGTAGCCGATGAAGGCGCACAGAGCGAAGGCGAGGAACAGCGCGGTGGTACCGGCGGCCTCGATGCCGTGCTCGGAGCTGTTGGTCCACAGGCCGTAGGTGATCGCCATCGCCAGCACGAAGACCGACAGGCCCAGGAAGATCTTGCCCTGTTCCTTCATCAGACGTCACCCTCCTTCTTGCCCTTGCCCAGCTGCGGCGCGTCGTACTTCGCCGGGGTCACACCGGCGAGGTGCTTGGCCGGCTCGCCGTGGTTCTCCAGGTAGTCCAGCGCCGCGATCTCCGGGTAGTGGAGGTCGAAGGCCGGGGATTCGGAGCGGATCCGGGGCAGCGTGAGGAAGTTGTGCCGCGGCGGCGGGCAGGAGGTCGCCCACTCCAGCGAGCGGCCGTAGCCCCACGGGTCGTCGACCTCGATCTTCTCGCCGTACTTGGCGGTCTTCCAGACGTTGTAGAGGAACGGCAGGATCGACAGACCGAGCAGGAACGAACCGATGGTCGAGACGGTGTTCAGGGTGGTGAACCCGTCGGCGGCCAGGTAGTCCGCGTAGCGGCGGGGCATGCCCTCCGCGCCGAGCCAGTGCTGCACCAGGAAGGTGGTGTGGAAGCCGAAGAACAGCGTCCAGAAGGTGATCTTGCCGAGGCGCTCGTCCAGCATCTTGCCGGTCATCTTCGGCCACCAGAAGTGGAAGCCGGCGAACATCGCGAAGACGACGGTGCCGAAGACCACGTAGTGGAAGTGGGCGACGACGAAGTACGAGTCCGAGACGTGGAAGTCGATCGGCGGGGAGGCCAGCAGGACACCCGTCAGACCACCGAAGAGGAAGGTCACCAGGAAGCCGACCGTCCACAGCATCGGGGTCTCGAAGCTCAGCGAGCCCTTCCACATGGTGCCGACCCAGTTGAAGAACTTCACACCGGTCGGGACGGCGATGAGGAAGGTCATGAAGGAGAAGAACGGCAGCAGCACCTGGCCGGTGACGTACATGTGGTGGGCCCACACCGTCACGGACAGACCGGCGATCGCGATGGTGGCCGCGATCAGGCCGGAGTAGCCGAACATCGGCTTGCGGCTGAAGACCGGGATGATCTCCGACACGATGCCGAAGAACGGCAGCGCGATGATGTACACCTCGGGGTGACCGAAGAACCAGAACAGGTGCTGCCAGAGCAGCGCACCGCCGTTGGCCGGGTCGAAGACGTGTGCCCCGAACTTGCGGTCCGCCTCCAGGGCGAACAGCGCGGCGGCCAGCACCGGGAAGGCCAGCAGGATCAGCACCGCGGTCAGCAGGACGTTCCAGGTGAAGATCGACATCCGGAACATCGTCAGGCCGGGGGCCCGCATGCAGATGATCGTGGTGATGAAGTTGACCGCACCCAGGATGGTGCCGAAGCCGGAGAAGGCCAGGCCCATGATCCACATGTCGGCGCCGATGCCCGGCGAGCGGACCGCGTCCGACAGCGGCGCGTAGGCGAACCAGCCGAAGTCGGCGGCACCCTGCGGGGTGAGGAAGCCGGCGACGGCGATCAGCGAGCCGAACAGGTACAGCCAGTAGGCGAACATGTTCAGACGCGGGAACGCGACGTCGGGCGCGCCGATCTGCAGCGGCATGATCCAGTTCGCGAAACCGGCGAACAGCGGCGTCGCGAACATCAGCAGCATGATCGTGCCGTGCATCGTGAACGCCTGGTTGAACTGCTCGTTCGACAGGATCTGGGTCCCGGGACGAGCCAGCTCGGCACGCATGACCAGCGCCATGACGCCGCCGATCAGGAAGAACGCGAACGACGTCGCCAGGTACAGCGTGCCGATCGTCTTGTGGTCAGTGGTGGTGAGCCACTTGATGATGGTGGAACCCGGCTTCCGGGTCCGCTGCGCCCCGACCGTGACGGCCCCGGCGCCCCCGCCGGCCGCGGCGGGCTCGTTGAGGATGGTCACTTCTCTTCACTTCCCATGGTCGTGAGGCCGGAGGGAACCGCGCCGGTCTGACCCTTGGCCCGCAGGTCCTTCAGGTGCGCGTCGTACTCGGCACGGTCGACGACCTTCACGTTGAACAGCATGCGCGAGTGGTCGACGCCGCAGAGCTCGGCGCACTTGCCCATGTATTCACCCTTGACGGTCGGGGTGACCTCGAACTTGTTGACCACACCCGGCACGACGTCCATCTTCATCATGAAGTTGATGGGCCAGAAGTCGTGGATCACGTCACGAGAGGTGAGGCGGAACTGCACCGTCTCGTTGACCGGCAGGTACAGGGTCGGCGGCTCGCCGGGGGTACCCACCTCGTACGCGGCCTCCTGGTTGGCCGGGTCCGGGATCTCGGTGTTCTCGTAGTTGAACGCCCAGCTCCACTGGAAGCCCACCACGTTGACCATGTGCTGCGGCTTCTCGGAGACGGCGGTCAGCTTCGACTCGTCGCGGGCGACGAAGTAGAAGAGGACCGACACGATGATGATCGGGACCGCGGTGTAGAGCGCCTCGATGGGCACGTTGTACCGGGTCTGCGGGGGGACCTGCACACCGGTGCGGCTGCGCCGGTGGAAGATCACGCTCCAGATGATCAGACCCCACATCAGTACGCCGACCACCAGCGCCGCGATCCAGGAGCCCTGCCACATGTGGAGGACCATCGGCCCTTCCTTGGTGACGGGGCTCGGGAGGCCAAGCCTGGGGAGGTCGTTGGCCGAGCAGCCGGTGGCGGTCGCGATGACGAGGCCCAGTGCCAGCGCCTGAGGCAGCTTCCGCCGCATCGTGCGCCGCGGCGAGCGGTCGGAGCCGTTGGGACTCACGTAGCGCCTTCCCGAAGTCTCGCCCGCCTTCGCGTCGCCCCGGGGAGGCTTCCCCTCCTCGGCGACCCGTCCACGGGCACGGTTTGAATGCTTATGCGGGCCAAACCCTACTCCAGCCTTATGCGCTGCTGACGGGCAGGTCCCGGTAACGCGCCGCCCGGACACCCGATCAGGCCCGGCAAGGGCTGCGCCGCAGGTCATCCTAGGCATTCGGGGTCCGTACGCCCGATCGGGGGATGACCTCGGACAACGTGTGTGACGCCCCGTCGGACGCGGACGATACGGACATTCGGGGTGATCGACTGACGACCGGTGAGCCGCCGCCGGAGCCCGGAACGCGGCCGGGAGTGTCGTTAAATGTGACCGTGTACTTCGATGTGGCCTCCACCGCACCGCTCCACCCCGTCGCCCGGCAGGCGCTGACCGCCGCCCTCGACGAGGGGTGGGCCGACCCGGCCCGGCTCTACCGCTCCGGGCGGCAGGCCCGGATGCTGCTGGACGCCGCCCGGGAGACCGTGGCCGAGGTGCTCGGCTGCCGGGCCGACGAGATCTCCTTCACCGCCAGCGGCACCCAGGCCGTCCAGCTCGGTGTGCTCGGCGCGCTGCAGGGCAACCGGCGGCGCGGCCGGCACCTGGTGCACTCCGCCGTCGAGCACTCCAGCGTGCTGCACACCGCGGAGCGGCACGCGGCCGCCGGCGGCGAGGTCGGCGAGGTGCCGGTGGACCGGCAGGGCCGGGTGGACCCGGTGGTGTTCGCGGCGGCCCTGCGGCCGGACACCGCGCTCGCGGTCCTGCAGTCCGCCAACCACGAGGTGGGCACGGTGCAGCCGGTCGCCGAGACGGCCGCCCGCTGCGGGGACGTGCCGCTGCTGGTGGACGCCGCGCAGAGCGCGGGGCGGACGGACGTGCCGGCCGGCTGGTCGCTGCTGACCGCCAGCGCGCACAAATGGGGCGGACCGGCCGGCGTCGGGGTGCTCGCGGTGCGCAAGGGCGTGCGGTTCGCCTCCCCGCTGCCCGCCGACGAGCGCGAGGGCGGCCGGGTGCCGGGGTTCGTCAACGTCCCGGCGATCGTCGCGGCGGCGGCCTCGCTGCGGGCGGTGCGGGCCGAGGCCGAGCGGGAGAACGCCCGGCTGCACGAGCTGGTCGAGCGGATCAGGGCCCGGGTGCCGCGGCTGGTGCCCGAGGTCGAGGTGGTCGGCGACCCGGTGCGGCGGCTGCCGCACCTCGTCACCTTCTCCTGCCTGTACGTGGACGGCGAGGTGCTGCTGGGCGAGCTGGACCGGGCCGGGTTCGCCGTCTCCTCCGGCTCCTCGTGCACCTCCTCCACGCTGACCCCGAGCCATGTGCTGGCGGCGATGGGCGTGCTCACCGAGGGCAACGTGCGGGTCTCGCTGCCCTTCGGCACCGCGGAGGCGGACGTCGAGCGGTTCCTGGCCGTCCTGCCGGAGGTGGTGGCCGGCGTCCGCGCCCCGCTGGGGCTGGACCTGGCGCCGCCGGCCGCCGCCGGGGAGCCGTCCGACGGGACGCTCACCATCGACGCGCTGGGCAAGCGGTGTCCGCTGCCGGTGATCGAGCTGGCCAGGCGGATCGGCGAGGTGCCGGTGGGCGGGACGGTCGCGGTGCTGGCCGACGACGAGGCGGCCCGGCTGGACGTCCCGGCCTGGTGCGCGATGCGCGGGCAGGAGTACCTGGGCGAGGCCCCGGCCGCCGGGTACGGCGGCGACCGGGGCTCGGCCTACCTGGTGCGGCGGGTCAGTTGACCAGGTGCGCGCGCACCTCCCCGCCGGCCTCCTCGCCGTAGGCGGCGACGAAGCGCTGCAGGAAGTCGTGCGGGCGCAGCTCGTACTCCTGGGTGCCGACGGTCTCGATCACCAGGGTGGCGAGCATGCAGCCGAGCTGGGCGGAGCGCTCCAGCTCCAGGTCCCAGGACAGGCCCGCCAGGAAGCCGGCGCGGAAGGCGTCGCCGACACCGGTCGGGTCCACCTTGGCGTTCTCCGGGGCGCAGCCGACCAGCACCGGGGACTCGCCCTTGCGGTCGATCCGCACGCCCTTGCTGCCCAGGGTGGTGATCCGGGTGCCGACCCGGGTGAGGATCTCCTCGGAGTCCCAGCCGGTCTTGGACTCGATCAGCGCGGCCTCGTACTCGTTGGTGAAGAGGTACGCGGCGCCGTCGACGATCTGGCGGATGTCGTGGCCGTCGAGGCGGGCCAGCTGCTGGGACGGGTCGGCGGCGAAGGCGTAGCCGCGGGTGCGGCACTCCTGGGTGTGGCGGACCATCGCCTGCGGGTCGTCGGCGCCGATCAGCACCAGGTCGAGGCCGCCGACGCGGTCGGCGATCGGCTCCAGCTCGATGTTGCGGGCCTCGGCCATGGCACCGGTGTAGAACGAGGCGATCTGGTTGTGGTCCTCGTCCGTGGTGCACATGAAGCGCGCGGTGTGCCGCGTCTCCGAGATGTGGACGGACTGGCAGTCCACGTTGTTGCGCTCCAGCCAGCTGCGGTACTCGGCGAAGTCCGCGCCTGCCGCGCCGACCAGGATCGGGCTCAGGCCCAGGACACCCATGCCGAAGGCGATGTTCGGCGCGACGCCGCCGCGGCGGATGTCGAGGGTGTCGACCAGGAAGGACAGCGACACGGTGTGCAGCTGCTCGGCGACCAGCTGGTCGGCGAACCGGCCGGGGAAGGTCATCAGGTGGTCGGTCGCGATCGAGCCGGCGACGGCGATACGCACGGGGTCTCCTCAGGATGGCGGCGGGGCCATGGGACAACGGGGTGGAACCCACCCACGGTACCCGGCGGGTACGGGGCGCCAGCAAGACTGCGCGTGCGCCGGTGGCCGTCCGCCGGCACCCGTCGCCCCCGATCGTGTACTACCACGGGGTAGCTCTGGTGGGCCCCGGTCCGCCCGGCCTAGGGTCGCAGAGAGGGGCCTTTCCGGCCCCGTCCCAGGCCCGTGGCGCCGCTGCCACGGCACCGGTGGATCGGAGTGATGGCCGATGATGCCCAGTCACCACCCGCTGCGGGTTCCGCCCGCCCTGCGCGGTGAGGCGGACGGCGAGTCGCTGGACGCGCTGGTGGACTCCTCGCGCCGGCTGCGGCGGTTCTGGCCGCTGCTGGCGACCGGCCCGCAGGACAGCGTGCCGGCCCGGTCCGGCTTCCGCGTCTCCTCCGGGGCGCAGCGACTGGTCGCGTCGATGCCCGAGTACGGCCCCTGAGGCGGGGCGCGAGGGACCGGAGGGGGCCGACGGGAACCGGGATCGTCCGGGGCACGTCACATCCGCGCGGTGCGGCCGGCACGGTGCGCCGCTGAGCCCTCGGGAGGATGTGCAGATGGATCTGGAGACGATGCCCCGGCGTTCCGGCCGGGCGCGGGCCACGGCACTGGCGGGCCTGGCGCTGGCGGCGGCGGCCGTCCTCGCCGGGTGCGGGAGCGGGAGCGGCGCGGGTTCGGACGCGGCGACCCCGGGCCCGGAGCGGACGCCGGCGAGCGCCGCCGCCTCCCCCGGCGCGGCCGCCCCTTCGGCCCCGGTCACCACGCCCGACCCGTCCGCCCCCGCTCCGGTGGCCACGCCGCCGGCCGACCCGTCGGCCACCGCCCCGGAGCCTCGCCCGGCCGATCCCTCGTCGGCCCCCACCGCCCCGGCGCTGACGCCCACCCCGGCACCCACTCCCCCGGGCGCGGGCGGCAACGGCATCGCGGTCGGCGAGCCGGCGCCGAACGGGTCCGGGAAGGGCTCGCAGGTGCATCCGGCGATCACCTACCGGGTGGACGGCAACCGGTTGACCGTCTGGTTCTACGGCGGGGTCTGTCAGCGGTACGCGCTCAAGGCGGACGAGTCCAAGCCGGGCCGGGTGGACGTCCGGGTGACCACGGCCGCGCCCGTCCCGGCCGGGCAGGACTGCGTCGCGGTGGCCCAGCGGCAGACGGTGACGGCCGACCTGAAGCAGCCCCTGCGGGGCCGGGCGGTGACCGATCTGGCGACCGGGCAGGAGGTGCCGCTGGAGGCGGACCCGAAGGTCGGCCCCGACCCGTCCGTTCCGGACATCCCGGGTGCCCCGTGACGGGGTGACCGGCGCCCGGACACGACGAAGGCGGCCCCGGGGATCCGGGGCCGCCTTCGCGTCGACGCCTAGCTGAACGAGTCGCCGCAGGCGCAGGAGCCGGTGGCGTTCGGGTTGTCGATCGTGAAGCCCTGCTTCTCGATGGTGTCGACGAAGTCGACGGTGGCGCCGCCCAGGTACGGGGCGCTCATCCGGTCGGTGACGACCTTGACGCCGTCGAAGTCCTTGACCACGTCGCCGTCGAGCGAGCGCTCGTCGAAGAACAGCTGGTAACGCAGGCCCGAGCAGCCGCCGGGCTGGACGGCGACCCGCAGCGCCAGGTCGTCCCGGCCTTCCTGCTCCAGCAGGGCCTTGACCTTGCCCGCGGCGGCATCGGTGAGGAGGATGCCACCCTCTACGGTGGTCTCGTCCTTGACGGTCATCTGCTTTCTCCCGGTCTTGACGACGGTCTGCCGCCAGTGCCAACCGACGGCCGCCCGGTTTCATTTCCCGGACGGCACGGTGTTTTCGGCGGTTCGTGGCGGCACGGTTCCGTGGGCCGGGCTTGCTACCCGCTCCCCATGCGCTTCCCATGCTCGCACACCGGCGGACACCGGTCACCGCCCGATGGGACCGATCCGGGTGAACCGGCCACGCCGCGGCGCCGGGGCGGCCAGGATGGTGGGCATGATCCTGCGCCCGGTCCAGGACACCGCCGCCGACGCGGAGGTGGTCCAGTCGCTCGCCCGTGCCGCGTTCGCCTCGCTCCCCGACGCCCCGGCCACCGAGCCGCCCCGGCCCTCCGTCTACCAGTCGGCCCGGACGAGACACCTGGCGCGCACCGATCCGCAGGGCTGCTGGCTCGCCGAGCTCGACGGCGAGCCGGTCGGCGCGGTGCTGGCGCTGCGCCGCGAGGGCGTCTGGGTGCTGGCGCTGCTGGTGGTGCTGCCGCGGGCGCAGGGCAAGGGGGTGGGCCGGCTGCTGCTGGACCGGGCCCTGGCGTACGGGCGCGGCTGTCTGCGCGGCATGCTGTGCTCCTCGCCGTCCCCGGCGGCCGTGCGCCGCTACCGGCTGGCCGGCTTCACGCTGTACCCGGCGATGCAGCTGACCGGGCGGGTGGACCGGTCCGGGCTGGTCGATCCGGGGGACATCCCGGTGCACCCGGGCAACGCGACGCACCAGCACCTGCTGGACTCGGTGGACCGGCGGCTGCGCGGCTCCGCGCACGGCCCGGACCACGGGCTGCTGCTCGCCCACTGCGAGGAGTTGCTGATCGCGGACTCGCTGGCGGGCAGCGGCTACTGCTACCGGGACGGCGGGGAGGTGAAGCTGCTGGCGGCCACCTCCAAGCGGATCGCCACCCGGCTGCTGCGCGAGGCGCTGGCCCGGGTGCCGGAGGGGACGCAGGCCCGGGTGGAGGCGCTGACCGCGGAGCAGGAGTGGGCGCTGGACGTCGGCCTGGAGGTGGGACTGACCGTGGAGAGCCGAGGCTTCCTGGGCCTGCGCGGGATGCGCCCGCCGGCGCCGTACGTGCCGAACGGCGGGCTGCTGTAGGGCGCGGGAACGGCGGGACCCCCGCCGGGCCGGGGCCGGGCGGGGGTCCGTCGACGGGTGCGTCACGCCATGGTGTCGAGGATCTCCCTGACCATCTCCATGGTGGTGCCCGGGTGCAGGAAGGCGAACCGGGCGACGGTCTCGCCGTCCCAGCCGGTGGGGGTGACGAAGCCGATCTGGTCCGCGAGCAGCTGCTGCGACCAGCGGTAGTAGTCGTCGTTGGTCCAGCCCTTGCGCTTGAAGCAGACCGCGGAGAGCTGCGGGTCGAACAGCAGCTCCAGGTGGTCGGTGTCGCGGATGAGCCGGGCGGTGTCCCGGGCGAGGGTGAGGCCGGCCTCGATGGCGTCGGTGTACGCCTGGACGCCGTGCACGGCGAGCGAGAACCAGAGCGGCAGGCCGCGGGCGCGCCGGGTCAGGTGGTAGGCGTAGTCGGTGGGGTTCCACTCGTCGCCCTCGGTGTGCAGGACGTCCAGGTAGGAGGCGTCCTGGGTGTGCACGGCGCGGGCGAGCTGGGGGTTGCGGTAGATCAGCGCGGCGCAGTCGAACGGCGCGAAGAGCCACTTGTGCGGGTCGACGACGAAGGAGTCGGCGTGCTCGATGCCGTTGTAGCGCTCCCGGACGGAGGGGGCGAACAGGCCCGCGCCGCCGTAGGCGCCGTCCACGTGGAACCAGAGGCCGCGCTCGCGGGCGACCTCGGACAGGCCCTGGAGGTCGTCGACGATGCCCTCGTTGGTGGTGCCGGCGGTGCCGACGACGGCGATCACGGTCTCCGGGTTCGGGTCGGCGGCCAGCGCGGCGCGCAGCGCCTCGCCGGTGAACCGGCGGTCGACGGTCGGCACCTTGAACGCCTCGACACCGATGATGTTGAAGGTGTTCTTGACCGAGGAGTGCACCTGGTCGGCGACGGCGATCCGCAGCCGGGCCTCCGGACCACTGGGTCGCCCCTCCTCGGCCAGACGGCGGCGGGCGGTGTCGCGGGCGACCACCAGCGCGGAGAGGTTGCCGGCCGAGCCGCCGGAGACGAAGGTGCCGCCGGCCGAGGCGGGCAGGCCGGCGCGGTCCGCTATCAGGCGCAGCACCTGGTTCTCGGCGGCGATCGCGCCGGCCGCCTCCAGCCAGGAGATGCCCTGGAGCGAGGCGCAGGAGACGACCATGTCGAAGAGCAGCGCGGCCTTGGTGGGGGCGCACGGGATGAAGGAGAGGTAGCGCGGGCTGTCGGCGGAGATCACCGCGCGGGAGAGCTCGTGGTCGTAGAGCTTGAGCACGTCGGCGGGGTTGTTGCCGTCCTGGTTGAGCAGGCCGGCCAGCTGGGTGCGCAGGTGCTCGCCGTCACCGGGGTGGTCGAGCGGGACCGGGTCGTACTGCAGCCGCTCGCGCATGTAGTCGAAAACCAGGTCGACCAGGTCGTTGTCGGGCCGGTGCATGCGGTCGGGGGCTGCGGACACGGGTGTCCCTCTCGGCTGTGGGGTGTCGGGGAGGGCCCGGCGGCACGGGGGTTGGCACCGCACGGCCGGACGTGATCAGCGTAGGCAGCGAGGGGCCCCGTCCGCGCGTCGGAACGCGGCCGGTCAGGCAGCTTTCGGGCGTCTTCGGCGGGGGGCGCGCAGGATTCCTGCGCGGGGCCCCGGAGAGGTCAGCCGATGAGCTGGGAGAGCACCACGGA
This sequence comes from Kitasatospora sp. NPDC001527, assembly GCF_040298605.1. Taxonomy (NCBI): domain Bacteria; kingdom Bacillati; phylum Actinomycetota; class Actinomycetes; order Kitasatosporales; family Streptomycetaceae; genus Kitasatospora; species Kitasatospora sp. NPDC001527. The sequence goes on along the minus strand of NZ_JBEPAM010000020.1, from coordinate 52,525 downwards.
GGAGCGGCTGCGCTGGACGCCGGGCTCGCGGCGGATCCGCTCGATGACCGCCTCCAGGTGGCGCATGTCGGCGGCCCGCAGGTGGACCAGCGCGTCCGGGTCGCCGGTGACCGTCCAGGCGGCGATCACCTCGGGGAACTGGCGCAGGCTGGCGAGGATCTCCTCGGGGGCGGTGCGCTCGCGGCAGTAGACCTCGACGAAGGCCTCGGTCTGCCAGCCGAGCACCGAGGGGTCGAGCACGACGGTGAAGCCGCGGACCACCCCGCGGGCCCGCAGCCGGTCGATCCGGCGGCGGACGGCGGTGGCGGAGAGGTTCACCTGGAGGCCGATCTCCGCGTAGGAGGCACGGCCGTCCCCGGCCAGCCGGGCGAGGAGGAGGCGGTCGGTCTCGTCCAGGGAGGCCCCGACCGTCTCGTGCGCTCGGCTGCTGCTCATCGGTGCGGGGCTCCACGGGTCGTGCGGCGTAGGGAACGGCGGCGGACGGCGGCGGCACGCCGAAACGGTTCGGCAACCATTCTGGCGGATGTCAGGAGTGAGTCCACCGCTGACGGATGACGGAGGGGGGACGTCCGCGCGTCGGCCGGAGGGTGACCGGCCGGTGCGGCGGCCCCCGCGGCGGCTCTCGCGGCGGCCGGTGATCAGCCGGTGAGCAGGACGATCTTGCCCCGGGTGCGGCCCTCCGCGCTGAGCGCCTGCGCCGAGGCGGCCTGGGCGAGCGGGAAGGTGGAGGCGACGGTCACCGTCAGCCGCCCGTCGTCGGCGAGCGCGGCCAGCTCCGCCAGCCCGGCGGCGTCCGGACGGACCCAGACGTACCGGCCGCCGCGCGCCCTGACCCCGAAGTCGGCGACCGAGGCGATCCGCGCCGGGTCGGCCACCAGGGCGGCCGAGACCTCGACGGCGTCGCCGCCGACCAGGTCCACCGCGGCGTCCACACCCTGCGGGGCGAGCGCCCGGACCCGCTCGGCCAGGCCCTCGCCGTGGCCGACCGGCTCGGCGCCCAGCGAGCGCAGGTACGCGTGGTTGCGCTCGCCGGCGGTGCCGATCACCCGGGCGCCGAAGGCCCTGGCGATCTGGACCGCCAGGTGTCCGACCCCGCCAGCGGCGGCGTGCACCAGGACGGTGTCCCCGGCGCCCGCGCCCACCGCCCGCAGCGTCTGGAGGGCGGTCAGCCCGGCCAGCGGCAGCCCGCCGGCCTGCGCCCAGTCCAGCGCGGCCGGCTTGCGGGCCAGGGTGCGCACCGGCGCGGCGACCAGCTCGGCGTAGGTGCCGTGCTCGACCGCGTCCTTGCGGACGTAGCCGTAGACCTCGTCCCCCGGGGCGAACTCGGTGACCCCGCCGCCCACCGCGCGGACCACCCCCGCCGCGTCCCAGCCCATCACCAGCGGGAAGTGCGCGTCGAGCAGGCCGTCCAGCCGGCCCTCCCGCACCTTCCAGTCGACCGGGTTCACCCCGGCCGCCCTGATCTGCACCAGGACCGAGTCCGGGCCGACCTTGGGATCGGGCAGGTCGGTGTACTCGACCACGTCGGGGCCGCCGTAGCGGTGGATCGCGATTGCCTTCATGCCACCAGCGAAACCCGGACCGGCCGGGATCACGGTTCGGCCACGCCGCAGCCGCCCCGGGAAGGCTCCGAACCGGCGAGCGGTTCTCGTCACATCGACAGGATGGCCATCGTCACTCTGACGCTAACCGGTTATCATAGATTGCGTCAGATAGACGAAAAGGCTGCACCGCTTGATCGGCCGCACAGAAGGGCGCCCGCCCGTGACCACCACCACCGAGACCTACGGCGTCGACCCCACCCCGACGCCGCTCGCTCTGCTGCTGCTCGGCCGCGAGGCCGACCCGAACAGCGAGCGCGGCGTCGAGTGCCCCGGCGACCTCCCCCCGGCCTCCGACCCGGACCTCGTCGACCGCGCCCGGGCCGCCAAGGCCGCGCTCGGCGACCGCGTCTTCATCCTGGGCCACCACTACCAGCGCGACGAGGTGATCGAGTTCGCCGACGTCACCGGCGACTCCTTCAAGCTCGCCCGCGACGCGGCGGCCCGCCCGGAGGCCGAGTACATCGTCTTCTGCGGTGTGCACTTCATGGCCGAGTCCGCCGACATCCTCACCGGCGACGCCCAGCAGGTCGTCCTGCCGGACCTCGCGGCCGGCTGTTCGATGGCCGACATGGCCACCGCCGAGCAGGTCGCCGAGTGCTGGGACGTGCTGACCGACGCCGGCATAGCCGACGTCACCGTCCCGGTCTCGTACATGAACTCCTCCGCCGACATCAAGGCCTTCACCGGCCGGCACGGCGGCACCATCTGCACCTCCTCCAACGCCAAGCGGGCGCTGGAGTGGGCGTTCGAGCAGGGCCGGAAGGTGCTGTTCCTGCCCGACCAGCACCTGGGCCGCAACACCGCGGTGCGCGACATGGGCTTCTCGCTGGACGACTGCGTCGTCTACAACCCGCACAAGCCGAACGGCGGCCTGACCGCCGAGCAGCTGCGGGACGCGAAGATGATCCTCTGGCGCGGCCACTGCTCGGTGCACGGGCGCTTCACCCTGGACTCGGTGAACGACGTGCGCGAGCGGATCCCGGGCGTCACCGTCCTGGTGCACCCGGAGTGCCGGCACGAGGTCGTCGCGGCCGCCGACATGGTGGGCTCGACCGAGTACATCATCAAGGCGCTGGACGCCGCCGAGCCCGGCTCCACGTGGGCCATCGGCACCGAGCTCAACCTGGTGCGCCGGCTCGCCAAGGCCCACCCGGACAAGGAGATCGTCTTCCTGGACCGGGCGGTCTGCTTCTGCTCCACCATGAACCGGATCGACCTGCCGCACCTGGTCTGGGCGCTGGAGTCGCTGGTCGAGGGCCGGGTGCCGAACGTGATCAGCGTCGACCCGGAGACCGAGAAGTACGCCAAGGCCGCGCTGGACCGGATGCTGGCCCTGCCGTAGCGGTCCGCCGCCGCGGCGGCGCGGACGACGAAGGACGGGCCCCCTCCCCGGTGGGAGGGGGCCCGCCCCTGTGTCTGGCCGAGAACGGCGGCTACTCGGGAACGCCCGGGATGAGACCGTCACCCTCGGCCCGCAGCAGTTCGCGGACCTGGTCGATGGTGGCCTCGGCGTCCGGCAGGATCAGGTCGGACGGCTCCAGCGAGTCGTCCGGCAGCGGGGTGCCGAACTCCTTGACGGCGCCCAGCAGCTCGCCGAGCGCCCGGCGGAAGTGTTCCTCGTCCCCCGACTCCAGTGCGGTGAGGAGCTCCTCGTCGAGCTCGTTGAGGTGGTTCAGGTGGGACTCGCCCACCTCGAACTGCCCCTCACCCATGACCCTCATGATCATGCCGTGCGTCTCCCTGTTCCTGGGGGATGTGCCTTTCTGGGGGCCGCGCCCCGGAGAGTGCCCCGGGGCGCGGCTCAGGTCACTTGTTGTAGTTGATCCGCGGGGTGTCCTGCTGCTGCGGCGCGGCGTCCTGCGGGCGCCCCTGCTCGATGGCCTGCGGGCCGGCGGCCGGGGAGCCGCCGGTCAGCTCGGCCTTCATGCGGGCCAGCTCCAGCTCGACGTCGGAACCGCCGGCCACCCGCTCCAGCTCGGCCTCGATGTCGTCCTTGCGGCCGAGACCGCTGGCGTCGTCGAGCGCGCCGGAGGCCAGCAGCTCGTCGATCGCACCGGCCCGGGCCTGCATCTGCGCGGTCTTGTCCTCGGCCCGCTGGATCGCCAGACCGACGTCGCCCATCTCCTCCGAGATGCCGGAGAAGGACTCGGCGATCCGGGTCTGCGCCTGGGCCGCGGTGTAGGTGGCCTTGATGGTCTCCTTCTTGGTGCGGAAGGCGTCGACCTTCGCCTGCAGCCGCTGGGAGGCGAGCGTGAGCTTCTCCTCCTCGGCCTGCAGCTGCTGGTACTGCACCTGCAGGTCGTTGATCTGGGACTGCATGTTCGACTTGCGGGTCAGGGCCTCGCGGGCGAGGTCCTCCCGGCCGAGCGAGAGCGCCTTGCGGCCCTGGTCCTCGTACTTCGCCGACTGCTGCTGCAGCTGGGTCAGCTGGAGCTCCAGACGCTTGCGCGAGGTGGCCACGTCCGCGACGCCACGACGCACCTTCTGCAGCAGCTCCAGCTGCTTCTGGTACGAATAATCCAGCGTCTCGCGCGGGTCTTCCGCCCGGTCCAGGGCCTTGTTCGCCTTGGAGCGGAAGATCAGCCCCATACGCTTCATGATTCCGTCGCTCATGGGCCTCGGGTGCCCCCTTCTCCGGCCTGCGGTCTCTATCTCGTTACCAGACACGACGAGTGTATGTGCAGCGAGCCCGTCGCCGCAGTGCACCTGCCTGCAACAAGCCTGCTACAGGTCGGTCCCGCAAAGCCTCCTCCGCGGGGTGGATCCCGCCCTCGTTCCACCCGCCGGTCAGCGGAGTGATCCCCTACGGGAAACCCCGGGAAAGCCCGGCCGCGCGCCGCCGGGACGCGATCGATATGCGTTTGGTTCCCGGGGGACCGGAGGAAGGCGCCCCGCACCCCGTACGCTGGTGGTGTGTTCCGACGCCGTTCAGATGATGCCGCTGCCTCCGCCGCCGTGCTGGAGAAGCAGGACGAGACGACCCAGCCCCGCGACCCGCAGGCGAAGAAGGGCCGGCCGACGCCCAAGCGCAGTGAGGCCGAGGCCCACCGGCGGACCCGGGTGAGCGTGCCCAAGGACCGCAAGGAGGCCACCCGCCAGGCCCGCGAGCGGATGCGCGCCGAGCGCGAGAAGCAGCGCACCGCGCTGCTGGAGGGGGACGAGCGCCACCTGCCGGCCCGTGACAAGGGCCCGGTGCGCAAGTTCACCCGCGACTACGTGGACGCCCGCTGGTCGCTGGCCGAGTTCTTCCTTCCGGCCGCCGTCGTCATCCTGGTGCTCAGCATCGTGAAGGTGCCGGCCCTCCAGCTGCTCTCCACGCTGCTGTTCCTGCTCTTCTTCGTCCTGGTGATCCTGGACTTCGTCCGGCTCGGCTTCGGCCTGCGCAAGCAGCTCGCCGAGCGCTTCGCCGGGCAGAACACCCGTGGCGCGGTCGCCTACGGCCTGATGCGCATCCTGCAGATGCGCCGGCTGCGACTGCCCAAGCCGCAGGTGCGGCGCGGGGAGAAGCCCTGACCGCCGAACCGGTGGACTCCGGCTGGGCCCCTCCCGTCTGGGACGGGCCCGGCCTCTACGTGCTCCCCGGCCAGGGCGGCGGCGGCCACGACCGGGTCGCCCAGGAGCGCGGCGGATACGACCGCGGCGGCCACGGGCTGACCGGGTACGAGCGGCGGCTGCCCTCGCGCAGCGGCTCCTTCGCCGGCGGCGCGGGCCCCTCCCCCGGCCGGTCCGGCTCGCTGCGCAACCTGGTCCGGCAGGAGATGGTCGCCCGGCAGCTCGCCGAGCAGCTCACCGGCCGCGCCGCGCAGCGCGTCCTCGACATCGGCTGCGGCCAGGGCACCCAGGCGCTGCGGCTGGCCCGGGCCGGCCACTACGTGACCGGCATCGACTCCGACCCGGCCGCGCTCGGCGTCGCCCAGCAGGTGCTGGCCGAGGAGCCCGAGGCGGTGCGGGAGCGGGTCCAGCTGCTGATCGGCGACGGCCACCAGTGCGGGCGCTGGTTCGGGGCGCGCAGCTTCGACGTCGTCCTCTGCCACGGCGTGCTGATGTACCTGCCGGACCCCGATCCGATGATCGCCTCACTGGCCCGGCTGCTCGCCCCCGGCGGGCTGCTCTCCCTGCTGGTGCGCAACCGCGACGCGCTCGCCCTGCGGCCCGCCGCCGCCGGCGACTGGCGGGCCGCCCTGGACGCCTTCGAGAGCGACCGGTACTACAACCGGCTTGGGCTGGCGGCCCGCGCCGACCGGATCGCCGACCTCGTCGTCACCCTCTCCGAGGTGTCCGTGCCGCTGCGGCACTGGTACGGCGTCCGGGTCTTCACCGACCACTCCCCCGACGACGCGGCGCCGCCGGTCGACGGGCGGCAGCTCGCCCAGCTGCTGGAGGCCGAGGAGCGGGCCGGGCGCACCGACCCGTACCGGCAGGTCGCCGGGATGCTGCACGTCGTCGGGATGAAGTAGCCCCGCCGGGGCGGGGAGGCCGGTGCCCGGCCGCCCGCCCGGGCGGGCGGCCGTCCGGCGGCTCAGTCCTCGTGCAGGCTCATCGTGTAGATCTCGCGGCCGTCGTCCAGCAGCACGGCGCGGTCCACGCCGTCCTCGGCCAGCTGCTTCCAGTTCTCCCCGATCCAGGTCTCCGCGTCCCCCTGGCCGGCGAACTCCTCCGCCTGCCCGTTGCCCGGGGCCACCACGGTGCCGTCCGCCCTCTCGTACCGCCACGTCCAGACCATGCCCGGCTCCTCCCGCCGACGATCAGCGATGCGCTGTGCAGCGCACCCTAAGCCCTCAGGTTGCCCGGCGGGATCTTCGGTATGCGCGGTGCGCGAGGATGGCGTGCATGACACCTGACGCCCCGCGCCCCCGCACCCTGCTCCTCGGCGGCGCCCGGTCCGGCAAGTCCACCCGGGCCGAGCAGCTGCTCGCGCACCACGAGGACGTGCTGTACGTCGCCACCGGCGGCACCCGCGAGGGCGACGCCGAGTGGGCGCAGCGGGTCGCGCTGCACCGGGAACGGCGCCCGGCGAGCTGGCGCACCGCCGAGACCTGCGACCTGGAGGCGGTCCTGGCCGACCCCGCCGACCCGGCTCCGGTGCTGGTCGACTGCCTGGCGCTGTGGCTCACCGCCGTGATGGACGAGTGCGGCGCCTGGGACGACGCGGTGTGGGCGGACGGCGGCGAGGCCGCGGTGCAGCGGCGCTGCGCGGCGCTGGCGGCGGCCTGGGCCGGCACCCGGCGCCAGGCGGTGGCGGTCAGCAACGAGGTGGGCATGGGCGTCGTCCCGGCCACCGCCGCGGGCCGCCGGTTCCGCGACACCCTGGGCCGGCTCAACATGGCGGTCGCCGACGCCTCGGAGCGTGTGCTGCTGGTGGTGGCGGGGCAGGTTCTCACCGTCAAGCCCGCCGTTGGCTGAACACCTCGCCCGCTCACCTCCAGGGCGTCGGAACACCTGCGGCGTGTAGCCTTCCGGACGATGGACACGACCGTGGATCTCGATACGTTCTCCTCGCTCGTCGAGCGCCCCGACGAGAGCGCCCGGCGCGCCGCCGAGGAGCGGTGGCAGGAGCTGGACCGGCCTCGCAACGGCCTCGGCAGGCTGGAGGAGCTGGGCGCCTGGCTGTCGTCCGTGCAGGGGCTCTCCCCGGTGCGGCCGCTGTCGGCGCCCAAGGTGGTGCTGTTCGCGGCCGACCACGGCGTGGCCCGCCTCGGGGTGTCCCGGCTGCCCGCGCAGGGCGGTACGGCGGCGCGGGTGCGGGCCGTGCTCGACGGCACCGCGCCGGTGGCGCTGCTCGCCCGGCGGTTCGGCGCCGGGGTGCGGGTGGTGGACGTCGCGGTCGACGCCGACGCCGGCGACTTCCCCGACGAGGTGACGGCGCACCGGGTGCGGCGCGGCTCCGGGCGGATCGACGTCGAGGACGCGCTGAGCCCGGAGGAGACCGCCAAGGCGTTCCGGGCCGGCATGGCGGTGGCCGACGAGGAGGCCGACGCCGGGACCGACCTGGTGGTGCTGGGCGACCTCGGGGTGGGCGCCACCACGGTGGCGGCGGTGCTGGTCGGCGCGCTCTGCGGGACGGACGCGGCGGCGGTCACCGGGCGCGGGTCGGGCATCGACGACCGGGTGTGGATGGTCAAGTGCGCCACGGTGCGGGACTCGCTGCGACGGGCCCGGCCGGTGCTGGGCGACCAGCTGGCGCTGCTCGGGGCGACCGGCGGCGCGGACTTCGCGGCGATCACCGGGTTCCTGCTGCAGGCCGCGGTGCGCAAGCTGCCGGTGGTGCTGGACGGCGTCGTCTCGGCGGCGTGCGCGCTGGTCGCGCAGCGGATCGCGTTCCGGGCGCCGGAGTGGTGGCGGGCCGGGCAGAGCAGCGGTGAGCCGGCGCAGGCGAAGGCGTACGACCGGCTGACGCTGACGCCGCTGCAGGAGCAGGGGATCACCATGGGCGAGGGGGTCGGCGCGCTGATGGCGCTGCCGCTGCTCCAGGCGGCGGCGGACACGCTGGCCGAGAAGATGCCGGAGCCGTTCGTGCCGGCGGCGCCGAAGGAGCCGGCGCGGCTGCCCACGGCGGCGGAGCTGCTGGGCAAGCTGTAGAGGATTTCGGGGCCCGGGCCGCGTCGTGACGACGGGCCCGGGCCCTTTCGCTGTTCCGAGTGGTCGGTGGGTGGTCGTTGTGTGGGACGGGCTGCGGTTCGCGTTCGGGACCCTGTCGGTGGTGCCGGTGCGGGTGCGGCGGTGGGACCGGGAGGCCGGGGGGCGGGCGATGGTGCTCGCGCCGGTGGTCGGGGTGGTGCTGGGGGCGGTCGCGGCGGGCACCGGGGCGCTGGTCGCCTGGCGGGCCGGCGGGCTGCTCGGGGCGGTGGCGGCGGTCGGGGTGCTCGCGGTGCTCACCCGGGGGCTGCACCTGGACGGGCTCGCGGACGTCGCGGACGGCCTGGGCAGCGGGAAGCCCGCCGAGGACGCCCTGCGGATCATGAAGCAGTCGGACATCGGCCCGTTCGGTGTGCTCACCCTCGTCCTCGTGCTGCTGGCGCAGGTGGCGGCGCTCGCCGGGCAGTTCGCCGTCTCCCCGCTGCGCGGTGCGCTCGCGGTGCTCGCGGCGGCGGTGGCGGCGCGCTGCGCGCTCGCCTGGGGATGCCTGCGCCGGGTGCCGGCGGCCCGGCCGGGCGGGCTGGGCGCGATGGTGGCGAGCACGGTGGCGCCGGGTGCGGCCGTCGCCTCGACGGGCGGTGCGGCGGCCCTGCTCGCCCTCGTCGGCCTGACCGACGGCTCGTCAGCCGCCCTGCTGCCCGCGGCCGTTGTGCTGGGAGCCGGCGGAGCCCGGCCGCTGCTGCGGCGCTGCGTGCGCAGGTTCGGCGGGATCACCGGGGACGTGCTCGGCGCGATGGCCGAGACCGCCGCGACCGGTGCGCTGCTGGTCCTCGCGCTGCTGGGCTGAGGAGGGCGCCAAAGCCCCTGCGCCGAAAGGCGGTACACCGGGCGGCGCGTGATCCCAGCATGCGGACTACCATGCGGGGAGCACCGCAGCCCTGCACCGTCGCAGGTCCTGCCCGGCGGGCGCGCGTTGAGGCGCCGGGGCCTCTGGTGTGCGCGACCGCCGCCGCGGTGGGCGCGCGCAGCCAGGGGCCCCGGGTCCGGCGGGCACCCGCCGGTCGGCCTGGCCGGCGGTCCGGGCTGCGCCGGTGCGGCACTCGCGCCGCGACCGGTCGTGGACCGCGAAAGAACAGGACGTTTTACGTGACTGCATTGTCTGTGAGCACCTCCGCCGCCGCCTCGCTGCGTGCGGACGCCCTGGTGATCGGTGTGGCGAAGGGCCCGAAGGGCATCGTGCCGGCCCCCGGCTCCGAGGCCGTGGCCGAGGCGTTCGAGGGCAAGCTGGCCGAGGTTCTCAGCACGCTGGGCGCCACCGGCGCCGAGGGCGAGACCGTCAAGGTGCCCTCCCCCGCCGGTCTGAAGGCCCCGCTCGTGCTCGCGGTCGGTCTCGGTGAGGCCGCCGAGGGCGGGTACGAGCTGGAGGCCCTGCGCCGCGCCGCCGGTGTGGCCGCCCGCACCCTGGCCGGCGGCAAGAAGGCCGCGCTGGCCCTGCCGGCCGAGTCGGCCGACGAGATCGAGGCGGTCGCGCTGGGCGGTCTGCTCGGCGCCTACGCGTTCGGCAGCTACAAGAACAACGGCAACGGCGGCAAGGAGCCGGTCGGCGAGCTGGTGCTGCTGTCGACCCGCAAGGGCAGCAAGGAGGCCAAGGCCGCGGTCGAGCGCGCCCTGGTCGTCGGCGAGGAGATGAACCGCGCCCGCGACCTGGTCAACACCGCCCCGAACGACCTGAACCCGAAGTCCTTCGCCGCGATCGCCCAGGCGGCCGGCAAGGAGCACGGCCTCAAGGTCGAGGTGCTGGACGAGAAGGCGCTGCTCAAGGGCGGCTACGGCGGTCTGCTCGGCGTCGGCAACGGCTCGGTCAACCCGCCGCGCCTGGTGAAGGTGGCCTACACCCACCCGAAGGCCAAGGCCAGCCTGGCGTTCGTCGGCAAGGGCATCACCTACGACTCGGGCGGCATCTCGCTGAAGCCGGCCGGCCACAACGAGACCATGAAGTGCGACATGGCCGGTGCCGCCGCGGTGTTCGCCGCCGTCGTCGCCGCCAAGCGCCTGGGCCTGCAGGTCAACGTCACCGCCTGGCTGGCGCTGGCGGAGAACATGCCGTCCGGCTCGGCCACCCGCCCCGGCGACGTGCTGCGGATGTACGGCGGCAAGACCGTCGAGGTGCTGAACACCGACGCCGAGGGCCGCCTGGTGCTGGCCGACGCCATCGTGCGGGCCGGCGAGGAGAACCCGGACGTGATCGTCGACGTCGCCACCCTGACCGGCGCGATGATGATGGCGCTGGGCAACCGCACCTTCGGTGTGATGGCCAACGCCGACGAGCTGCGCGAGACCCTGCACGCCGCCGCCGGCGAGGTGGGCGAGCAGTCCTGGCCGATGCCGCTGCCGGCCGAGCTGCGCAAGGGCATGACCGAGTCGACCATCGCCGACCTGGCCAACATGGGCGAGCGGATGGGCGGCGGCCTGGTGGCCGGTCTGTTCCTCAAGGAGTTCGTGGCCGAGGGCATCGACTGGGCGCACCTGGACATCGCCGGCCCGGCGTTCCACGAGGGCGCGCCGTTCGGCTACACCCCCAAGGGCGGCACCGCCTCCGCGGTGCGCACCCTGGTCCGCTTCGCCGAGCAGAAGGCGGCGGGCGGCAAGGCCTGACGGCCGGGTACGACCAGCGGACGGGGTCCGGCGCGCACGCGCCGGGCCCCGTCCGGCTTCCCGGGCCCGGGTTACCTGCCGGTAGGGGACGCGGGGCGACCGCCGCACCCCTGTTCGCTGCGGGCGAAACTTTGTTCCACCATGCGGAACCGGCGGCTCCGCGGCCCCGCGAGCCCCCGCCCGGCCACCTGTCAATACCGCCTTGAGCTGCGACGATGCCCCTGCGCACAGAGCATTCCCGGTGCTGTCACCACCCCTCGGGACACCCCTGGAGCGGACCCGGACATCAGTCGCCGTGAACAAGTGCGAAGATGTATTTCCGGCACGACTGGGCGCCCCACAAAGGCTTCCGACCCACCGGACCGCGACCGGCCCGGCGATCCACACCCCATTGCATGGAGGACGTGACGTGGCGAACGACGCCAGCACCGTTTTCGACGTAGTCATTCTCGGAGGCGGAAGCGGCGGTTACGCCGCGGCGCTCCGCGGCGCCCAGCTGGGCCTGAGCGTCGCCCTGGTCGAGAAGGGTGAGCTGGGCGGTACCTGCCTGCACCGCGGCTGCATCCCGACCAAGGCCCTGCTGCACGCGGCCGAGATCGCCGACGAGACGAAGGAGGCCGCCGAGTTCGGCGTGCTGGCCACCTTCCAGGGCATCGACATCAACGGCGTCCACAAGTACAAGGACGACGTCATCGCCGGCCTGTACAAGGGCCTGCAGGGCCTGGTGGCGTCCCGCAAGGTCACCTTCATCCAGGGCGAGGGCAAGCTCTCCTCGCAGACCTCGGTGGACGTCAACGGCCAGCGCATCGAAGGCCGCCACATCGTCCTGGCCACCGGCTCCGTGCCGCGCTCGATCCCCGGCCTGGAGATCGACGGCAACCGCGTGATCTCCTCGGACCACGCCCTCAAGCTCGACCGCATCCCGAAGTCGGCCGTCATCCTCGGCGGCGGCGTGATCGGTGTCGAGTTCGCCTCCGTCTGGAAGTCCTTCGGCGTCGACGTCACCATCGTCGAGGCCCTGCCGCACCTGGTCCCGCTGGAGGACGAGAACTCCTCCAAGCTGCTGGAGCGCGCCTTCCGCAAGCGTGGCATCAAGTTCGAGCTGAAGGCCCGCTTCTCCGGCGTCGAGTACACCGAGACCGGTGTGCGCGTCTCCACCGAGAACGGCAAGCAGATCGACGCCGACCTGCTGCTCGTCGCCATCGGCCGCGGCCCGGTCTCGGCCGGCCTCGGCTACGAGGAGAACGGGGTCGCGATGGACCGCGGCTACGTCCTCGTCGACGAGTACATGCGCACCAACGTGCCGACCGTCTCGGCCGTCGGCGACCTCGCCCCGACCCTGCAGCTGGCGCACGTCGGCTTCGCCGAGGGCATCCTGGTCGCGGAGCGCCTGGCCGGCCTCAAGCCGGTGCCGATCGACTACGACGGCGTCCCGCGCGTCACCTACTCCAACCCCGAGGTGGCCTCCGTCGGCATCTCCGAGGCCAAGGCCGTCGAGCTGTACGGCAAGGAGAAGGTCGTCACCCTCAAGTACAACCTGGCCGGCAACGGCAAGAGCAAGATCCTGAAGACCGCCGGCGAGATCAAGCTCGTCCAGGTCAAGGACGGCGCCGTGGTCGGTGTCCACATGGTCGGCGCCCGCATGGGCGAGCAGGTCGGCGAGGCCCAGCTGATCTACAACTGGGAGGCCCTGCCGGCCGAGGTCGCGCAGCTCATCCACGCCCACCCGACCCAGTCCGAGGCCCTCGGCGAGGCGCACCTGGCGCTGGCCGGCAAGCCGCTGCACGCGCACGACTGATCGCGCCCCACACCCCCAACTTCCAGTTCGCAAGACTTGATAGGAGTCGCTGAAACCATGGCGGTCTCAGTAACACTGCCCGCGCTGGGCGAGAGCGTTTCCGAGGGCACCGTCACCCGTTGGCTGAAGGCCGAGGGTGAGCGCGTGGAGGTCGACGAGCCGCTGCTCGAGGTCTCCACCGACAAGGTCGACACCGAGATCCCGGCCCCGGCCTCCGGCATTCTGGCCTCGATCAAGGTCGGCGAGGACGAGACCGTCGAGGTCGGCGCCGAGCTGGCGATCATCGACGACGGCTCGGGCGCCCCGGTCGCCGCGCCGGCCCCGGCCGCCGAGGCCGCTCCGGCCGCCCCGGCTGCTCCGGCTCCGGTCGCGGAGGCCCCGGCCGCCGCCCCGGCTCCGGTCGCCGAGGCCCCCGCCGCCGCTCCGGCCGCCCCGGCCGGCGACGCCACCCCGGTGCTGCTGCCCGCGCTGGGCGAGAGCGTGTCCGAGGGCACCGTCACCCGCTGGCTGAAGGCCGAGGGCGACACCGTCGAGGTCGACGAGCCGCTGCTCGAGGTCTCCACCGACAAGGTCGACACCGAGATCCCGTCGCCGGTCGCCGGCACGCTGGTGAAGATCCTGGTCGGCGAGGACGAGACCGCCGAGGTCGGCGCCCAGCTCGCGCTGATCGGTGCCGCGGGCGCCGTCGCCGCGGCCCCGGCCGCCGCTCCGGCCGCCCCGGTCGCCGCTCCGGCCCCGGCTGCCCCGGCTCCGGCTGCCGCCCCGGCTCCGGTCGCCCCGGCTGCCCCGGCCCCGGCCCCGGTCGCCGCCGCTCCGGCCGCCCCGGTCGCCGCTCCGGCTCCGGTCGCCGCCCCCGCCGCCCCGGCCCCGGTCGCCCCGGCTGCCCCGGCCGCCCCGGTGGCCGACGCCGGTGACGCCTACGTCACCCCGCTGGTGCGCAAGCTCGCCGCCGAGCACGACGTCGCGCTGTCCTCCGTCACCGGTACCGGTGTCGGCGGCCGCATCCGCAAGCAGGACGTCCTGGCCGCCGCCGAGGCCGCCAAGGCCGCCCAGGCCCCGGCCCCGGTCGCCGCTGCTGCCCCGGCCGCCGCGCCGAAGGCCGCCGCCGCGCCGTCCGCCCTGCGCGGCCAGACGGTCAAGATGACCCGCATGCGCAAGGTCATCGGCGACAACATGCTGAAGGCCCTGCACGAGCAGGCGCAGCTCACCAGCGTGGTCGAGGTGGACGTCACCAAGATCATGTCGCTGCGCGCCAAGGCCAAGGACGGCTTCCTCGCCCGCGAGGGCGTCAAGCTCTCCCCGATGCCGTTCTTCGTCAAGGCCGCCGCCCAGGCGCTGAAGACCAACGCGGTCGTCAACGCCCGGATCAACGAGGCCGAGGGCACCATCACCTACTTCGACACCGAGAACATCGGTATCGCGGTGGACTCGGAGAAGGGTCTGATGACCCCGGTCATCAAGGGTGCGGGCGACCTCAACATCGCCGGTATCTCCAAGAAGACCGCCGAGCTGGCCAGCAAGGTCCGCGACAGCAAGATCACCCCGGACGAGCTGTCCGGCGCGACCTTCACCATCAGCAACACCGGTTCGCGCGGTGCGCTGTTCGACACCGTCATCGTGCCGCCGAACCAGGTCGCGATCCTGGGCATCGGCGCCACGGTCAAGCGCCCGGTGGTCATCGAGGCCGACGGCGGCACCGCCATCGGCATCCGCGACATGACCTACCTGTCGCTCTCCTACGACCACCGCCTGGTGGACGGCGCCGACGCCGCCCGCTACCTGGTCGCCGTCAAGGAGATCCTGGAGGCCGGCGAGTTCGAGGTCGAGCTCGGCCTGTAAGGCCCCGGGAGACCGACCCGGCAGCACCGGAACCCCGCACCGTCCCCGGACGGCGCGGGGTTCCGCGCGTCGGGGCCCGGGGCCGGGGGCTTCGCGCCGTTCCGGGTTTTTCGCGCGGTTCCGGGTGATTCACCCGTTCTTCGCATGCGCGCGTGCGCCCGAACAGGGATGCTGGAGCGGTGATGGACGAGACCGACTTCTGGCTGATCATCGACGAGACCCGGGAGGCCGCCGAGGGCGACCCGGACGAGCAGGCGGACCGCCTGGTGGAACGGCTCGGCGAACTGACGCCGGACGACGTCATCGACTTCGCCCGGCTCTTCGAGGCCCGCTTCCAGCGCGCCTACCGCTACGACCTGTGGGGCGCGGCGTACCTGCTGCTCGGCGGCGCCTCCGAGGACTCCTTCGACTACTTCCGGTGCTGGCTGATCGGCCAGGGCCGGGAGGTCTTCGAGGGCGGCCTGCACGAGCCCGACGACCTGGCGGACCTGCTGCCCGGGTTCGACGAGGAGGAGGACGGCGAGGCCGAGGACCTCGGCTACGCCGCCGACGAGGCGTACGAGCAGCTGACCGGGCTGCCGCTGCCCGAGGTGGGCGGGCGGCAGCCCGTGCGGCCGTCCGGGGCGGTCTTCGACTTCGACGACCCGGACGTCATGGCGAAACGGTTCCCCAAGCTCTGGGAGCGGTACGGGGATTGAGAGCGCCCGACACCGTGCGCGGCCGGCGGCTCAGGTGTTCGAGCCCGCCGCCGCGCTGGTGTCCTGCTTGATGCCCTTGAGGATCTGGTCCAGCACCGAGGGGTCGGGCGCGCCCGCGGCGTCGTCCACCCCGCCCTCGAAGGCCACGTAGCCGCCGCCCTTGGCCGGCACGGCCGCCAGCAGGATGTAGCCCTTGCTGCCGTCCGAGGTCACCACGTGCCAGCGCACCGCGTAGCCGGAGATGCCCGCGACGGTGGTGCTGGAGGAGCCCGCGTCGGTGTGCGAGGTGATGTCGGTGAAGATCGCCGCCGCGTAGGCCGGCATCGCCGCCTCGGCCGCCGCGCGCGCGGTGGTGCCGGAGATGGTGTCCTTCTCCACCGAGAACTGGCCGCGGATGCAGTTGCCGCCGCCGGGGCAGGTGTACTGGCCGGTGCCGAGGAAGACCGTCGAGTGCGAGCCGCTGGTGTTCGCCTCCCAGCCGTCGAAGACCGGGACGGTGATGGCGTGCTGCGGGTCCGCCACGGTGTCCTTGAGCTGCGGGGTCGGGCGCGGCGGTGTGGTGGGCGGCGGTGAGACCGGCCGGGTCGTGGTCGGGGACGGTGCGGTCGCGGTCGGGCTCGGGGTGTCGGTCACGGTCACGGTGGTCACCGGCGGGGTCGGGCCGGCGGACGGGCCGTCGCCGCCGCTGTTCAGCGCGACGGCGGCGATCACGCCGACCACGGCCAGGACCGCGACCCCGATGCCGACGGCCGTGCCGGTCTTCATCCGGTTCGGCCGGGAGGGCGCCGGGTAGGCGGCCGGCGGATAGCCGTAGGCCGGCGGGTTCTGCGCCGGGTAGCCGTAGCCCGGCTGCCCCTGCTGCGGCGCGCCGTAGCCGTAGGAGGGCGGCGGGGACCCGGCGGGCTGGCCCGGGCTCTGCCAGGAGACCTGTGTCGGGGCGTCGGCAATCGGGCCGCCGCCCGCCTGGACGGGGCGCACGTCACTGGTCCAGGCCGTACCGTCCCACCAGCGCTCATGGCCGGCCGTGCCGTCCGCACCCGGAACCGGGTACCACCCGGGAGGCGTCGAGTTGCTCACGGCAAGACCGTACCCGGCCGGGTGACCCTCCAGACAGGCCGGGTCTGTCACGACTCTGCACCACGCCGGTACCGACTCTGACGGTTCGTCGGCCATCGGTCCGGGTGGTGCGGCTCGCCCCGCCGGGGCTCAGCCGGTGAGGCGGCGGGCCATCCAGACGTCGTCGACGTACGCGCCGTCGATCAGGAACTCCTCGGTGAGCGTGCCCTCGACCACGAAGCCGCAGCGCGCGTAGAGGGCGCGGGCCGGGGCGTTGTGGCCGAGCACCCGCAGGGTGATCCGGCGGGCGCCCTGGTCACGGGCCACCCGGCAGGCCTCCTCGACCAGCGCGACGCCGATGCCCCGGCCGCGCGCGGAGGTGTCGACCGCCAGGCCCTGGATCTGGCGGACGTGCTGGTTGCTGGGCAGCGGGGTCGGCGGGACGACGCGGACGTAGCCGACGATCCGGCCGTCGAGCAGGGCGAGGTGGACCTGGTCCGGGGTGTGGCGCTCGTCGAACACCCCCGCGTCCTCGGCGGGACGCGCGCTGACGTCGGCCACCGGGGTCCAGGTGGCGCGGTTGAGGACGGCGAGGTCCTTCTCGTCCTCGGCCCGTGCGGGACGAATGATCAGATCGTCGGATTTGCGCATGCGCGGCATGCTAACGAGGCCGCGCGCGGACGTACACGGATTTTCCCGGGCCGCACGCGGTCCGCGCTCCCCCGGCCCCGGCCGCCCGGCTGCGAGGATGGGCGCATGAGAATCGCGGTCACAGGATCCACGGGACTGATCGGCTCGGCCCTCGTCGACTCGCTGCTGGCGGACGGGCACCAGGTGGTCCGGCTGGTCCGGCACCGGTCGAGGACCGGGCCGCGGCCGGACGGCACCACCGGCATCGGCTGGAACCCGCTGCTGGGCCAGGTCGACCTGGCCGGGCTGGCGGGCGCCGACGCGGTGGTGCACCTCGCGGGCGCCGGCGTGGGCGACCGCCGCTGGAGCGAGGGCTACAAGCGCGAGATCCGGGAGAGCCGGGTGCTCGGCACCGAGACCCTGGCCGCCGCGCTGGCCAAGCTGGCCGAGCCGCCGAAGGTGTTCGTCAGCGCCTCGGCCGTCGGCTACTACGGCCAGACCGGGGACCGGGTGATCGACGAGTCCTCGCCCGCCGGGGACGACTTCCTGGCCGAGGTCTGCGTGGAGTGGGAGGCCGCCGCCGGGCCGGCCGAACGGGCCGGGATCCGGGTGGTCCATCCGCGCACCGGGCTGGTGCTCTCCGCGGCCGGCGGCGCGGGCGGCCGGCTCTTCCCGCTGTTCCGGCTGGGCCTCGGCGGGCGGCTCGGCGACGGCCGGCAGTACTGGAGCTTCATCTCGCTGGCCGACGAGGTGGCCGCGCTGCGCTTCCTGATCGACCGGGAGGACGTCAGCGGGCCGGTCAACCTGACCGCGCCGGAGCCGGTGACCAACGCCGAGCTGACCAGGGCGCTCGGGCGGGCGCTGCGCCGGCCCACGCCGTTCCCGGTGCCGAGGGCCGTCCTGGACGCCGTGCTGGGCGAACTGGCGGTCGAGGTGGTCGGCAGCCACCGGGTGGTGCCGCGCCGGCTGCTGGACGCGGGCTTCCGGTTCGAGCACCCGGACGTCGACGCGGCGGTGCGGGCGGCGCTCTGAGGACGGGCCGGGGGCTCTCCGGGGCCGGGCGCGCGCTCGCGCCCGGCCCCGTCGCGTAGGCGCACTACGACGTTCACCCTGGCCAGGGGCATATGCCGGGCGGAGTCCGGGCGACGGCCGGAAGGGGCTCCGGGAGGGGGCGCACGGGAGCACGTGGTGGGCGCGTCGCGCGCCCCCGGTGACCGTGTGCGCCCGCCGGGCCGGGTCGCGGCCGGATCGGCGCACAGTCCGTGACGGCACCCGCACCGGATGCGGCCACTCCCCTTCCCGACCCGGATCGGGACCGGTGCGCTTGTCTGACCCTCACACTGACGGGGCATCACACCGGTCGGACCGTGTCCCAGCACCCCGCTGCCTGCGCCGGCCCGAAACATCCGGGACCAGGGAGGGAGCCACCCGTGCCCACGTACGACTTCATCCGCCGCGCCCGACGACAGTCCGACCCGGACATCGTCGTGGTGGGAGCCGGCCTCGCGGGCCTCGCCGCCGCCCGCGTGCTCACCGGCCGCGGCTTCGCCGTCCAGGTCCTGGAGGCCGCGGACCGGATCGGCGGCCGCGCCGCCTCCCACGAACTGGACGGCTTCCGACTCGACCACGGCAGCCATCTGCTGAACACCGCCTTCCCCGAGCCGCCCCGCGTGCTCGACCTCGACCGCCTCGACCTGCGCCCGCTCGCCCCGGGCGTCCTGGTGCACAACGGCGGGCGCCGGTACCGGGTCGGGGACCCGCAGCTGACCACCGCCCGGCAGGCCGCCGCCCGGGCACCGCTGGGCAGCCCGCTGGACAAGGCGCGCCTCGGCAGCTGGCTCAACCGGCTCGCCGCCACCCCGCCGGCCCGGCTGAAGGCCCGGCCGGAGACCACCGCCGCGCGGGCCCTCGGCGAACGCGGGCTCGCCCCGCGCACCGTCGACGGCCTGTTGCGCCCGTTGCTCGGCGCCCTGCTCAGCGACCCCGCCCTCGGCACCAGCAGCCGGGTCGCCGACCTGGTGCTGCGCTGCTACGCGCGCGGCCGGCTCTGTCTGCCCGCCGGGGGGATCGCGGCCGTGCCGGCCCAGCTGGCCGCCGCCCTGCCCGCCGGCACCGTCCGCACCGGGGTGCGGGTCACCGCGATCGAGGCCGACGGCGTGGAGACCGCCGGACACGGGCGGATCGGCGCCCAGGCCGTGATCGTCGCGACCGACCCGCGCTCCGCCGCCGAGCTGCTGCCCGGTCTGCGGCTGCCCGACTTCCACCCCGTCACGACCTTCTACCACGCGGCCGACCGGGCCCCCCTCGGCGAGGCCGCCCTGCTGCTGGACGGCGACCGGCCGGGCGGGCGACCCTCGCTGGTCTCGCACTCGCTGGTGCTCAGCGAGCTGCACCCCTCGTACGCCCCGCCCGGGCAGGCGCTGATCGCCACCACCGTGCTCGGCCGCCGCACCTTCGACGCCGGCGGTCCGGCCGCGCTGGAGCCGGCCGTGCGCGCCCGGCTCGCGGAGCTGTACGGCACGCCGGCCGGCGGCTGGCAGTTCCTGAGCGTGCGGCACCTGCCGGACGCGGTGCCCGCCATGCCGCCGCCGCACAACACCCGGCGGCCGGTGCGGCTGCTGGCCGGGCTCTACGTCTGCGGCGACCACCGGGACACCAGCAGCGTGCAGGGGGCGCTGGTCTCCGGACGGCGCGCGGCCGAGGCCGTGGCACGCGACCTCGGGCGGCCGGCCACCGAACCGGAGGCGGCGGCCGCCTGACCCTCCCGCCCGACCCTCCCGCCGACGCGGGGCACGCGGTCCGTCACGGGTCCGGCTGCCGGGCCGGTGACGGACCGCGTGCCAATATGCCGATATGACCGCTGATCGGACGATTCCCGCCACCCCGCCGGACGCCGCGTGAGCGGCGGGACCGACGTCCAGCCGCTCGCGCTGATCCTGGTCCCGGCCGCCGCGGTGGCCGCTCCGCTGCTGGCCGACCGGCTGCTGCGGTGGATCGCCGTCCCCACCGTGGTGTTCGAGATCCTGCTCGGGGTCCTGATCGGCCCCGACGTCCTGGGCTGGGCGCACGTCGACGTCCTGGTCGACGCGCTCTCCCGGTTCGGCCTGGCCATGCTGATGTTCCTGGCCGGCTACGAGATCGACTTCGCCCGGCTGCGCGGCGGCCCGCTCCGCCGCGCCGGCACCGCGTGGCTGATCACCGTGGTGGCCGCGCTCGTCCTCGGCGCGCTGGTCAACCCGGACCCGCTGGACGGCGCCTTCGCCGGGCTGGCACTCACCACCACCGCGCTCGGCACCATCCTGCCGGTGCTGCGCGACGCCGGGGAACTGCCCACCCCGTTCGGCTCGCTGGTGATGGCCACCGGGGCGGTCGGCGAGTTCGGGCCGATCATCGCCGTCGCCGTCCTGCTCAGCGGCAACACCCCGGCCCGCACCGCCGTCATCCTGGCCGCCTTCGCGGTGATCACCGCCCTCGCGATCGGCGGCGCCCGGCGCCCCCGGCCGGCCTGGATGACCGGGCTGATCCGGCGCACCCTGCGCACCTCCGGCCAGTTCGCCGTGCGCACCGTGATCCTGGTGCTCGCCACCATGGTGGCCGCCGCGCTCTGGCTGGAGCTGGACATGCTGCTCGGCGCGTTCACCGCCGGCATCGTCTCGCGGCAGCTGCTGTCCGACATCCCCCGGCACGCCGAGGAGGTCATCGACGCCAAGCTGGAGGGCATCGGCTTCGGCTTCCTCGTGCCGGTGTTCTTCGTGGTCAGCGGCATGGACTTCGACCTGGACGCGCTGCTCGGCGATCCGGGCACGCTGCTGCTCCTGCCGGCCTTCCTGCTCCTGCTGCTGGTCCTGCGCGGACTGCCGGCCGCGCTGCTCGCCCCCACCGGGCTGGGACGGCGCGACCGGGCCGCGCTCGGGCTGTACGGCGCGACCGCGCTGCCGCTGGTCGTGGTGATCACCACGATCGAGGTGGACGCCGGCCATCTGTCGTCCTCGACCGCGGCCGCGCTGGTCGGCGCGGGCATGCTCTCGGTACTGCTGTTCCCGCTGAGCGCGCAGCGGCTGCGCGGGGACGTCCGGCCGCCGGCCGCCGTCGGGGGCGGCCGGCCGCGGGTGAACGCCGAGAGCTGGTGAGACCTCGGGCCGACGGGGACCGGGTCGGCGGGGACCTGGGGGCCGGTCAGATCACCCCCGCCTGGCGGGCCGTTTCCTCGAACGCGCGCGCCACCGCGCTGCCCCGGTACGGGGTGAGCCGGCGGTGGAAGTCGCGCACGTACTCCAGCGACCGGGCCGAGCGCATCTCGCCCGCCGCCCGCAGCGCGTCGGTGGCCATGCCGCAGGCCTCGTCGAGGTCCCCCATGCCGAGCCGGGCGGTGGCCAGCACCAGCCGGCAGAAGATCCGGCTGCGCGCGTACGCGGGCGAGCGCAGCCGCAGCGACTTCTCGGCGTGCTGGGCGGCCGTCCGCCACTGCTGGAGGTCGCGGTAGCAGTGCGCGAACTCGTCGGAGAGCTGCGCCTCGTCGAAGAACCGCGCCCAGGAGGGCAGCTCGTCCCCGGTCCGGACGGCCGCCAGCGCCCGCTCGGCCCGGACCAGCGCGGTGGTGCAGGAGCGGACGTCGCCGAGCAGGCCGTGCCCGCGCGCCTCGGCGGCGTGCAGCAGCGCCTGGACGGTCGGCGGCACCGCCGTGCCCACGCCCTGCTGGGCGACCCGGGCCAGCTGGACGGCCTCCCGGCCGTGGCCGAGGTGCACGGCCTGCTGGCTCATCGTCACCAGCACGTACCCGCCGAGCGCGCGGTCCCCGGCGGCCTGGGAGAGCCGCAGCGCCTGGACGAAGTAGCGCTGGGCCAGGCCGTGCGCGGCGATGTCGAAGGACGTCCAGCCGGCCAGCCGGGTGAGGTCGGCGACGGCGCCGAACAGGGCGCGGCCGATCTGCTCGCCGTAGCGGCCGCGCAGCATCGGCTCGGCCTCGCTCTCCAGGTAGCGCACCAGCGCCTGGCGGGCGTGGCCGCCGCCGTAGGCGTGGTCCAGCGCGCGGAACAGGTCGCCGACGGCGCGGATGGCGGCGATGTCGCCCCGGCCGACGCGCAGCGCGGGGCGCTGCTCGCGGCCCTGGTCGTGGAAGGGCGGCTCGACGGCGATCGGCGGGCGGCGGCTCTGGGTGGGCACCCGGGCGCCGAGCGCGGCCGGACCGGCGGCGCCCGCCGTCGGGGCGGTGGCGGCGGGGCCGGACCGGCCGACCGGGGCGCCGGCCGCACCGCGCGGCACGGGACCCGCGGCCGGGCCGGGCGGTCCGGCGGGCGGTGCGCCGGTTCCGGGGTCGGGCCGGGCCAGGGTGGAGCCGTCCCTGGCGACCCGCTCGTCGGTGCGGCCGATCAGCCAGTCGCGGCTGGGCACCACCAGGCCGGCCGGGGTGAAGGCGATCCGGCGCAGCTCGGACTGCGGCCCGTTGTCCTTGCGCCACATGCTCGCGACGATGTCCACCGCCTCCTGCGGCGTCTCGGCGAACTCCAGGCCGGCGTAGACCGGGGCGCAGGCGTCCAGGCCGAGGTCCTGCGCGGTGAGGCGGCGGCCGAGCCGGCGGGTGAACACCTCGGCGATCAGCGCCGGGGTGGCACCGCGGGGCTGCTGGCCGCGGAGCCAGCGGGTGACGGAGGTCTTGTCGTAGCGCAGGTCGAGGCCGTGCTCCAGGCCGAGCTGGTCGACCCGGCGGGCCAGGCCGGCGTGCGAGAAGCCGGCCTCCTCGATCAGCGCGGCGAGCTGGAGGTTCTGGGTGGTGGTGGCCGACGTGTGCCGCTCGGGCGTGTGGCGCTCGGCGGCGTGCCGCTCAGGCGTGTGCCGCGCCGGCGCGTGCCGGTCGGCGGGTGTGGCCTGCTCGGGCAGCCGGAGGTCCTCGGCGGCGGTCGGGGCGTCGGGGGCGTCCGGAAGGGCCCGGCCGACCGGACCCCGGTGCTGGTCGAGCGGGTCGAGCGGTCCGTACGCCGGGCTGTCGGTTGCAGGCCTTTGGGGCATAGTCAGTCAACACCTCTCGGACGCCGCACCGGCTCCACCAGCGGTTCGGCTGCCTGTGGCGACGCCCCCTGTCGGGAATCGGCGTGAATGTAGCGAGCATTCGGGCGCTATGGGTGGTTCTGACCGAGCAATCCTCCGAACGGGTGAAGCATCCGCGCCCATTGTGGGGAAGAGACCTCAGGATGGGTTTGGCTTGCAGGGCGTCCGCCGACCATCGACTGTGATGGCGGGGAACACCACAGTTCAGCGGGGTGCTGTAGGGGGCCGCCACATAGGAGCGCGGCCGTCGGATTCCTACCGTTCTCGGCCATGGACACCACTTCAGCCCGCCCGCTCGACGGCCGCACCGCCCTGGTCACCGGAGCCGCCTCGGGCATCGGCCGGGCCTGCGCCGAGGCCTTCGCCGCGGCCGGCGCCCGGGTCTACGTCGTCGACCTCGCCGCCGGCCCGGCCCGCAGCCTCGCCGAGCGGATCGGCGGCGTCGCGCACGTCGCCGACCTCGCCGACCCGGAGGCGGTGGAGGCGCTCCCGGCCGACGCCGACATCGTGGTCAACAACGCCGGCCTCCAGCACGTCGCCCCGGTCCACGAGTTCCCGCTCGAGCGCTTCACCCTGATGCAGCGGGTGATGGTCGAGGCGCCGTTCCGCATCCTGCGCCGCACCCTCCCGCACATGTACGCGCGCGGGTGGGGCCGGGTCGTCAACGTCTCCTCCGTGCACGGGCTGCGGGCGAGCCCCTTCAAGTCCGCCTACGTGACCGCCAAGCACGCCCTGGAGGGCCTCAGCAAGACGGTCGCCCTGGAGGGCGCCCCGCACGGCGTCACCAGCAACTGCATCAACCCCGGCTACGTCCGCACCCCCCTGGTCGAGCACCAGATCGCCGACCAGGCCCGCACCCGCGGCATCCCCGAGGACGAGGTGGTCGAGCGCGTCTTCCTCGACCGCACCGCCGTCAAGCGCCTCATCGAGCCCGCCGAGGTCGCCCAGCTGGCCCTCTACCTCTGCCTTCCCCAGGCCTCCTACATCACCGGCGCCTCGCTCCCGCTGGACGGCGCCTGGACGGCCCACTGACGCGGGGCCCCGCCGCCGCCGACGGCGGTCCGCGGTGGTGGGGCCACCGCCCACTCCGTGCCACAGGGATATGTGCCCAGGCCATATGGTCCGGGTGTCCCGCGCCTCCTGCCTTGTGGCGACGCGCTCTGCCCCCGGCCCGGAAGTGGTGAGCCATGACGGCCGCTGTCCCGGATCTGGCCCAGGGACGTTCGGTGCTGTGCGGGCGCGAGACCCGCGGGCACGACCTGGCGGAGGTGGAGGCGCCGGCGGGGCAGGGCGAGGCGGGTGCGGTACCGGCGGCCGGCAAGACGGCGACGGCCTGACGGTCCGCCCGCCGGTCGGCGCGCGCCCCCGCGTGCGCGCCGACCGGCTACGGCCACCCGGGCCGAGCAGCTACGATCTCGCTTCCCTCCCCGGGGCACGTACACCCACTGTCGATGGGCGGCCGCACCATGAACGACCTCCACACCAGCTCGGCACCCGCGCTCCGCCGCCTGCTGGACCTGCTCGCCTCCGGCGCCGCCACCGAGGACTTCGCCGACGTGCTCGCCGACGCCCGCCGACAGGGCGCGCCGGCCGCGGTGCTGAGCGAGATCGACGACGCCACCTGGCAGGCGCTGCGGGTCCACCGGACGATGCGTCAGCACCGGCGCCGGGAGGCCGAGCTGACGGCGCTGTTCGACACCGCCGGCGACCTCGCCGCCTCCCGGGACCTGGACGCGGTGCTGCAGGCGATCGTCCGCCGGGCCCGGATGCTGCTGGGCACCGACACCGCGTATCTGACCCTCCCGGACGAGGCCGCCGGCGACACCTACATGCGGGTCACCGACGGCTCGGTCTCGGTGCTCTTCCAGACCCTGCGGCTCAGCCTCGGCGACGGCCTCGGCGGCCTGGTCGCGCAGACCGCCCGCCCGTACGCCACCCACGACTACCGCACCGACGAGCGGTTCCACCACACCGGCAGCATCGACGCGGGCGTGCTCGACGAGGGCCTGGTGGCGATCATCGGCGTGCCGCTGCTGCTCGGCGGCCGGGTGATCGGCGTGCTGTTCGCCGCCGACCGCTCGCCGCGGGCCTTCTCCCCCGACGAGGTCGCGCTGCTCTGCACGCTGGCCGCGCACGCCGCGATCGCGCTGGACACCGCCAAGTCGCTGGCCGACACCCGGGCCGCGCTCGCCGAGCTGAACAGCGCCAACGAGCTGATCCGCGCCCACTCCGCCGCCGTCCAGCGCGCCGCGCAGGGCCACGACCGGCTCACCGACCTGGTGCTGCGCGGGGCCGAGGTGCCGGACGTCGCCGCGGCGGTGGCCACCCTGCTCGGCGGCGAGATAGCCGTCCTGGACGCCGAGGGCGAGCCGCTGGCCGGCCGGGCCGCCGCGCCGGGCACCGGGCTGGCCGAGGCGGCGGCCGCGTCCCGGGCGGAGGGGCGTTCGGTGCGCCACGGCGAGGCCTGGGTCTGCGCGGTGCTGGCCGGGCAGGAGCAGCTCGGCACGCTGGTGCTGCGCGGCCGGCCGGACCTCGACGACGCCGACCGCCGGCTGTTCGAGCGGGCCAGCGTGGTGACCGCGCTGCTCCTGCTGCTGCGGCGCTCGGTCGCCGAGACGGAGAACCGGGTGCGCGGCGAACTGCTGGCCGACCTGCTGACCGCCCCGGACCGGGACCCGGCCGGGCTGACCGCGCGCGGCCGCCGACTGGGCGTCGACCTCGGCCGGCCGCACCTGGTGCTGGTCGCGGAGCCGGGCGACGCGCGGGACACCGGTGCCCGCTCCCGGCTGGCGGGCGCGGCCGGGCGGTACCTGTTCGGCTCGCGCGGCATCAGCGCGGAGCACGGGGAGGCGGTGGTGCTGCTGGTCCCGGGCGGGGACGGCGGGCCGGGCGGCGGGGCCGCGAGCGGGAGCGGCGACGGCAGCGGGAGCGGCAGTGGTGCGGGGGACGCCGCGCAGCGGGCCGCCGGGCAGGCGGCCGAGCGGCTCGCCCGGCTGGCCGGGTTCCCGGTCACCGTGGGCGCCGGGCGGCCCGCCGCGGGGCCGGTGGCGCTGGCCGCCGCGTACGCCGAGGGGCTGCGCTGCGTCCGGGCGCTGCGGGTGCTCGGGCGCTCCGGCGAGGGCGCCTCGGCGCGGGCGCTCGGCTTCCTGGGCGTACTGCTCGGCGACGGCCACGACGTGGCGGGCTTCGTCCGCGCGACGCTGGGCCCGCTGCTGGAGTACGACGCCCGGCGCGGCACCGAACTGGTCCGCACCCTGCGCGCCTACTTCGACTGCGGCGGCAGCCTCACCCGGGCCAAGGACGAGCTGCACGTCCACGTGAACACCGTGGTGCAGCGGCTGGACCGGGTCGAGGTGCTGCTGGGCCGGGACTGGAACGCCCCGGAGCGCTCGCTGGAGCTCCAGCTGGCGCTGCGGCTCCAGCTGCTGTCCGGCCGGTGAGCGGGACCCTGACCGCGAGAGGGGCCCGGCCGGTTCTCCGGCGGGCGGGCGTACAGTGGCGAGGTTGGTCTCGAACGCCTGGCAAGGAGCAGCGGTGAGCGAGAACGTGCGGTTCATACGCATGGGCATGGGCGAGGGAGCCGTCCCGTACCAGGAGGCCTGGGAGGAGCAGCAGCGGCTGCACGCCCTGCGGGTCGCGGACGAGATCCCCGACACGGTGCTGCTGCTGGAGCACCCGCCCGTCTACACCATGGGCAAGCGCACCAATCCGGCCGACCTGCCGCTGGACGGCACCCCCGTGGTCGAGGTCAACCGGGGCGGCGAGATCACCTGGCACGGCCCCGGCCAGCTGGTCGGCTACCCGATCGTCAAGCTGCCGGACCCGATCGACGTGATCGCGTACGTGCGGCGGCTGGAGGAAGCGCTGATCCGCGCCTGCGGCGCGTTGGGCGTGGAGACCACCCGGGTCGAGGGCCGCAGCGGCGTCTGGGTGCTGGGCGCGTCCATCCCGGACGCGGTGGTGGACCCGGCGCAGGTGGTGGACATCGGCAAGCTCACCCTGCGGATGGGCCTGCCGCTGGGCATCGACCCGCGGCTGGCCGGCCCCGAGTACGCGCCGTCCAACGCCGGGCAGCGCGGCGACGACCGCAAGCTGGCCGCGATCGGCGTCCGGGTCGCGCGCGGGGTGACCATGCACGGGTTCGCGCTGAACTGCGATCCGGACATGACCTGGTTCGACAGGATCGTGCCGTGCGGCATCCGGGACGCCGGGGTCGCCTCGCTGGCCGGCGAGCTGGGCCGGGACTTCCCGGTCGCGCAGGCCCTGCCGCTGGTCGAGAAGCACCTGGCCGAGGTGTTCGCCGAGCTGCCGGAGCCGGCACCCGGCCGCTGAAGCGCGCCGCCCCCTTCCCCCTCCCCCGCGGCCTGCGGGAATCTACCCATCGGTAGCCCTGTTGCCCTGCGATTGCGGGGCCGCAGCCCCGGCGAAGGCCGTACAAGCACAGGCGTACCCTGGGGGTACCCCGTCTAGTTCTAGGAGTCGCACGTGTCCGCTGTCGCACCCGACGGCAGGAAGCTGCTCCGCCTGGAGGTCCGCAACAGCGAGACCCCCATCGAGCGGAAGCCCGAGTGGATCAAGACCCGCGCGAAGATGGGCCCGGAGTACAACGCCCTCCAGTCGCTGGTGAAGAAGGAGGGGCTGCACACGGTCTGCCAGGAGGCCGGCTGCCCCAACATCTTCGAGTGCTGGGAGGACCGCGAGGCGACCTTCCTCATCGGCGGTGACCAGTGCACCCGCCGCTGCGACTTCTGCCAGATCGACACCGGCAAGCCCGCCGAGTTCGACCGGGACGAGCCGCGCCGCGTCGCCGAGTCCATCGTCACCATGGACCTCAACTACGCCACCATCACCGGCGTCGCCCGCGACGACCTGCCGGACGGCGGCGCCTGGCTGTACGCCGAGACCGTGCGCCAGGTGCACGCGATGACCACCGGCCGCGAGGGCGGACGCACCGGCGTCGAGCTGCTGATCCCGGACTTCAACGCGGTGCCGGAGCAGCTGGCCGAGGTCTTCTCCTCCCGCCCCGAGGTGCTGGCGCACAACGTCGAGACGGTGCCGCGGATCTTCAAGCGGATCCGCCCCGCCTTCCGCTACGAGCGCTCGCTGGACGTCATCACCCAGGCGCGCGCCGCCGGGCTGGTCACCAAGTCCAACCTGATCCTGGGCATGGGCGAGACCCGCGAGGAGGTCAGCCAGGCGCTGGCCGACCTGGTCGGGGCCGGCTGCGAGCTGATCACCATCACCCAGTACCTGCGCCCGTCGCTGCGCCACCACCCGGTGGAGCGGTGGGTCAAGCCGCAGGAGTTCGTCGAGTTGCAGGAGGAGGCCGAGGAGCTCGGCTTCGCCGGGGTCATGTCCGGTCCGCTGGTCCGCTCGTCGTACCGCGCCGGGCGGCTGTACCGGCAGGCGCTGGAGCGCCGGGCGCAGGCCTCGGTCTGATCCGGCCGGCCGCACCGGGACGCCGTCCGGAGCGGGTTCGAGCCATGCGAAAGGGCGGAGCCTCGGCTCCGCCCTTTCGCGTTCACCACGCTTTGACGGCCAGGTCACGGGCTGGTAACACGGGGTGGTGACGATGGACCCGTCACGGGCGTTCGATTGTTCTCGGCCACGGCCACGGTCACCGCCACGGCCACGAGGGGAGCTGTTCGGGATGCAGATGCGGATCGGGTCGGTCCGGTCGGTGGGGGTTGCGCTGCGGTTCGCCGAGAGCGTCCTGCTGTCCGGCGGGCAGCGGCAGGCCCGGCGCAACGCCTGGGCGGCCGTGTGCGAGAACCGCCGCCTCGCGGCCGACCGGCGGCACGACGCGCTGCTCCCGGGGGCGGCGGAGGGCACCGACGGGGCCGCCGGCGGGCCGCTGCGCCGCTAGCGCCGCCCCTTCCGGATCAGCCCGGCCGGCGGTGCCGGCAGGTCGCCCGGGTCACGGTTCGGGGCGAACGGGCACCCGGGCTTGGATATCCCGTACCCACGCCACGTACCATGAGCGTTATGGCGAGGGAAACATCCGAGAACCCCGGGCGGCTGAAGCAGATCCGCCAGGCGTACACCATGACCAAGAAGGTCGACACCAAGATCGGCCTGATCATCGCCGGCGTCGGCCTGCTGACCTTCGGCGTGTTCCTCGCCATCGGCTTCGCGATCGAGCACCCCGTCTACCTGGGCATCCTGGGCTTCATCGTGGCCTTCCTGGCCATGGCGATCGTCTTCGGGCGCCGGGCCGAGCGCGCCGCGTTCGGACAGATGGAGGGGCAGCCGGGCGCCGTCGCGGCGGTGCTGAACAACATCCGGCGCGGCTGGAGTGCCAACCCCACCCCGGTGGCCGTCACCCGCAGCCAGGACGCGGTCTACCGCGCCGTGGGCCGGGCCGGCATCGCGCTGATCGGCGAGGGCAACCCGAACCGGGTCCGCCAGCTGCTCGCGTCGGAGAAGAAGAAGATGGCGCGGGTCGTCGGCGACGTGCCGGTGCACGACATCGTGGTGGGCAACGGCGAGGGCGAGGTCCCGCTCAAGAAGCTGCAGATCCACCTGATGCGTCTGCCGCGCGCCATCACGGCCGCGCAGGTCACCGAGACCAACGACCGCCTGCGCGCGCTGGGCGACCTGCTCTCCAAGGCGCCCATCCCCAAGGGCCCGATGCCCAAGGGCGCCCGGATGCCCAAGGGCGGCCAGGTTCGCTGAGCCCCTCCCCGTCGACAGTCGGTACGGCAACGGCCCCGCCGCGGATGCTTCCGCGGCGGGGCCGTTCCCCGTTCCCGGGGTCCTTTCAGATCCGCACCTCGACCGTGCCGACCGCCTTGTCGTGCAGCCCGCGGGTGTCCCGGTCCCAGACCAGCGCCGGCACCAGCAGGCAGAGCAGCACGGTGCGCAGCAGCACCTGCGGGATGGTCGCCCGGCTGCCGTCCAGGCGGACGACCCGCAGCCCGAACAGCCGCTTGCCGACCGTCGTCCCGGTGGTGGCGAGCAGCAGCACGGTGACGGTGAAGAACAGCGGGGTGGTCCACATGTTGGCGGAGCCCGGCGAGCCCTTGGCGATCAGCCCGTAGGCGATCAGGGAGACCAGCCAGCCGTCGACGAACAGCGCGCCCATCCGGCGGCCGGGGCCGGCGATGGAGCCGGGGCCCTCCTTGGGCAGTCCGAGGCGCTCACCGCGGTAGCCGAAGTCGGCGCCCATCTTCTCGGCGGCCGCCTTCGGGCCGTCGATCCACGATCCCAACGCTTCTCTGGTGTCCACGAATCCACACTAACCGGGCGAACGCCGGGGACGGCCACCGCCTCCCCGCCGGACCCGCCACCGAAGAGTGAACCGGACGCCGCCGGCTTTCCCCCACCACCCCCAAGTGGTCTAGACCGATACACGGTCCCCACCTGCCGCGGCGAGGCGTTTTGTCCGGTCCCGTACGCCTTTGCCGCCCACCTGGCGACGGCGGTTAACATTCAGGAAACGACTGGGTCACCGACCGGAAACGGCCCGTTCCTAGGGTGAGCCCCATTCGCAACACCGAGGAGGATGGATGTTCAACAACGCCGCCGAAGTGAAGCAGTTCATCCAGGACAACGACGTGAAGTTCGTCGACGTCCGCTTCTGCGACCTGCCGGGCGTCTTGCAGCACTTCTCCGTACCTGCGGCGACGTTCGACCCGTCCGAGGTCCTGATGTTCGACGGCTCGTCGATCCGCGGCTTCCAGGCCATCCACGAGTCCGACATGGGCCTGGTCCCCGATCTCGCCACGGCCCGGCTGGACCCGTTCCGCCGGGACAAGCACCTCAACATCAACTTCTTCATCCAGGACCCGGTGACCGGCGAGGCCTACAGCCGCGACCCGCGCAACGTCGCCAAGAAGGCCGAGGCCTACCTCGCCTCCTCCGGCATCGCGGACACCGCGTTCTTCGGCCCCGAGGCCGAGTTCTACGTCTTCGACTCGGTCCGCTTCGACACCAGCGCCAACGCCTCGTACTACCACATCGACTCCGAGGCCGGCGCCTGGAACAGCGGCTCCACCGAGGGCGACGTCCGCGGCTACAAGGTCAAGTACAAGGGCGGCTACTTCCCCGTCCCGCCCGTCGACCACTTCGCCGACCTGCGCGCCGAGATGTCGCTGGAACTGGCCAGGGCCGGGCTGGAGGTCGAGCGCCAGCACCACGAGGTCGGCACCGCCGGCCAGGCCGAGATCAACTACAAGTTCAACACCCTGCTGCACGCCGCCGACGACCTGATGCTGTTCAAGTACATCATCAAGAACGTCGCCTGGCGGGCCGGCAAGACGGCCACCTTCATGCCGAAGCCGATCTTCGGCGACAACGGCTCGGGCATGCACGTCCACCAGTCGCTGTGGACCGAGGGCTCGCCGCTCTTCTACGACGAGCAGGGCTACGCCGGCCTCTCGGACACCGCCCGCTACTACATCGGCGGCCTGCTCAAGCACGCCCCGTCGCTGCTCGCCTTCACCAACCCGTCGGTGAACTCCTACCACCGCCTGGTCCCCGGCTTCGAGGCCCCGGTCAACCTGGTCTACTCCCAGCGCAACCGCTCCGCCGCGATCCGCATCCCCATCACCGGCTCCAACGCCAAGGCCAAGCGCATCGAGTTCCGCGCCCCCGACCCCTCCTCCAACCCCTACCTGGCCTTCTCCGCCATGCTGATGGCCGGCCTGGACGGCATCAAGAACAAGATCGAACCCCTGGAGCCGGTCGACAAGGACCTCTACGAGCTGGCCCCCGAGGACCACGCCAACGTCCCCCAGGTCCCCTCCTCCCTCCCCGCCGTCCTGGAAGCCCTCGAAGCCGACCACGAGTACCTCCTCGCCGGCAACGTCTTCACCCCCGACCTGATCGAGACCTGGATCGACTTCAAGCGCACCCAGGAGATCGCCCCGATCGCCCTCCGCCCCCACCCCCACGAGTTCGAGCTCTACTACGACCTGTAGGAGCACCTCCGGCCCGGGAAACCCGCCGGCGCCCGCGGGCGGTCCGCCCGCGGGCGCCGGCGGCAGGGCCGCGGCCTGCTCAGGCGCCCTCGGGGCGATGGCCGGTGGGCTGCTCCAGGTAGCGGGCCGTCATCAGGTGGGAGAAGCCCATGATGGTCTCCTGCGGGCTGATCCCGGTGGGGCCCGGCAGGACGCTCGCGTCGCACAGCCGCAGGTTCGTGAAGCCGTGCGGGCGGCCCTGGGCGTCGCACACTCCGCCCAGGGCGGGTGGGCCCATGCGGCAGGACGCCATGGCGTGGACGGAGACGAGGTCCCAGCTCTCGGGCCGGCCGTGCTGGGCGAAGTCGGCCGCCTGCGCGGCGGCGGTCAGGCCGGCGGGTGCGGGCGGCAGCAGTTCGACCGCGCCGGCCTCCAGGAGGAGCTCGGCGGTGTGCCGGAAGGCGGAGCGGAGGAGGTCCCGGTCGCTCCCGGTCAGGCGGTGCCGCAGGACGGCGCCGAGGCCGGGTACCGCCAGCAGCCGTGCGGTGCCCCGGACGCTCACCTGGGTTGTGTAGACCGCGATCCGGTCGAGCTGGGCCAGCATCCGGTCGACGGTCCCGGCGGGGTGGGCGGCCAGCGCCGCGGCGAGCGACCCCGGCGTGAGGTTCGCGGGCATCACCCGCACACCCAGGTCGGCGAACTCCTGCAGTTGCGCGGTGAAGATGGTGCCCTCGGTGGCGCGGACGGATTCGCCGAATCGCGCCACCGTGCGGAAGTTGACGTGGAACGCGATGGCCCGGCCGGGGCCGCGTCCGCCGATGGCGCTGCGCCGCAGCAGCAGCGCGCTGCCGATCGGCCCCGCGGCCAGGAACACCGTCCGCGGGAGGTAGCGCAGTCGTCGGCCGTCGCGCAGGGCGTGCACGGCCGTGACCCGGGTGCCGTCATGGTCGAGCCGGACGACCCGGGTGTCGGGCTCGATGACCGCTGCGAGCCGTTCGGCGGCGGGCAGGTAGCTCACCAGCATGCTCTGCTTGGCCCCGGTGGGGCAGCCGGTCACACACCGGTTGGCGTGCCGGCAGCCTCGCACCGCCCGGCGGGCCGGTGCCCAGCGCCAGCCGAGCCGGTCGGCCGCCTGGGCGAGCAGCACCGAGTCGCGGTTCCCCTGCCCGGGCGGCTGGTCGACGACACCGAGGCGCCGCTCCGCCTCGGCCAGGTGGGGGGCGAGGTGGTGGGCCCGGAAGCCGTCGACACCGGCGGACGCCCAGCACTCCAGCAGGTGTTCGGGAGGACGCCAGAACAGCCCTCCGTTGACCACCGTGGTTCCCCCGACGCAACGCCCCTCCCCGAAGGGGATGGTGGGTGCGCCGTGGATGGGAACCAGACCGCCCTGGCGGTAGAGCAGGCGCAGGTTCTCCGCCGGGGACGCCCGGGTGATCCGTGCCTGCGGGACGAGCGGGCCCTCCTCCAGGACGCGGACCTCCCGGCCCGCTCCGGCGAGTTCCAGGGCCGCGGCGCTGCCTCCGGCTCCCGAGCCGATCACCAGGGCGTCGCAGCGGACGGTGCGGACGGTCCTGGTCATCCGAACTCCCGCCGAGGCGTGGCGCAGGGGCCGTCCAGAGCGCCGTGCAGGGCCAGCGCGAGGCTCACCCTGAGCAGTTCGGCGCAGCCGGGCACCGTGGACAGCCGGTCGGCGACCCGTTGCGGGCGGGTCCGGTCCGAGGTGCCCCGGAACGGGCCCGTCGGGTCCGCGAGGACGGCGGCGACCGGGCACACCCGCATCAGCAGGGCGAGCACCAGGCGGTACGGCGCCGGGAGGGCGGCCAGGGTGGCGGCCGTGTGTCGGACCGCGGCGGCCTGGCGGGACGGTTCGGACAGGGCCGTGCAGCGGCCCGCCCAGAGCGGCGGGAGCCCGGCGGAGCGTACGCGCCGTTCCCAGACCCGCAGACGACGGTGCTCCCGCGCGGTACGGAACCCTTCGGCGGGCGGTGCGGGACGGGCCGCCGGGGAGCTCATGCGGTGACCTGCTCCCTGGCCAGGCCCGCCAGGAGACGGGGCATTCCCTTGGCCAGGACCGCGTCCAGGGCTCCCAGGAAGAGGTCGAGGTCGGAGTCCTCGGCCACCAGGGGAGGAGCGGCGATCAGGGGGACGTCGTGGTTGGAGCCGTAGTAGGTGAGCACGCCGTGGTCACGGTAGAGGGCGGCGACCACGGCGGCGGTGGCCAGCTTGGCCCCGGCCTGCGGGTCGCGCGCGAAGGAGGACGGCAGCAGCCGCAGCGCGTGGTCGAGGGCGGCCGGACCGTGGCGCAGGACGACGCCCTGGAGAGCACCGGCGCCACGGACCTCCGCGATCAGGCGCGGGTGGCCGGCGGCGAGGGCGGTGAGGCCGCGGCGCAGCCGCTCGCCGAGGTGGCGGGCTCTGGCGGGGTAGTCGTCCTCGACCGCGATCGCCACGGCCTCCAGCGCGGTGACCGTCTCCTCCCCGAACCCGTAGTAGGTGGTGCTGTGCAGGGTGGCGTCGGGGAGCGAGTCGTAGGCTCTGCGGAAGACCGGCTCCCTGGCCACGTAACCGGAGATGGAGGCCTTGCCGCCGCCGAAGGACTTGGAGGTGGTCACCACGTCCGGGACCAGGCCGGGGTGGCGCATGAAGTGGAAGAGCGAACCGGTCCTGCCCCAGGAGGTGTAGACCTCGTCGAAGATCAGGACGATGTCGTGCTCGGTGCACAGCCGGCGCGCCTCGCGCAGGAACTCCTCCGAGCACTCGCGGAGACCGGAAGCGCTGAAGGGTTCCAGGACCAGCGCGTAGACGTCGCTCTCGCCCTCGGGCGTGGTGTGCCGCTCCAGGGCCAGTTCGAGGGAGCGGAGGTCGTCGAAGGCGAAACCGTCCGTGCCGGGGATCCGCGGGAAGGTGAAGTGCACCTCCGGCGAGGTGGTCAGGCTTCCGGCGCCGAGCAGCTTGCCGTGGAAGGCGATGTCGGTGTGCAGAACGGTGCCGCGATGGCCGCGGTGGTACTTGTAGGCCATCTTGAGGGCGCCCTCGACGGCCTCCGCGCCCGAGTTGGGGAAGTAGCTGACATCGAGATCCGCGGGCAGCAGCTGAGCCAGGTTGTGCCCGAATGCGGCGACGTACGGTGAGAAGTAGTTCTTGTGCACCTCCATGCGCCGCAGTTCCTCGAAGCGCCGGCGAGCGGCCAGGATGCGGGGGTGGTTGTGGCCGTGGTTCAGGACGCCGATCCCACCGGTGAAGTCCAGGACCCGCCGCCCGTCGCGCAGGGTGATCCAGCAGCCCGAGGCGCTGTCCACGGCATCGCGGCCGAATCCGAAGGCGGAGAGCAGCGTCACCTGGCCTCGGCTGACATGACGGCGGTAGAGCTCGTGCACCCGCGCGATGGGCATCCGCTCGCAATCCTCGGTGCTGATCAGGGAGTTCATGGCGTCCCCTCCTCGGGGCCGGACCGCGGACCCGTGCCGTGCCCGGCGTCGGGAGGCCGTGGATGGGGGGCGGTGCGGCGGGCGGTGCGCATCCGGTCGGCGATCAGGCGGCCGACGTGACGCCCCTGCCGCACGGCGTAGTTGGTGCCCCGGTCCTGGGGGTAGACCTGGGCCATGCTGGCCAGGTAGAGCCCCGGCACATCGGCCTCCATCGCCGGGATGCGGTCGGAGTAGTGCGGGGTGATGACCGGCTGGGCGTGATCGGCCCGCCAGACGTGGTAGCGCCGGACCCAGTCGCGGTGGAACTGCGGGAACATGCGGCTCAGGTGCGGAAGGCTGGCGTGGAACACCGCCTCGTCGTCCATCCGGTACAGCTCGGCGCTGGCCGGAAGGTAGGCGGACAGGTAGACCAGGTGACGCCCGGCGTAGGCGTCGGAAGCCTCCAGGTTGGTGTGCTCGATGACGCCGACGTAGGGGAACGACGGGTCGGTGACGTTGAGCCAGTAGGTGTCCGAAAGGGACCGGTCGGTCTGCAACACCAGGCACAGATTGGCGAGGTAGGGGATGTCGGACAGTCGCCGGCGGACGGCGGGAACGTCCGGATGGGGCGGTGGTCCGGCGGCGGCGGGGGCGAGGAAGCCGGCGAGCAGGTCCGGTGCCGTGGTCGCCAGGACCCGCCGTGCGGGCAGGACTCCGCTCTCGGTGCGGACCCCGCACACTCCGTGGGCGTCGGTCAGTACCTGCCGTACCGGGGTGCCCGTGCAGATCCGGACTCCCAGGTCGGTGAGGCGCGAGACCCAGGCGTCCAGCAGGGCGGCGCAGCCGCCCCGAAGGTAGTAGAGGACCTCGCGGCCGCTGTGTGACCGGCTGCCACCGCGCAGGTGGAGCTTGGTCCACATCCAGGTGGCGCCGACCTCGGTCGCGTACTGGCCGAACTTGCCCTCCAGCAGCGGACGCCAGACCGTCTCGTAGACCTGCGGCCCGCTCAGCTCCAACAGCCACTCGCGGGCCGTGAGGTCCTCCAGGTCCCGCCATTGCTTCACCCGGTGGGCACGCACCGCGGACCAGCCCAGCCGGACCCGGTCGGGCAGCGGGAGGGGGGCGAAACGCAGCACGTCCCACGGGCTCGACAACCGGTACACCGAGTTCGCGTAGTAGACGCCGGTCCGGGTCCGGTGCGGCTGGAGCAGGTGGGAGCAGCCGAGTTCCGCGCACAGCCCCCGGACCTCCAGATCGGAGGAGAACCAGTGGTGGTAGAAGCGTTCGAGCCGCACTCCCCCGACCTCGAACGACCCTGCCAAGCCGCCGACGTACGGCTCACGCTCCAGCACCCGGCAGGCCACCCCGGCCAGGGCGAGCTCGTGGGCGGCGGCCAGGCCGGTGAACCCGCCGCCGATCACCAGGACCTCGTCGCCGGGCGCCCGGGCCGGCGCTCGGCCGTCCTGCCGCGCCCCCGCCATCGGGCCGCTCACGAGGCCGCCGCCCGGTCGTCGGGGCCCGTCGGGCCCGCGGGGCGGCCGCGAGTCCGGTCGTACTCCTGGGACGCGCAGCCCGCCGGTACGCCGAGGCACGGCGGTCGGACGCCCAGCGCCCGGGCGCCCCGCGGTGCCGTGCGGCCGGTCGGAGCGCCGGAAGGGCCGAGCGACTCATCAACGCCTGGTGCGCCGGACCTTCCCACCGGACGAGGTCGACGGACGCACTCCGCCGTGGTCTCGGGGAAGTCGGACATCGCTGCTCCCTTCGAATCCTCCGGTGCTGTTCCGTCCGAAGGCGATGGGTACGGGAGGTGTGGAAGGTCCGGGCGGCGCGGGCCGGGCCTCGCCCGCAGCGGAGGCGCCCTCCGCCCCGCCGAAGGAGACGCCGCTGCGCGGGGAGGGCATCGGAACCGCCTCGGGCGATTCGGGCTCCCAGTGGACCGTAGCACCGTGCCTCGCTCTCGTCCTGCGGAGAAGCCGCTGACCTGCCGCGATGCCTGGAGATCCGACTGCTGATCCGTGAACGTGCGACCGTCCGGGTGGGCGATAGCCCGGCGAGTCCGCGCTCGGACCGGATCCGGACCCCCTGTTCCCGCCGATCCTTCCGGGGCCGGTGGGGCGGCGGGCCGCCGTCCCCACCGGCCCCGGGGCCCCGGGGCTCCGGGGCTCCGGGGCTCTCGGGAGGGTGGTGAGGGCGCAGCCGGGCGGTGGTGGTCGGGGCGGGACGGTCGTGCGGGTCAGTCGAGCCAGCGGCCCTCGCGCATCAGCTCGCGGCCGGCGATCTCGTTCGCCTCGCGCCAGGCCTGCACGCGGCGGGGCGTGACCCGGAACCAGCTGTACGACGCGGCGGAGGCGCGCGGGTCGAAGCCGGTCCGGGCGGCGAAGCGGTCGGCGTGCTCGGGCGGGAGGGCGTCCATGCCGAACACCTCGACCCCGCCCTCGACCATGCAGACGTCCCGGGTGTGCCCCAGGGCGAGGCGGGCGGTGCCGGTGGCGGCGAGGTTGCGACCGGTCGGGCTGTCGGTCGGGGTGGCGAGCAGCAGCGCCTCGCCGTCCCAGTCGAAGGAGAGCGGGACGAGGTACGGCACGCCGGTCGGCGAGGCCGTGGACACCCAGACGTCGACGTCGTGGGCGAGGCGGTGCTCGGCGTCCTGGCGGCGCAGGGTGCGGGGGCGCGGTGCGGTCATGGTCTGTCGCTCCTGTCGGGGTGGTCGGCCGGTTGGGTGACAGCCTCTCGCGGACCGCGTGCGGCCCGCCTCCGTACCGGCCGCGGAAAGGGGTACGGAGACCGGCGCTCAGGGGCCGCACACGACGCCGCGGTGCCCGCGTCCGTGATCTCGCCCCGCGAAACCGGTGGCCACGGCCGCTCCGGGGAAAGAGACTTGGCCCATGGGGACGAGGAGCAGGGCGGCGGCCAAGGTCACGCCGACGGTGTACGTGTCGGTGGACGTCGAGGCGGACGGGCCGATCCCCGGCCCGTACTCGATGGTCAGCTTCGGCGCGGTGCCGGCCGGCTGGCACGACGCGGACGGCTTCCGGCGGGCACCGGCCTCGGCGGCGGGCTTCTACCGGGAGCTGCGCCCGGTGTCCGACACGTGGGTGCCCGAGGCGCTGGCCGTCTCCGGGCTCGACCGGGCGGCGCTGCTCGCCGGCGGCACCGATCCGGCCGTCGCCATGGGCCAGTTCACACGCTGGCTGGAGCAGTTGCGCACCGGCCCGGACGGACGGCGGTACCGGCCGGTGATGGTGGGCTATCCCGCCGTCTACGACTGGCAGTTCCTCCACTGGTACCTGGTCCGGTTCACCGGCTCCAGCCCGTTCGGCCACTCGGGGTGCCTGGACGTGAAGACGCTGTACGCGGCCCGCTCGGGCGTGCCGTTCGCCGGGATCGGCAAGCGCTCGATGCCGCCGGAGCTGCTGCCCGGCCTGCCCCACACCCACCATGCGCTGGACGACGCCCGGGAGCAGGCCGTGCTGTTCGCCAACGTGATGGAGTGGGACGGGCCGGACGCGCTCAGCGGACGGTGACGGGGAGGGTCTCGTAGCCGCGCAGGACCAGGCGGTCGCGGCGGGTGGGGACGCCGCCGGGGGCGAGCCGGGGGAACCGGTCGAGGAGGGCCGGGACGGCGATGTCGGCCTCCAGACGGGCGAGTTGGCTGCCGAGGCAGAAGTGCGGGCCGCCACCGAAGCTGAGCGGCTGGCTGTCGGTGCGGGCGGGATCGAAGCGGTCCGGGCGCGGGTAGCGGGCCGGGTCGTGGTTGGCGGCGCCCAGCAGGGTGAACACCACGGTGCCGGTCGGGGCGGGCACTCCGGCCACCGCGAGGTCGGGGGCGGTGGAGATCCGGGAGGTCAGCTGGACCGGGGAGTCGTAGCGCAGCACCTCGTCGGTGAAGAGCGAGGGGTCGAGGGCGCCGGTGCGCAGGCCCTCGGCGGCCTCCGGGTGGCGGAAGAGCAGGGCGAGGCCGTTGCCGAGGAGGTTGGTGGTGGTCTCGAAGCCGGCCACCAGGAGGAGGACGAGGTTGCTCAGCAACTCCTCGCCGGAGATCCGGTCCGGGGAGTCGGCGGCGATCCGGGCCAGGTCACTGACCAGGTCGCCGGTCGGGCGGGCCAGCCGCTCGGCGGTCAACTCCGCGAAGTAGACAGCGAGTTCCTCGGCCGCCACGTCGGCCGCGGCCAGTTCGCCGAGGTCCTGGACAAGTTCCAGGGCGATGGTGAGGTCCGAGGCGAGGCCGCGGAAGCGGTGGCGGTCCGCGGCGGGGACGCCGAGCAGTTCGCAGATCACCTCGACCGGGAGGCGGAAGGCGAAGGCGTCCATGAAGTCCACCGGCGAGCCGTCCGCCCCCCGGTCGGCCAGCTCGTCCAGCAGCCGGACCACCGCGGCCCCGACCGCCGGCCGCAGGGCGGCGACCCGGCGGGCGTTGAAGGCCGAGGCGATCAGCGAGCGCACCCGGCCGTGGTCCGGGGCGTTGGCCTGGAGGATCGAGCGGCCGAACAGCACGACGGAGGGGTGGGCGAGCAGCTCCGCGCTGTTGGCGGCGAGGGCCCTGGTGTCCTCCAAGGCGAAGGCGGGGTTGCGCAGCACCTGGTTGACGGCGGCGTGCCCGACCGCCAGGACCGCGCCGGGGCCCGCCGGGACGGCCGCTCCCAGCTCGTGCGCCCGCGCGTACAGCGGGTAGGGGTCCGCGCGCCCCTCGGTGGTCATGAGCTGCTCGATGATCGACGCGCCGTCCATCCGGCCTTCCCCTCCGTGGAACCTACTCCGGACGGACAACTGTCGGCGGGCGGAGGGGAGTTCCCGACAGGGGGCGGCGGCCGGTCGGCGCCTGCGGCGCGGCACCCGACGCGGGCGCGGCGGCCGGACGGGGAACGGTCGGTAGGCTGGCGGGATGGAGATCTGGATCAACCCGCGCTGCGGGAAGTGCCGTACCGCGCTGAACGGGCTGACCGGCGCGGGTGTCACGTACACCGTGCGGCGCTACCTGGAGGACCCGCCGAGCGTCGCCGAGCTGGAGCAGGTGCTGGAGCGGCTCGGCCTGGAGCCGTGGGACATCACCCGGACCGACGAGCAGGTGGCCAAGGATCTCGGCATGAAGCAGTGGGGCCGGGAGGCGGGCGACCGCGCGCGCTGGCTCGCGGCGATGGCCGAGCACCCGATCCTGATCCAGCGCCCGATCATCACCGCGGACGACGGACACGCCGTGGTCGCCCGCACCCCGGAGGCCCTGTCCTCCGTCCTGCCCTGAGTCCCCGCCCCTCGGGGACGGCGGCCCTCAGCGGCGCTCGAACCGCCGCACCGGCTCGCCAGGCCGCCAGGAGCTGATCCGCACCGCGTCCCCCTCGACGGTGGTGTGCACGACCTGCTCCAGCTCCAGCCGGAAGGCGTGGTACGGGCCGGGCGGCGGCTCGGACAGCTCGGCCTCGTAGGCGGCGATGTCCGTCTCGTCGGTGAGCTCGACGGCCCGGCCGGACAGCTTGGAGTCGCCGTCGGCCAGCGTCTCGTCGCTCGGGTTGCTGTGCAGCGCGAAGCGGGGGTCGCGGCGCAGGTCGAGGGCCTTGACCGCGCCGAGCATCGACCCGAGCATCAGGTCGGCCCCGACGAAGTCCACCTCGATGCCGCTCACCCGGGGCGAGCCGTCGCTGCGGAGCGTCGCCAGGACGTGGTGCTTGTTGGCCTCGAAGCGGGCCCGCACGGCGGGGGCCAGGTCCGGTGCCTCGTGCTCGAAATCCTGCCAGGTAGCCATGGCGCCAGTGTGGCACCGGGCGCCGACGACCGCCGTCCGGTGCCGGTGCCGTGCCCGGTGTCGGTGCCCGGTGCCACACTGGCCGGGTGACCACTACCACCACCTACATCGCCTTCCTGCGGGCCGTGAACGTCGGCGGCCGGACGGTGAGGATGGAGCGCCTGCGCGCGCTGTTCGGCGAGCTGGGCCTGGAACGCGTCGGCTCCTACATCCAGAGCGGCAACGTCTTCTTCACCGCCCCGGCCGCCGGCGCGGCGGGGCGGGCCGCGCTCACCGAGCGGATCGAGCACCACCTGGAGGAGCGGCTGGGCTTCCCGGTGCCGGTGCTGCTGCGCACGGTGGACGAGGTGCAGGCGGTGCTGGACGCCGAGCCCTTCGCGGGTGTCGAGGTCACCCCGGACGTCCGGCTCACGGTGAACTTCCTCTCCGAGCCGCTGCCCGCCGACTTCCCGGTCCCCTACACCTCGCCGAAGGGCGACTACGAGGTGATCGGCGCCGACCCCGGCACCGCGTACGTGGTGGTGCACCTGAAGGACGGCAAGTGGGTCACCAGCGGTGCGCTCTTCGGGAAGTCCTACCGGGGCTCGGTCACCTCGCGCTTCCTGCACACCACGGCCAAGATCCTCGCCGCCGCCCGGAAGGCCTGACGCCGCCCACGCCCCCCCGGAGACCCCGCTGGCACCACCGCCCGGTCCGCGCCGCGGGGGCGGTACGGCCGGCCGGCGGGAGGCCGGGCGGCGGGAGGCCGGGCGGCGGGCGGCTGGTGGTGGGTGCGGGCTTCCTGATGGAGTGGCGGTCCGGGGAATCTGGACAGGTCGGCGGGGGCGGCCGAGAATCGGTCCATGATGTCGCGTGAGAACCGGACCCGGGTGGTCAGGCCGTCCGAGGCCGAGCGGGAACGGGCGCTCGGGGTGCTGCGGGAGGGCGCGGGGAACGGCCGGCTGTCGCACGACACCTTTCTCGGGC
Source organism: Kitasatospora sp. NPDC001527 (assembly GCF_040298605.1). Lineage (NCBI taxonomy): Bacteria > Bacillati > Actinomycetota > Actinomycetes > Kitasatosporales > Streptomycetaceae > Kitasatospora > Kitasatospora sp. NPDC001527. The sequence goes on along the minus strand of NZ_JBEPAM010000020.1, from coordinate 10,614 downwards.
GGCTCGACCTCGTCCTCCACGCGGGCAGCCGCGCCGAGCTGAACGCGGTGATGGCGGACCTGCCGGCCGGGAACCCGGTGGGACGCTTCGCGCTGCGCGCGGTGGGGCGGGTCTCCGCGTTCGGGGTGCGGCTGGGCGAGGCGTGGCGCTCCGAGCGGCTGCCGGGACTGAGCCTCCCGGAGGCCGGGTCCGGGCAGTTGACGATAGGCAGGATCCCCGGGTCGGGGCTGCGGCTGAACGACGCGTCGGTCTCCCGGCACCACGCCGAGCTGCGCCGGGAGGGCGACGGCTGGGTGCTGTACGACCTCGGGTCGACCAACGGCACCCACGTGAACGGGTTCCGGATCGTCGGCGGGGTGCGGGTCCGGGCGGGCGACCAGGTGCGGTTCGGCAACCTGGAGTTCCGGCTCGCCTCGGCCTGAGCCCCGCGGCGCCGGTCCGGGCCGCGCGGCCCCGGCCGCCCCGCCGCCGGGACCGTCGGTGCCCGGCTGTCAGTGCGGGAACTGGCGGGGCGGGCGCTGGGCGGGCAGCGAGTCCTGGAACTCGCCGATGGTGCTCGCTATCTGACGCATCAGCACGGTCTCCTCCAGCCGGTCGAGGTAGCGGTGCTCGCCGGCCAGCGCCTCCACCGTGACGCCGAAGTAGAGCGTCATCAGCGGATTGACGAAGAGCGTGCTGTTGCTGGTCCGGGCGGTGAACCGGACGTCGCCGAACTCGCCGCGCAGCGCGGCCGCCACCGAGCCCTGGACGATGCTCGGGTGCGCCGGGAACGCCGCCCGGGCGTGCTCGACGGCGTCCAGGTAGAGCACGCCCTCGCGGCTGTCGCGCGGGACCGAGAAGGCGCCGAGGTAGCCGCCGGCCCGTTCGAGCGCGGCCAGGTTCTCCAGCACCAGCGCGTGGTTGACGCCGTGGTAGGCGTCGATGCCGAAGCCGAGGCAGGCGACCAGGCGCTCCGGGACCTCGGTCAGGCCGGCGACCGCGGCGAGGCTGGCCATGTCCTCCTCGGGCGTGCCGAGGCCCGCCTCGTCGCCGCGCATCAGGATGTCGGTGCCGCCGTCGACCAGCAGGACGGCGTCGATCCCGAGCCGGCCGGCCAGGGCCCGGTAGGCGGCGCGCAGCGGCTGCACGCCGGTCCGCGGGAACGCCCAGACCGCCTCGGGCATGCCGTGCAGCCGGAGCCAGCGGGCCAGCGTCCGCTCCGGGAAGTAGCCCTCGGGGGCGGGGGTGTCGGGACCGACGAGGGCCAGGTCGGGCTCCTGCCAGACCTCGGCGGGCAGGGCGTCGAGCGCGCTGAAGGAGAGGTTGGCGAGGTGCACCTCCTTGCCGGCCGCGCGCAGGGCGAGGGCGAGCGGCAGGCCCGCGTAGACGTCGAATCCGCCGCCCGCGCCGGCGATCAGGATGCGCTCGGCGGCGAGCAGACGGGTGATCAGCGGGGGCTGGAGAAGGGAGGTCACCGGGGGACGGTAGCACTGCGGTCGCGGGCCGCGGCAGGCGGCGATCGGACGGGCCGGGTCGTCGGCGGCACCAGTGTCAGTGGCGGGTGCTTGGATGCGGGCATGGACCAGGACACCGTGCAGAGCACCCTTGCCGCCGAGGTACTGCGGGACGCCGAGGAGCGGGCCCGCGAGCTGATCCGGTGCGGCTTCCAGGAGCCGGACGAGATAGCCGAGTCCCTGGCCGAGGACCTCGACGACCAGGGACTGACGGTGGAGGAGGCGGAGCGGATCGTCGCTCCGCTGTGGCAGGAGCGTCTGCGGGAGCAGGCCGCCTGGCCGGAGACGACCGACGTCGACCGGCTGGAGGCCGCCTTCGACGCCCTGGAGGAGCTGGGCATCGTCGCCGCGATGGACTTCACCTGCTGCGCGGGCTGCGGCTACGCCGAGATCGGGGGCGAGGCCGACGAGGACTCGCGCGGGTTCGTGTTCTTCCATCAGCAGGACACCGAACGGGCCGCCGGGGGCGGCGGGTTGATGCTGCGGTACGGCGGGTTCCAGGTGGACGGCGAGCCGACGGAGGCGGCCGTGCGGCGGACGGCCGGGGTGGGCCGCGACGTCGCCGCGGCGCTGACGGCGGCCGGGCTTCCGGTGGAGTGGGACGGCTCACCGGAGACGGCGATCGCGGTCACGCCGATCAGCTGGCTCAACCGCCTGCCGGAGTAGCGGTCGCTCGCCACCCCTTCCCGGGACGGCGGACGACGGCCGGCAGACGGCAGACGACGGCGGCGGGCAACGGTCAGCGGACGACCTGGAGTTCGGCGCTGTGCTCGCGCGCGTTCGCGTGGCGCAGGGTGACCGTCACGGCGCCGATGACGGTCGCCTTGTCCTCGGTGAGGGTCCTGGTCTCGTCGCCGAGCCTGACCTCGGCCGTGGTGTCGGTGATCCGGCCGACGGTCAGCCAGAGGGTCTTGCCGCTGCCGAAGACCTCGATGGTGTTGGCGGCCTCGGAGGAGTCGGTGCGGACGGTGACGGTGCAGCTGATGTCGTCGAGGCAGACCGAGACGCCGCCCTTGCACGCGGTGAGGCCGGCGCCGAGGAGCAGCACGGCGCCGGCCGCGAGGGCGGCCGTGCGGACGGCCGGTACCCGGCGCCGGCCGGGCCGGGGCGACGGGCCGGGGCGACGGGCCGGACGTGGAGCCGGGCGGTCATCCTGGTGGCGAGCGGCGGGCACGCTGGTCATGGCACCGACGGTAGGCGGGCACCGGGGTGCCGGGCATCGGCCCCCGGCGGTACCCGGCCCCTGGCCCATCCCGGATTCCGCGACCCGCCACCACCCGGCCGGGCGGGGGTAAACCCCTAGGGGGCGGAGGGAGTTGACAAAGGCTTCAGCGAGGCTCCGACGCCGGCCACGACGATCGCCAGACCGCGTTCGAAGCGCTGCTCGAAGTCGCCGAAGATCTCCCGGCCCGCGGCGGCGGCGAGGGCGTGCTCGGGGTCGATGCCGGCGGCCCGCCGGTCCGGGTCGTAGCCGGGTGCCCGCTCCCCCGGCACCGGGTGGACGGCCTGCTCCTCGATGACGAAACCGATGGTGAACGCGTACGCGGTGGTGAGGGCCAGCACGGCGTCGGCGAGGGCGAAGCCCGCCCGGTCGAAGACGGCGAGCAGGGCGTGCTGCCCGCCGGTGTGCCCGGAGTCGGTGAGCCGGGTGCCGCTGAAGACCTTGGCGCCGTCCCGGTAGCCGAGCAGCCCGTCGCGCAGGGTGCGGCAGGTGCCGGCGAGCGCCTCCCGCCAGTCGTCCGGGAGCTCGGGCGACCCGGCCGACATCCGGCGGAGCATCTCGGTGGCCATCTCGTCGAGCAGCGCCTGCTTGTTGGCGAAGTGCCAGTACAGCGCGGGGGCCTTGACGTCCAGCTCGGTGGCGATCCGGCGCAGGGTGAGCCCGTCCAGCCCGGTCTCGTCGAGCAGGCGCAGGGCGGTGTCGACCACCTGGGCGCGGTCCAGCTTCGGCGGCATGTCGCGCTCTCCTCCACGGCGGCTGCTCTCGTTCCGGCCTTGACAATTTAACACCGTTAAGCCGATGCTTCCGGATGTCCGCCACTTAACAACGTTAAGGAGAGTGTGCGATGGCGCACGCCCAGAACCGGAACAGTACGGACGTCCTGATCGTCGGCGCCGGGCCGACCGGACTGACCCTCGCCTGCGACCTGGCCCGGCGCGGGGTCTGCGCGCTGCTCGTCGAGCAGGCCCCGGCGCTGTTCCCCGGCTCGCGCGGCAAGGGCCTCCAGCCCCGCACCCAGGAGGTCTTCGAGGACCTCGGCCTGCTCGCCGCCGTGCACGCCGCCGGCCGCCCCTACCCACGCATGCTGAGCTGGGAGAACGGCGAGCGGCAGGGCGAGTGGGACCTCGTCGGGGCCCCCGGGCCGGACCCGACCGTGCCGTTCCCGGCGGTCTGGATGCTCCCGCAGTGGCGCACCCAGGAACTGCTGCACGACCGGCTGCGCCAACTCGGCGGCGAGGTCGCCTTCGGCACCGCGCTGAGCGGCCTCGACCAGCACCCCGACCGGGTCGAGGCCCGGCTGACGGGCCCCGACGGCACCGTCCGCACGGTGACCGCCCGCTACCTGGTCGCCGCCGACGGCGGGCGCTCCACCGTCCGCAGGGCGGTGGGCATCGCGATGACGGGCGAGCAGGTCGACCCGCGCCCCGCCCTGGTCGCCGACGTCGAGATCGACGGCCTGGACCGCGTGAACTGGCACTGCTGGCCGAAGGCGCCCGGCGGTGCGCTGCTGCTCTGCCCGCTGCCGAGCACCACCGCCTTCCAGCTGTTCGCCCAGTTCGGCGCCGCGGACGGCGGCGGCGGCGCCGAGGACGGCGCGGAGCCCGACGCCTCGGCGGAGGGCGTGCGCCGGACGATCGCGGCCCGCACCCACCTGCCGGAGTCCGCCGTCGGCGCCGTGCACTGGGCGTCCGGGTTCCGGCCGCGCGCGGCACTCGCCGAGCGGTTCCGCGAGGGCCGGGTCTTCCTGGCCGGCGACGCGGCGCACATCCACTCCCCGGCCGGCGGGCAGGGCCTCAACACCAGTGTCCAGGACGCCTACAACCTGGGCTGGAAGCTCGGCCAGGTGCTACGGCACGGCGCCGACGAGGCGCTGCTGGACAGCTACGAGCAGGAGCGGCTGCCGATCGCCGCCGACGTGCTGGAGATCTCCACCCGGCTGCACCGCGCGGGCGGCGTCCGGGCCGGCGGACTGCGGCGCGGCCCGCGCACCGAGCAGCTCGGCCTCGGCTACGAGGACGGCCCGCTGACCGTGGAGGCGCGCCCCGGCCTGCCCGAGGACGCGCTGCGGGCCGGCGACCGGGCCCCCGACGCCCCGCTGGACGGTGCCGAACCGGACGGCGCGCCGGTGAACGCCATGGCCGGGCGCCGGCTCTTCGAGCTCTTCCGCGGCCCGCACGTCACCGTGCTCGCGATCGGCCGCCCGCTGCCGCGACTGCCCGCCGCGGTGCGCGGACACCGCGTCGACGGCGGCCTCGCGGAACGGACCTACGGGCCGGGCCTGTTCGTCGTCCGGCCGGACGGCTACCTGGGCCTGGCCACCCACGACCCGGCCGACCTGCCGGGCTACCTGGCCCGCTTCGGCCTGCGCTGAGACCCGCGCCCGGACCGCGGGCCACGGACCACAAGCCACACCCCACCCACCGTCCAGGCATACGCTGCCGGCATATGCCACGCGCGTAGATCAACGACCCGCGAAAGACCCGGCGCTCACTCGCCCGCCGCGTCCCAGGCGCCGGGCGCCCCCCACAGCGGCGCCGTGCACCGCTGGTAGGTGGCCTGCCAGTGCGGCCAGTGCCGGGCCACCATGTCGTCGCAATCGGCGAGCAGCCGCTCGACCACCGCCGGCTCGACGCCGTCCAGCAGCCAGGCGAGCGCGTCCGGACTGCCCGGGCCGTCGGCCGAGACCAGCACGTCCAGCAGCTCGGGCAGGCTGCCGACCCGCGAGTTCTCCGCGAAGACCCGCTCCATCCGCGGCAGCAGCTGGCGCTCCTCGATCCGCAGGTGGGTCTCCAGCCGGGCCGCCAGGTCCTCGATGGCGTAGGCCACCGGCCAGACCGAGCCGGTGTCCCGGCTGGCGATCCGCACCAGGGTGGTGACCCGGGTGAACGAGTGGTCGAGGTTGTGGTGGTCCGCCTCCAGCCAGTTCAGCAGCAGCCGCAGCTCGGGCGCGAACCGGCGCACGATCGGCCAGATCCGGGTGTCCTGCTGCTCGTGGTGGCAGGTCAGCATGGCGGTGACGAAGGTCCAGTGCCGCAGGAGCGCGGCCCCCTTCTCGTCCTCGTCGGGCTGCAGCAGTCGCAGCGCGTTGGGCAGCCTGGCGAGGTCCCGGCGGAGCGCGGCGTGCACCAGCCGCAGTCCGGCGAAGCGGACGGCCTGCGGTTCCTCGTCGACGATGCGCTCGTGCGCGGGGCCGCCCTGGGCGGGCACGGCCGGCGACACGGGGGACGCTACGGGCAGCAGGTAGCTGGGCATGGCACTCTCTTCACGCTTGGGCCGGGCTTGGCTCGACCTGACACAACGGGCGGGCTGGCGCTCCCACCACAGTGATGAGAGGACATCAGAGGCGAATCAATGTCCGATTGACGTGCAGCTCAGCGGCCGTTCGACCCGCTCCGGCAGGCGCCCGGGCAAACGCGGCGCAACATTCCGGCGCGACCGTCCCGCGCATCAGGACGAGGGCTCGTCCGGGCGGTCGGCGAAGGCCGGCGGGGCCCGGCGATCCGCCGAGCCCCGCCCGTTCCCGGCCCCTGCGGGCTCAGTCGCCCTGCGGCCCCGCGAGGTTCTTGCTGAGCCACTGCAGGGTGTCCGGGATCATCTTCTTGAAGTCGGTGGTCAGGTGCTTGCCGCCGGGCTGCTCGTAGTACTCGACGGTGAGCGGCGGCACGGCCTTGGCGACCCAGGCCTTGACCAGCTTGGTCTCGTACGCGTTGGCGCCGCCGGCGGTGGCCAGCATCCGCACGTCGGACTTGCCCTGGGCGACCAGCAGCTCCGGGCTGTTGGCCTGGCGCTCGGCCTCGTGTCCCTTCCAGAGCGGCGAGTCGGGGTTGAAGTAGCCGTCGATCGGGACGGCGGCCTTGAAGGTCTCCGGATGCTGCAGGGCCAGCTTGGCGCTGCAGAACGCGCCGGTGGAGGCGCCCATCAGGCCCCAGCCGTCGCGGCCCTTCACGGTGCGGAAGTTGGCGCGGACGAAGTCGGGGATGTCCTCGGCCATCCAGGTGCCCATCCTGGGCTGGCCCGGGATGTCGGCGCACTCCAGGGCCTTGGCCTCGTTGGATTCGAGGTTCTGCACCGGCATGATCATGATGAACGGGTGCGCCTTGCCCTGCTTGACGAGGTCGGCGTCGATCTCCTGGATCGGCAGCTGGTTGTCGGTCCAGGTGTTGTAGCCGGCGCTCTGACCGCCCGCGTACAGGGTGAGCACCGGGAAGCCGGTCCTCGCGTACTTGGGGTCGTTGTACTCCGGCGGGAGCCAGACCCACACCTTGCCGGTGACCCCGGACTTCGGACCGGTCAGCGTGGTCATCATGATCTGACCGGCGGCGGTGTCCCTGGCCTTGCTGAACGCGGCCTGCGGGCCGGTGGGCATCAGCACCTTGCCGGACGCCGCGGGCGGCGCCGTCGTGGCCGCGGCGGTCGTGGCCGGCGCCGTCGTGGCCGGGGCGGGCGTGGCCGCGGGCGAGCCCGAACCCGCCGACGGGGAGCCGGCCGCCGAGGACGAGGAGGAGGACGAGGCCGGCGAGGCGCTCCCGCCCTTCGCCGCGTCCCCCGACGCCCCCGCGTTCCCGCCGTCCGAACTGCCGCAGGCCGCCAGCGCGGCGGCCAGGGTGAACGCGGTGGCGCCGGTCAGCACGGCGCGGAAACGGGAGGACTGCGGCTGCACGGTGAGAACTCTCCGACCGGTGTCACGCCCGCTCCCACGGAGCCGGGCGGCGGCCCCCGGGTGGGGCCGGACAGACCCGGGGCACGACTGAGTGCGGGACCCCCGGGAGACCGCGCGCCGCCCTCACGGAGGCGCGCCGTCCTGCGATCTTATGACGTGCCCCGCCACACCCCGGTTGCGCGTTGGCCAGCACCGATCCAATGTTTGCTCCCGATCGGGTAAAGCCCCCGGCCCACCCCTCCCAACCGGCGGGCCCCCGCCCCCGCCACTCGACGGGGTCCGCCCGGACCGCCGGGCGCGAGGCCGGGCACGAGGCCGGGCACGGGTGACTCCGGGGCCCGGATCCGTCACGATCGGAGCACCCGACCGACCCGAGGAGCCCGCCATGTCGGAACGCATCGCCGTCGTCACCGGAGCCGGAAGCGGCATCGGGCGGGCCGTGGCGCTCGAACTCGCCGCCGGGGGGTGGCGGCTGGTGCTCGCCGGGCGGCGGGAGGAGGCCTTGCGGGAGACCGCCCGGATGAGTGGCGCGCAGACGGCCGCCGTGCCGACCGATGTCACCGATCCGGGGGCCGTGGACGCGCTGTTCGGGGCCGCGGTCGAACGCTTCGGGCGGGTCGACCTGCTGTTCAACAACGCCGGGACGTTCGGCACCGCGGCCACCGTGGACGAGCTGGACGTCGACGAGTGGCGGGCGGTGGTCGACCTCAACCTCACCGGCGCCTTCCTCTGCGCCCGCGCCGCGTTCCGGCAGATGCGGGCGCAGCGGCCGCAGGGCGGGCGGATCATCAACAACGGCTCCATCTCCGCGCACGCCCCGCGCCCGCGCTCGGCCGCGTACACCGCGACCAAGCACGCCGTCACCGGGCTGACCAAGTCCCTCTCCCTGGACGGCCGTCCGTACCGGATCGCCTGCGGGCAGATCGACATCGGCAACGCCGCCACCGAGATGACGGCCGCGATGAGCAGCGGCGTGCCGCAGGCGGACGGCCGGATCGCCGTGGAGCCGACGATGGACGTCGCCGACGTGGCCCGCACGGTGCGGCACATGGCGGAGCTGCCGCTGGAGGCGAATGTGCAGTTCGCGACGGTCATGGCGAGCGCGATGCCCTACGTCGGCCGCGGCTGAGCCGGAACGGCGACGGGGCCCCCGTCCCGCCGGAGACGAGGGCCCCTGATCGAGCGGCGGCTACGGGCGCCAGGTGTCGTTCAGCGTCACCTGGCCCGAGGCCGGCACGGTCGCGGTCCGGTTGGCGCCGGACTCCCAGGTGACCGCGCCCGAGGCGTCCTTGCGGATGTACTTGTACTCGAAGGACGTACCGGCGGGCATCGCCACGTCGAGCTTCCAGAGCGGGTAGGCGGCCGACGAGAGCGGCAGCGCACCGGCCGTGTTCCAGTTGCCGAGCGCGGCGTTGTCGCCGACGAGGTGGATGTTCTGCCCGTAGACGGTGGTCGCGCCGACGGCGAAGGAGGCCCCGCCGGTGACCACCGTGCCACCACCGGGCGCGCCGACGTACAGCGCGACGGCGTCGCCCGCGCCGACGGTCGCGGTGAACCGCCCGTCCGAGCCGACCGTGTAGGACGGGCCGGTGCAGCCGCCGGCCGCCGGGTCGCCGTGCTGGACGTCGCAGTAGGAGCCGGCCGGCAGCGAGGTCTGGAAGGTCCGGGTGATCGGCCCGCTCTCCCGGTTGACCGCCACGAAGCCCTTGCCGCCCCGGCCGAAGGCGATCGCGTTGTTGCCGTTGGACCACCAGTCGGTGAGCCCGGTGCCGGCCACCGCGTTGCGGAAGCCGACCATGTTGGCCACCTGCCGCCAGGCGTGGGTGCAGTTCCAGCCGTCCTGGTAGCAGGCGTTCACGGTGCCGCCGTTCGGCGGGCCGTCGTCGTGGCCGGTGAAGGCGTAGCCGGAGTACACGTTGGGCGAGCCGTACGGGTGGGCCAGCATGAAGACGTTGGCCAGGGTGTACGTCGAGCCGTCCTTGTGGGTCAGCGTGGAGCCGTTGCGCTCGGTGTCCCAGTTGTCGACGAAGGTGCGGGCCTTGTCGGTGGGCAGCAGGCCGCTGCCCCAGCCGGAGAGGTCGGCGAGCCGGCCGCCCTGGAAGGCGCTCTTCAGCCAGGTGCCGGAGCGGAACTCGTCGACGTCGCCGGTGCCGGTGTACTCGGAGGGCTGGACCGGCTCGCCGGCGCCGTAGATGACCTCCTGCACCCAGTAGGCCTGGGGCTTGGCCGTCCTGGCCTTGATGGCGGCGAGGTCGGCGGCGGCGATGTGCTTGGCGGCGTCGATCCGGTAGCCGTCGACGCCGAGCGAGGCCAGGTCGTCGAGGTAGCGGGCGACGGTCTGCTGGACGTAGGCGCTGCCGGTGTCCAGGTCGGCGAGGTTGACCAGCTCGCAGTTCTGCACGGTGGAGCGGTCGCCGTAGTTGTTGCCGATCGCGGTGCGGCAGGAGTGGAAGTCCCAGTCCTGGTAGAAGCCGGGGTAGGTGTACTTGCCGTAGCCGGTGCCGCCGGTGCCGGTGCCCGAGCCCGCGGACATGTGGTTGATCACCGAGTCGGCGATCACCTTGACGCCGGCCGCGTGGCAGGTGTCGATCATGCGCTTGAAGGCCGTCCGGTCGCCGAGGCGCCCGGCGATCTTGTAGCTGACCGGCTGGTAGGAGGTCCACCACTGGCCGCCCTGGATGTGCTCCTGGGGCGGCGAGACCTCGACGAAGCCGTAGCCCTTGGGGCCGAGGGTGTCGGTGCAGGCCTTGGCGACCGAGTCGAAGCGCCACTCGAAGAGCGTCGCCGTGACGTCCCTGCCGTTGCCGGGCGGGGCGGCCCGGGCGGCGGGGGCGGCGCCGAGGGCGGCGGTGAGGGAGAGCGCGAGGGCCGCCGAGGCGGTGAGCGCGCCGACTGCGCGAGCAGGGGTGACCACGTTGTCTCCTGAGGGGGTGGCTGAGGTGGGGGCAGCCCGGGAACCACGCGTGAAAGCTTGCTGAAACGTTTCAGAAACTTGCAGCGCTGAACCTAGAGGCCCGACCGGGGGCCGTCAATACCCCGCGCACCGGCCCGCGCACGACACAGGGCCCGGCGGTCGCACCCGCCGGGCCCTGCCCCTGTCTCACCTGGTTGTCGCCGGTTCCACCGGCGCCGGGTCAGCTCGTGGCGATCGAGGTGTCGTCGATCACGAAGCTGGTCTGCAGCGACGCGTCCTCGGTGCCGTTGAACTTGAGGGTCACCGTCTGGCCGGCGTAGGCCGA
>NZ_JBEPAM010000019.1:0-122320 GCF_040298605.1 Kitasatospora sp. NPDC001527 | reverse complement strand
GAGATCCCGGTCCCCGGACCGCTCGCGGGCCGCCCGGTCGTCGGAGCGCGCCCGGCCCGGCCCGGCCGCCGCGGATTCCGCCGGCGCTGCTGGGCCCCCTCCTGGTCGGCGGGGTGTTCCTGCTGCTCCTGTTCGGCGTGGCGGCCGTGGTGCTGTTCGCAGGCTGACGGGGTCGGTGGGACCACGGTCGCCACCGTGGCGGGTGGGGGAGATTACCGGGGGGCGGGTGGGGCGCCTAATGTGTCCGTGGGATTTGTTCGATTCAGTGCTCTGCACCGAGTGGTCCGCTCCGGGCCCTCCGTCGCGGTGACGGCAGGTGGATGAGGGGGAGCGGTCGCGGATGGGCGCGCATGACCGGCCGGAGTCGGCCGAGGCGGAGCGGCTGCTGGCCGGGCGCTACGAGCTGGGTGAGCGGCTGGGCCGCGGCGGGATGGGCACGGTCTGGCGGGCCAGGGACCGGATGCTGGACCGCGAGGTCGCGGTCAAGGAGCTGACCGTCAACCACCTCCCCGAGGAGGAGCTGGAGATCCTGCACGCCCGGATGAAGCGGGAGGCCGCCGCGGCCGCCCGGATCAAGCATCCCGGTGTGATCACGGTGCACGACGTGCTGGAGCAGGACGGCCGGCCGTGGATCGTCATGGAGCTGGTCGACGGGCGTTCGCTGGCCGACGTGATCAGCCAGGACGGCACGCTGCCGCCGCGCGCCGCCGCCGAGGTGGGCGGTCAGGTGCTGGCCGCGCTGCACCGGGGCCACCAGCTGGGCGTGCTGCACCGGGACGTGAAGCCGGCCAACGTGCTGCTGGAGCACGGGACCGGGCGGGCGGTGCTGCTGGACTTCGGGATCGCGACGTACGAGGGCTCGGCCGAGCTGACCCGGCCGGGGGACCTGGTCGGCTCGCCGGACTACCTGGCGCCGGAGCGGGCGCAGGGCGAGCGGCCGGGTCCGGCCTCCGACCTGTGGGGCCTCGGGGCGACGCTGTACGCGGCGGTGGAGGGCGACTCGCCGTTCCGCCGTACCTCACCGCTGACCACGCTGGCCGCGGTGGTCGGCGACCCGCTGCCGGAGCCGCGCCGGGCGGGGCCGCTGGGGCCGGTGCTGGCCGCGCTGATGGCCAAGGACCCGGCGGACCGGCCGAGCGCGGACGAGGCGGCCCGGATGCTGGCCGAGGTGCAGGCCGGGCACACCCTCGGCTTCAAGCCGGTCACCCCGGTGCGGATGCCGACCCAGTCGGTGCCGGTGGTGGACCGTTCGGGCGAGCCGGACGGGGCGGGCGAGCCCTCGCCCGAGGGGCCGGAGGCGGTGACGGTGCCGCGTCCGGTGCCGCCGGCCGAGGCCGGGGAACCGTCGGTGGCGCCGCTCGTCGGCGGCGACCGCGCCGGGGCCGATCCCGCCGGGGCCGACCCGGGGCGCGGGGAGTCCGAGGGGGCGCCCACCGGGCCGGTCGCGCCGGTGGCGTACACCGACGCGCCCGCGCGCGGACCGGCCAGGCGCCGGGCCGCGCTCCAGCTGCTCGTGGTGGCCGTGGTGGTGGCGGTGGCCGTCGCGGCGACCTTCCTGCTGACCCGGCACGACGCCGCCTCGCAGAACGCCGTCCCGCCGGTGCCGTCCGTGGCCGAACCGGGCGACGGCGGCGGGATGCCCGCGCCCAGCGGCTACCGCTGGGTGGACGACCCGGCCGGCTTCCGCTTCCCGCTGCCCGCGACCACCCCCGTCTGGCAGCGCACCAGCACCTCGGACAACCAGATCTACTACAGCCCCGACGGCAATGTGCACTACCTGCAGTTCGCGGTGACGGTGGGCCAGTCGGTCAAGCCGCTGGAGCACCTGCGGCAGATGGAGGCCACCGTCTCCAAGTCGCGGAAGGAGTACAAGCAGCACAAGCTGACCGGCATCGCCGTGAACGGCCACGAGGCGGCGGTCTGGGAGTTCAGCTACCTGGCCAAGGAGGGCGGCCGGCGCCGGGCGATCGAGGCCGAGTTCATCGACGAGGACGGCACCAGCTACGCGATCTACTCGTCCAGCCCCGAGCGGGGCAACGAGTGGAACGAGGCCGAGCAGCGGTTCAACGCGGTGCTGCACTACTTCACCCCCACCCGCTGACCCGGTGGGCCGCCGGCGGCCGTCCGGTTTGTTGTTACCCACGGGTACCGAAGCGGGCGCCGAGCGCCTAGGCTGCGCCTTATGTCGGACCTCACCGCAGCTGCCACGGCCAACGACCCCGCCGGCGCCGGCGCGCCGGGCCGCAATCCCGCCGCGCCCGGCGGCGGACGCACCGTCGCCTCGGCCGTGCCCCCGTCCCTGGTCGCCCGCCTCGTCGCCGGGGTCACCGCCACCGGCGAGCCCAGCGTGGTGGAGACCGTCGCCCCGCTGACCGGCGAGCGGCTGGCCGGCCTGCCGCAGTCCACCCCGGCGGACGTCGAGGTCGCCTTCGAGCTGGCCCGGCGCGCCCAGCCGGCCTGGGCCGCGCTGCCGGTCCGCCGCCGCGCCGCCGTCCTGCTGCGCTTCCACGACCTGCTGCTCAAGCGGCAGGACGAGGTGCTCGACCTCATCCAGGCGGAGACCGGCAAGGCCCGGCTGCACGCCTTCGAGGAGATCCTCGCCGTCGCGATCGCCGCCCGCCACTACGGCCGCGCCGCCCACGCCTACCTGCGCGACAAGCGCCACCTGGGCGCGGTTCCGCTGTTCACCCAGGCGATCGAGGCCCGCCGCCCCAAGGGCGTGATCGGCCACATCTCGCCGTGGAACTACCCGCTGGAGCTGTCGGTCGGCGACGCCCTGCCGGCCTTCGTGGCGGGCAACGCGGTGGTCAACAAGCCGGACACGCAGACCGCGCTGACCGCGCTCTGGGCCCGCGAGCTGCTGATCGAGGCCGGACTGCCGGCCGACCTGTGGCAGATCGTGATCGGCGACGGCCCGGTGATCGGCCCCGCGGTGGTCGAGCACGGCGACTACGTCTCGTTCACCGGCTCCACCCGCACCGGCCGCGACGTCGCCCGGCGCGCCGCCGACCGGCTGGTCGGCGCCTCGCTCGAACTCGGCGGCAAGAACGCCCTGCTGGTCCTCGCCGACGCCGACCTCGACCGGGCCGCCGAGGGTGCCGTCCGGGCCTGCTTCTCCTCGGCCGGCCAGCTCTGCATCTCGATCGAGCGGCTGCTGGTGCACCGCTCGGTGGCGGACGAGTTCCTCGCGAAGTTCGCCGCCCGCACCCGCGCCCTGCGGCTCGGCGGCGGCCTCGCCTACGGGGCCGACATGGGCTCGCTGGTCTCCGTCCGGCAGCTGGAGACCACCACCCGGCACGTCGAGGAGGCGGTCAAGGCCGGTGCCACCGTGGTGGCGGGCGGCCGGGCCCGGCCGGACCTCGGCCCGTTCTTCTTCGAGCCGACCATCCTGGACGGCGTCACCCCGGACATGGCGGTGTGCGCCGAGGAGACCTTCGGCCCGGTGGTCTCGGTCTACCGCTTCGACACCGAGGAGGAGGCGGTGGCCGCCGCCAACTCCACCCCGTACGGCCTCAACTCCAGCGTCTGGACCAGGGACGTCCGGCGCGGCCGGGCGATCGCGGCCCGGCTGCGCACCGGCACGGTGAACGTCAACGAGGCCTACGGCGCGGCGTACGGCTCGGCCGCCTCGCCGATGGGCGGCATGGGCGACTCCGGGCTCGGCCGGCGGCACGGCGCCGAGGGGATCCTGCGGTTCACCGAGGCGCAGACCATCGCGAGCCAGCGGGTGCTGCCGATCGCGCCGATGTTCGGCCAGGAGGACCGGCAGTACGCGGTGATGATGACGGCCGGCCTGCGGATGCTGAAGGCCCTGCGCGTCAGGTGACCCCGGCGGCGGCCGGTACCCCGTTTCGTGGACGACTTCCCCTGGACGACTTCCGAAGGAGCAGTGGCAGATGGTGGGTTCGGCTGAGGACCGGGAGTTCGACTACGACGTGGTCGTGGTCGGCTCCGGTTTCGGCGGTTCGGTCTCGGCGCTGCGGCTGACCGAGAAGGGGTACCGGGTCGCCGTCCTGGAGGCCGGGCGCCGCTTCGACCGGGACGAACTGCCCCGCAACTCCTGGGACATGGCCAACTACCTGTGGGCGCCGAAGCTCGGCCTCTACGGCATCCAGCGCATCCACCTGCTGGCCAACGTGCTGATCCTGGCCGGCGCCGGGGTCGGCGGCGGCTCGCTGAACTACGCCAACACCCTGTACGTGCCGCCGAAGGCGTTCTTCGAGGACCGCCAGTGGCGCGACATCACCGACTGGCAGGCGGAGCTGGCGCCGTTCTACGACCAGGCGCGGCGGATGCTCGGGGTGCGGCTCAACCCGACCGTCACCCCCTCCGACGTCCACCTGAAGGCCGCCGCCGAGCGGATGGGCGTCGGCGACACCTTCCACATGGCACCGGTCGGGGTCTTCTTCGGCGACGGCGAGGACGGGGACGGCACGGCGAAGGCGGCGCCCGGCGGCGAGGTGGCGGACCCGTACTTCGGCGGCGCCGGTCCGGCCCGCAGGGCCTGCGTGGAGTGCGGCGAGTGCATGACCGGCTGCCGGCACGGCGCCAAGAACATGCTGACCGAGAACTACCTGTACCTGGCGGAGCGCGGCGGCGCCGAGATCCACCCGCTGACCACGGTGGCCCGGATCCGCGAGTGGCAGGGCGGCTTCGCGGTGGACGTCCGGCGCACCGACAGCCGCTCCACCACCGACCCGGTCAAGGCCGGGGCGCGGACCATCACCGCCGCCAGGGTGGTGGTCGCGGCCGGCACCTACGGCACCCAGACCCTGCTGCACCGGATGCGCGCGGCCGGTCACCTGCCGCGGATCTCGGCCCGGCTCGGCGAGCTGACCCGGACCAACTCCGAGGCGCTGGTGGGCGCGCAGACCACGGACCGGCGCTACGGTGCCCGCGCGGACTTCACCAAGGGCGTGGCGATCACCTCCTCGATCCACCCGGACGAGAACACCCACATCGAGCCGGTCCGCTACGGCAAGGGCTCCAACGCGATGGGCGCGCTGTCGATCGCCCAGGTCCGGGGCGGCGGGCGGCTCCCGCGCTGGCTGCGCTACCTCGGCAATTCGGTCAAGCACCCGGTGACCTTCGCCCGGTCGATGAACCAGCACCGGTGGTCGGAGAAGACGATCATCGGCCTGGTGATGCAGTCCCTGGACAATTCGATCACCGTCTCGCTGAAGGACAAGGGCCTCGGCAAGGGGGCGCTGACCTCCCACCAGGGCCACGGCGCGCCCAACCCGACCTGGATCCCGGCCGCCGAGCGCGGCGCCCGGGCGCTCGCCGACGAGATCAACGGGTTCCCCGGCGGCAGCGTCGGCGAGATCTTCGACATCCCGATGACCGCGCACTTCCTGGGCGGCTGTCCGATCGGCGACTCCCCGCTGACCGGGGTCGTCGACCCGTACCACCGCCTCTACGGGCACCCCGGGATCAGCGTGGTGGACGGCGCGGCGGTCTCCGCCAACCTCGGCGTCAACCCGTCGCTGACCATCACGGCGCAGGCCGAGCGGGCGATGTCGATGTGGCCCAACAAGGGCGAGCGGGACACCCGCCCGGCGCCCGGCGAGGAGTACCGCCGGATCGCCCCGGTCGCGCCGCTCGCCCCGGCGGTGCCGGACGACGCGTTCGGCGCGCTGCGGCTGCCGCTGCTGGCGGTGCCGGAGGTGCCGAAGAAGCAGGCCTGACCGGCGGTCGCCGGGGCGGCCGGGCGGACCCGGGAAATGTCCCGGGTCCGTACCGAGCCGCCCCGGCGACGCGTGAGCGGTTGACAGCCGTCCGTACCCGATGGGAGAAAAGGGGCGCCCTGGGGGACCAGGAGATCGTTCGTTCGGACGGGGGGACGCGGTCCATGGCCATCTGCGCATCCTGCGGCGCGGCTTCGGCGGAGGGGGCGCTCGCCTGCGCGTCCTGCGGGCGGGCGCTGGTGCCGCCGCCCGTGCTGCCACCACCGCCGCCACCACCGACGCCGCCGGGCGTGCTCCCGCCGCCGGTGCTGCCTCCGGCCCCGCCGGCTCCGCGGTCCGCGCCGACCGTGCAGGCCGCGCCGCCGGTGCCGCCCGCGCCGCCCGTCGGGACGCCCTGGGGCGCCGGCCGGCCGTACGACCCGGCCGCCGGCAGGCCCGCCGCGCTCGCCTGGCTGACCGGCGCCGACTGGCGCCCGGCGCTGCGCGCGGTCGTCGTGCCCACCGCCGTGCTGCTGCTGGCCGCGCTCGCCGTCGCGATCCCGGACGACTTCTTCCCCTACACGGTCGTCATCGACCCGCCCTCCTACGGTGAGCGCTTCGGCACGGGGCTGGCGATCGTCCTCGGCGCCCTCGGCGCGCCGTTCCGGCTGGACGTCGCCGCCGACGGTCCGGTCGAAGCGGGGGGCGACGGCGGGACGCTGATCCGCGCGGTGCCGCTGACCGTCACCGCGCTGTGGCTGCTCGCGCTCTGGCTGGGCCTGCGGATCGGCGCGCGCCGCCGCCAGGAGCGCACCGGCGAGCAGCTGACCCGCCGGCAGGCGGCCGCCGAGGCCGCGCGCACCGCCGTGGCCTCGGCCGCGGTGACCGTGCTGCTCGGCCTGCTCGCCGGCGCCGCGTGGTACCCGGGCGGACGCTTCGACGTGGACGTCGACTCCGGGGCGCTCGGCCGGGCCGGCTACGAGTCCTCGGCCGGCTGGATCGAGGCGGCCGGCTGGACGGCGCTGCTCGCCGGGCTGCTCGCGTTCGCCGTGTACGGGACCGACGCGCTGCGCTGGGCGGCCTGGCGCAACCGGGCGGTGCGCGGCTGGGCGGTCGCCGGGCTGGCGGCCGGCCGTGCGCTGGCGGTCACCATGGGCCTGGCGGCGGTGGCCGGCCTCGTGGTGGTCGCGGTCCACAGCGGGGACACGAGCGCCGGCGGCGAGCTGACGGGCACCGCGATGGCCTTCCTGCCCAACGTCGGCCTGATGCTGCTCGGACTGGGCTCCGGTGCGACCTTCCGGACCACCAGCGAGATGCCGACGGTCGATGGCTCGGACTGGTACCGGGAGCCGCGCGACGTCGACGACTACTCCTTCTTCGACCTGCACGGCGCGAACGGCGACTGGCGCTGGACCGCACTGCTCGCCCTGGCCGCCGCCGCGGTGCTCGGCTGGACGGCGTACCGGCGGCGGCTGGACGCCGCGGACCGGCTCCGGCTGTCGGCGGTGTACGCCGCCGGGCTCAGCCTGCTGATGCTGGTCTCCGGGATGCTGAGCTCCTCGCAGACCACCGTCCGCTACCTCGGCCGCAGCCGGGACACCGGGTTCGAGAGCGCGCTCTCCCTGGTGCCGTGGACGCTGCTGGTGGCCAACGCCCTGTGGGCGGCGGTCGGCGCGCTGGCCGTGCCGCCGCTGCTGGCGGCCCTCGACCGCCGCAAGCAGCCGCCGTCGGCCGCGGTGCCGGCGCAGCCGGACGGGGAGTTCACCGGCGGCGCGCCGGGCGGCCCGGAGGCGCTCGTCCCGGAGGTGACCGTCTCCGAGGTGACCGGCGTGGACGTGATCGGCTCGGGCGACGGTCGGGGGCCCGGCGAGCGCCCCGCCGGGCGGCGGCCGGAGGACGAGGGCCCGGTGGACCCGAGCGTCTGGAGCCGCCGGTAGCGACGGGTCCGGGGCCGGGCCGGTGCGACCGGCCCGGCCCCGGACAGGGCAAAGGGCCCCGCGGGGGAACGGGGCCCTTTGTCGCTCAGCACGCGGCGTCAGGGCGCGCCGGTGCTGGGTGACGGCGCCGGGGGAGGAGCGCCGTCGGACGGTTGGCTGATGGGTCGCGCGCGGCCGCTCCGGCAGGGGTGGGCCGGCGCGCGCGGGCGCACAGTGCCGCGGCGGAGGTCCGGCGCGCATGCCGACATCGGACCATCGCTCACGGAGCGTGAGGTGATAATCGTTGCCACCGCGGGTCTCGGCGGCACCGGGACGGTACTCCGCGGTCGGCCGCTCGGCCGCCGGGAGAACCTCTTCCACCCAGCATCGTCCTGGACGAAGGGCTTGCTCTGCAACCGATTCGGCATGATTCGGTACGGGCCGTTTCCGGCCGCGCCGATGGTCGGGCCGATGGCCGGCCCATGCCGGGCCCACCGCGCCGGACGCCGGGGCGGTCGGCGGAGGGCGGCGGCGATGATCACGGTGTGTAGCGGCGCTGGCCGGAGTGCACGGGGGACGCGCACGGGGGACGCGCACGGTGGCGCGGGGACGGTGAACGGGGTGCGCCGGGATCGCGGCGGGTGCGGCGGCCGGCTCCGGGCGTCCCCGGCGGCCGGCCGCCCCACCTCCCTGGTCCAGTCGCGGCCGGGTTCGCTGTCCCCTGCTGGCCGGCCGCAGCACCCGCGCGCGGTCCCACGGCGCGTCGCTCCCCGGCCGGGGCCGGTTCTCCGCGACGACGCCACGCGCGCCGGTGGACTGGGGTGAGCTCCACGCGTGGTCCTGCAGTGCCGTACGGAGGCGCCCTGGCCGGGGCGGGGCGACGCGTCTGGCGGGCGCGGCACGGTCGTACGGTCTGTCCGGAGCAACGAACCGGCCGCCGCGACGGTCACGGTCGCCGGGGCGGGCAGACGAGTGAAACCGGCCAGCCCGGTAGACTCGGTGGCAGACCCCCGCCCGTCGCCCGCCGTGCACCTTCCGTAGGGCGCGCCGCGCGACACCTTTCGTACCGCTGCCGGAAGGCCGTCTGTGTCCTCTGCTACTCCCGTCCAGTCCGTACCTGAGACCGACACCGTCCTGGTGGTCGACTTCGGTGCCCAGTACGCCCAGCTCATCGCCCGTCGGGTGCGTGAGGCCCGGGTCTACAGCGAGATCGTGCCGAGCAGCATGCCGGTCGCCGAGATGCTCGCCAAGAACCCGAAGGCGATCATCCTCTCCGGCGGTCCCTCGTCGGTCTACGAGCAGGGCGCGCCGCAGCTCGACCGCGCGATCTTCGAGGCCGGCGTGCCGGTCTTCGGCATGTGCTACGGCTTCCAGCTGATGGCCAAGACGCTCGGCGGCACCGTCGACAACACCGGCGCCCGGGAGTACGGCCGCACCCCGCTGACCGTCTCGCGCACCGGCTCGACCCTGTTCGAGGGCGTCCCGGCCCAGCACTCGGTGTGGATGTCGCACGGCGACGCCTGCTCCGCGGCCCCCGAGGGCTTCACCGTCACCGCCTCCACCGACGTGGTGCCGGTCGCGGCCTTCGAGAACGACGAGGCCCGCCTCTACGGCGTCCAGTACCACCCCGAGGTGCTGCACTCCGACCACGGCCAGCAGATCCTGGAGCACTTCCTCTACCGCGGCGCCGGCATCGCCCCCACCTGGACCACCGGCAACGTGGTCGAGGAGCAGGTCGCGGCGATCCGCGCCCAGGTCGGCAACAAGCGCGCGATCTGCGGCCTGTCCGGCGGCGTGGACTCGGCGGTCGCCGCCGCCCTGGTCAACAAGGCCATCGGCGACCGGCTGACCTGCGTCTACGTCGACCACGGCCTGATGCGCAAGGGCGAGACCGAGCAGGTCGAGAAGGACTTCGTCGCGGCCACCGGCGTGCAGCTGAAGGTCGTCGACGCGCAGGAGCGCTTCCTGGACGCGCTGAAGGGCGTCAGCGACCCTGAGGAGAAGCGCAAGATCATCGGCCGGGAGTTCATCCGGGTCTTCGAGCAGGCGCAGGCCGAGATCATCGCCGAGGCCGGCGAGCACGGCGAGTCGGTCGACTTCCTCGTCCAGGGCACCCTGTACCCGGACGTCGTGGAGTCCGGCGGCGGCACCGGCACCGCCAACATCAAGTCCCACCACAACGTCGGCGGCCTGCCCGAGGACCTGCAGTTCGCGCTGGTCGAGCCGCTGCGCAAGCTGTTCAAGGACGAGGTCCGGATGGTCGGCCAGGAGCTGGGCCTGCCGGAGGAGATCGTCCAGCGCCAGCCGTTCCCGGGCCCCGGCCTGGGCATCCGGATCGTCGGCGAGGTCACCAGGGACCGCCTGGACCTGCTGCGCGAGGCCGACGCGATCGCCCGCGAGGAGCTGACCGCGGCCGGCCTGGACCGCGAGATCTGGCAGTGCCCGGTCGTCCTGCTCGCGGACGTCCGCAGCGTCGGCGTCCAGGGCGACGGCCGCACCTACGGTCACCCGATCGTGCTGCGCCCGGTGTCCTCCGAGGACGCCATGACCGCCGACTGGTCGCGTCTGCCGTACGACGTGCTGGCCCGGATCTCCACCCGGATCACCAACGAGGTCCGCGACGTCAACCGCGTGGTGCTGGACTGCACCAGCAAGCCGCCGGGCACCATCGAGTGGGAGTGAGCACTCCCCGTCCCGGCCGGTCCTGACCGGTTCTGAACACCCGCGCCGTCGTCCCCGTACCAAGGGGGCGACGGCGCGGGTGTTCGGGTTCACGGGGAGGGCCCTCCGTGGGCCCTCCCACCGAAAGCGCGCATCAGCGGGCAGAATGCGTCCGGACCTGTCAGGCGGTGGCGGGCCGGTGAGGGAAGGTGTGGGGAATGGCGGAGGCCAGCAGCTCCGTGGCGGCCGGGTCGGGAACGGCCGCCGGAACCGGGGCCGGGACCGCGGGTGACGGCGCGGCCGGGTCGGGTGCGGCCGGGCCGTCCACGGGCCCTTCGGACGGCGCGGGCCCGGCTGGCGCGGCCGCCCGGATCGCCGCCTGGAAGGCGGCCGGCTCGCGGCTGGCGCTGCTGCCGCTGCGGCTCTTCCTCGGCGTCACCTTCGTCTACGCGGCGCTCGACAAGCTCTCCGACGGCCACTACCTGGCCGGGGCCGTCGACCCGGCCTCGTTCGTCTCGCAGACCCGGGCGGTCAAGGGCTCCAGCCCGATCGACTTCCTGCTCGGCCCGGCGCTGGACCACCCCACCCCGTTCGCCCTGCTGGTCGCCTTCGGCGAGCTGGCGGTGGGCCTGGGCACCCTGCTCGGCCTCTGGGGCCGGCTCGCCGCCGTCGGCGGGGCCCTGATCAGCCTCACCCTCTGGCTCACCGTCAGCTGGAGCGTCTCGCCGTACTACCTCGGCAACGACCTCGTCTACCTGATGGCCTGGACGCCGCTGGTGCTGGCCGGCACCCCGTACCTCTCGGTGGACGGCTACCTCGCCCGGCGCTCCGCCCGGGACCGCCGCCGCGGCCTGAGCGAGGACCACGTCCGGCGCCGGGCCCTGATGGACGGCGGCATCGCGGCCGTCGCGATGGGCGGCGCCGGGCTGCTCACCGGCTCGCTGACCGCCACCTTCGGGCGGGACAGGCCCACCGCGAAGGCGAAGCAGTCCGCGGCGCCGGCCGCGGCGCCGGTCACGGTGGACGCCGCGAGCGTCCCGGTCGGCGGCTCGGCCCAGGTCAAGGACCCGGCCAGCGGCGACGCCGTCTACGTGGTGCAGCCCAAGGCGGGCCAGTACTGCGCGTTCTCCTCGGTCTGCACCCACTCCGGCTGCGCGGTCGACGCACCGAAGGACGGCAAGCTCTACTGCCCCTGCCACGGCTCCCGGTTCGACGCGGCCACCGGCGCGGTGCTGAACGGCCCGGCCACCAGGCCGCTGCCCAAGTACCGGGTCACCAAGGAGGGCGACAAGCTGCACCTGGGCCCGCTGGAGGCCTGACCCCGGGAGGGCCTAACCCTCCCGCCCGGGCTCCTCGGGCCGGGAGCGCCGGACCGCCGCCGCCACCGCCCCGGCCAGGCCTCCCAGGCCCAGGACGATGAAGGTCACCGGGATGACGATCCGGCCGTTCACCGAGACGTCGTTCACCGCCGCCACCAGGTAGAGCACCGCGATCGCGGTGAACAACCCGCCGGCGATCAGCGAGAACAGGTCGAGCTGGTGCTTCCTCACTGCTGGACCACCTTGATGCTGCCGAGCCCGACCTTCAGCGTGAGGTCGAGCGTGCCCTTGGATGTCTGTCCGTTCACCGGGAGCAGCTGGTAGCTGCGGTCTCCCGGGCCGTCGTCGGACGGCTCGCGGTCGGCGAGGCGGACCTCGACCAGGCCGATCTCGCTGCGCACGTTGACCGTGACGCTCGACGGCACCGTTACGGTGAGGTCGCCGACGCCCAGCTCGACCGTGGTCGCCAGGGCCGTGCCGGCCGGGTCGAGCGTGCCGAGGTCCAGGTGCGCCGAGCCGACCCCCAGCGTGTACTTCGGCTGCAGCTCGGCGGTCGTGGCGACGGTCCAGGTGCGGTCGCCCGCGAAGTTCCGGGGCGAGACCGAGGACTGGCCGACCGCGGTCAGCGCGACGGTGAGCAGCAGGCCCGGGACCACCAGCCGGCGGGCCCGGCCGAACTTCGCGCCGACCAGCAGGGTCAGTCCGATCACCAGCAGCGCGGTGGCCAGCACGCTGCCGGCCCGTACCGTCGCCCCGCCGTCGGTCGAGGCCGACCAGACGGCGCTGGCCGCGCCCACCGCCAGCAGCAGGCCGATCAGGCCGAGCGGGGAGCGCTCGCGCCGGTGCACCACCACGGGCGGGCGCGGCGCGGCCGGCGGGACGGGCCCGGCCTCCTTGCGCAGCGGGTCGCCCTGCGGCAGGTCGGTGCGCTGCCACCACGGCCGGGCCGGGGCACCGGGCGGCGGGGTCGCGGCGCCGTCGTACGGGTTGCGCTCGGGGTGGCGCGGGTCCCACAGGTAGCCGGACGGGCCGGGGTGCGGGGTGTCGGCGGGGACGGTGCCGGCGGCGCGCGCGGCGGCGTGCCGGGCGCGGGCCTCGTCGTCGGCGGCCGGCTCCTCGCGCGGCCAGCGGTAGCCGCTCGCGGCGCTCCCGGCGGTCGCGGCGGGGCCCCCGGCGGCAGCGGGGTCGTCCGGGAAGTACCGGTCGTACGGGCCGCCCTGCGGCTGGCCGTAGCCGTGGACGTGGCCGTGGGGGTGGTGGTGCCGGCGGCGGCCGCGGACCCGGCCGCCGCGCCGGCGCTCGGGGTCGTAGCGGACGGCGAGGAAGACCAGCCCGGCGAGCAGCAGCAGCGGGAACAGCTGGCCGCCGTCGCCCATCGAGGAGAAGAAGACGCCGGTGCCGATCACGGTCAGCAGCACCGCGCCGACCGACTGGCCGTCGACCCGGCCGGTGAGCACCCGCTGGAGCTCGGTGCGGCCGGAGCGGGCGGCGCCCTTGCCGTCCGTGCCCGGCTCGGTCGGCACGATCAGCCAGGCCAGGCCGTACAGGAAGAGGCCGAGGCCGCCGGAGAGGCAGAGCACGACCGTCACGACGCGGAACACCACCGGGTCGATGTCCAGGTGCCGGCCGAGGCCGCCGCAGACGCCGGCCACCACGCGGTGGTGCTCGGCCCGGGTCAGCGGGGGTCGGTCCGGCGCGGGTGGGGCGCTCGTCCCGGCCTCGTGGAGCTCCTCTGCGCGGTGGTCTTCGGTCATGCCACCATCCTGGTGGGTGCCGCGCCCCCGCCCCAACCGGTCCCGTCCCTGCTCGGACCCTGACTTGTCCCTGAGAAGGGTCAGGGTTCCCGCACGGGCAGGGCCGGGCGTGCCCGCGGGGGGACCCTTAGGGCCACACCCTGATGCGTCCGGGTCCGCCCGCGTGGAACCATCGGTGCCGTGGCAGCACCCGGTTCCGACTCCCGCCCCCTCGCCCCCGAGCCCGCGCCGCCCGGGGGTGGCGACCCGACCGCTCCCGCCGACGGGAAACCGCCCTACCGCCGGCTGTACCGCAGCCCGCAGGGGCGGATGCTCGGCGGTGTCGCGCACGGGCTCGCCGTGCACCTCGGACTGCCCGTCAGCTGGGTGCGGATCGCCTTCGTGATGCTGTTCTTCGCCCAGGGCCTCGGCGGGCTGCTCTACGCGGCGTTCTGGTTCGTGGTGCCGATCGGCATCGGCGAGCCCGCCCGGCGGGGCGGCGCGCACTGGGTGTACGTGAACGGCGCCTTCGTCCCGGTCGGCTCCTGGCAGGCGGGCGGCGGCGGGGAGCTGAGCAAGGACGGCCGGCGCGGCGGGTGGATCGGCCGGCTGCGCGAGGTGCTGCAGCACGCCCTGCGGGGCGAGCCGGTCGAGGCGGGCGAGGGGTCCGGCGCGTCCGGCGCCGCCGCGGGCCAGCGGCAGGGCGGGCTGGGCCAGCTGGCCGCGCTGGTGATGCTGGTGATCGGCGTGATCGCCCTGCTCAACGCGCTCAACGTGCAGACCGCCAAGCCCTACACCTGGCCGCTGCTGGCGATCGGCGTCGGTGTGGCGCTGGTCTGGCGGCAGGCCGACGACTCCCGCTGGCAGCGCTGGTTCGGACTGGAGGAGGGCGAGAAGCGGCGCGGCGCCTACACCCGGGTCGGCGCGGGCGTGCTGCTGGTGGTGGCGGGCATCATCGCCTTCCTGGCCACCCAGGGCGGCGGCTCGACGATCGGCTCGGTGATCGAGGCCTCGCTCGCGGTGCTGGCCGGCGTGCTCGTGCTGGTCGGCCCGTACGCGCTGCGGATGTGGCAGGACCTCGGCGCCGAGCGCACCGCCCGCATCCGCGCCCAGGAGCGCGCCGAGATCGCCGCCCACGTGCACGACTCGGTGCTGCACACCCTGACCCTCATCCAGCGCCGCGCCGAGGACCCCAAGGAGGTCCTGCGGCTGGCCCGGGCCCAGGAGCGCGAGCTGCGGCTGTGGCTCTACCGCCCGGAGGCGGTCGCCGAGCAGGCGCCGGACACCATGGCGGAGAGCCTGCGGGCGGTGGTCGCCGAGGTCGAGGACCGGCACGGCGTCCCGGTCGAGGTGGTGATCGTCGGCGACTGCCCGATGGACGAGCGGATCGCGGCGCAGATG
Organism: Kitasatospora sp. NPDC001527; assembly: GCF_040298605.1. Classification (NCBI taxonomy): domain Bacteria; kingdom Bacillati; phylum Actinomycetota; class Actinomycetes; order Kitasatosporales; family Streptomycetaceae; genus Kitasatospora; species Kitasatospora sp. NPDC001527. Next base: position 107,624 of record NZ_JBEPAM010000019.1, on the reverse strand, counting down.
CAGGCCGCGAGGGAGGCGACGGTCAACGCGGCCAAGTACGGTGGCGGGGGACCGGTCCAGGTCTACGCCGAGGTCGAGGGGAGGACCGTGATGGTGTTCGTCCGCGACCACGGCCCGGGCTTCGACCCGGACACGGTGCCCGAGGACCGGATGGGCGTACGCGAGTCGATCCTCGGCCGCATGAAGCGCAACGGCGGCACCGCACGGGTGCGGCCGGCGCCGGACGGCGGGACCGAGGTCGAGCTGGAGATGGAGAGAGCGAATGACTGAGGCAGCGCCGGAGCGCCGCGCGCGGGTCGTGCTGGTCGACGACCACCGGATGTTCCGGACGGGGGTACGGGCGGAGATCGGGCGCACCGAGGCGACCGGGATCGACGTGGTCGGCGAGGCCGACGACGTGGAGTCCGCGGTCCGGGTGGTCGCCGAGACCCGGCCGGACGTGGTGCTGCTGGACGTCCACCTGCCCGGTGGCGGCGGCGTCGAGGTGCTGCGCCGCTCGGCCGGGCTGATGGGGGACCCGGGGGGAGTCAGGTTCCTGGCGCTCTCGGTGTCGGACGCGGCGGAGGACGTGATCGGCGTGATCCGCGGCGGCGCCCGCGGCTACGTCACCAAGACGATCACCGGGACCGACCTGGTCGACGCGATCTTCCGGATCGCCGACGGGGACGCCGTCTTCTCGCCCCGGCTGGCCGGCTTCGTGCTGGACGCCTTCGCCGCCACCGACACCCCGCCGGTGGACGAGGACCTGGACCGGCTGACCCAGCGCGAGCGCGAGGTGCTGCGGCTGATCGCCCGCGGGTACGCGTACAAGGAGATCGCCAAGCAGCTGTTCATCTCGGTCAAGACGGTGGAGAGCCACGTCTCGGCGGTGCTGCGCAAGCTCCAGCTGAGCAACCGGCACGAGCTGACCCGCTGGGCCACCGCGCGCCGGCTGGTCTGACCGGCGCGTCCGCGACGAGCCCGCCCGGCCCCGCCGAGGGCCGGACGGGCTTGTCGGCGGGTGGCCATAGACTCGTCAGTGCCATGAGTAGCCTCTTTGACGACCTCCCGCTCCCCGGTTTCGAGGCCCCCGCCGCCGGGTCGAAGCAACCCGCGCCGCCGATCGACGAGGAGCCGCCGCCGTACGAGGACGACGTCCCGTACGACGCCTTCGAGGAGGCGATCCCGGACGGGCTGTTCCACACCGACCACGCCGCCGAGGCGGAGCGGGACGCCTGGTACCGCAACGGCGCCGCCCGGCCGGTGATCGACCCGGCCGCGCTGCTGGAGGGCATGAACGACCCGCAGCGCGAGGCCGTGCTGCACGCCGGCTCGCCGCTGCTGATCGTGGCCGGCGCCGGCTCGGGCAAGACCAGGGTGCTCACCCACCGGATCGCCCACCTGCTGGCCGCGCGCGGCGTGCAGCCGGGCGAGATCCTGGCGATCACCTTCACCAACAAGGCGGCCGGCGAGATGCGCGAGCGCGTCGAGCAGCTGGTCGGCCCGCGCGCCCGGGCGATGTGGGTCTCCACCTTCCACAGCGCCTGCGTGCGGATCCTGCGCCGCGAGTCCAAGCTGCTCGGCTTCACCTCGTCGTTCTCGATCTACGACGCCGCCGACTCGCAGCGGCTGATGGCCCTGGTCTGCCGCGACCTCGACCTGGACCCCAAGCAGTTCCCGCCGAAGTCCTTCACCGCGAAGGTCAGCAACCTCAAGAACGAGCTGATCGACGAGGAGACCTACGCCGACCAGGCCGCCAACCCGACGGAGAAGAAGCTCGCCGAGGCGTACTTCCTCTACCAGCGGCGGCTGCGCGAGGCCAACGCCCTCGACTTCGACGACATCATCATGACGACGGTGAACCTGCTCCAGGCCTTCCCCGACGTCGCGGAGCACTACCGGCGGCGGTTCCGGCACATCCTGGTCGACGAGTACCAGGACACCAACCACGCCCAGTACACGCTGGTCCGCGAGCTGAGCGGCGGCGCGGCGGCCGACGCCCCGAAGCGCACCGTCGACGGCGACTGGGTCGACCCGGCGGCCGGCCGGCTCGCCGAGGTGCCGCCCGCCGAGCTGTGCGTGGTCGGTGACGCGGACCAGTCGATCTACGCCTTCCGCGGCGCGACGATCCGCAACATCCTCCAGTTCGAGGAGGACTACCCGAACGCCACCACGATCCTGCTGGAGCAGAACTACCGCTCCACCCAGACCATCCTGAGCGCGGCCAACGCCGTCATCGAGCGCAACGCCAACCGGCGCGAGAAGAAGCTCTGGACGGCCGGCGAGGACGGCGAGAAGGTCGTCGGCTACGTCGCGGACGACGAGCACGGCGAGGCCCAGTTCATCGCCGACGAGATCGACCGGCTCACCGACGCGGGCACGGCCAAGCCCGGCGACGTCGCGATCTTCTACCGCACCAACGCGCAGTCCCGCGTCTTCGAGGAGGTGTTCATCCGGGTCGGCCTGCCGTACAAGGTGGTCGGCGGGGTGCGCTTCTACGAGCGCAAGGAGGTCAAGGACGTCCTGGCCTACCTGCGGGTGCTGTCCAACCCGGAGGACACCGTGCCGCTGCGCCGGATCCTCAACGTGCCCAAGCGCGGCATCGGCGAGCGGGCCGAGGCGATGGTCGACGCGCTGGCCGCGCGCGAGCGGATCTCCTTCGCGCAGGCGCTGCGGCGGGTCGACGAGGCGTACGGCATGGCCGCGCGCTCGGCGAACGCGGTGAAGAAGTTCAACGCGCTGATGGCCGGGCTGCGCCAGGTCGTCGAGTCCGGCGCGGGCCCCGCCGCGGTGCTGGAGGCGGTGCTGGAGGAGACCGGCTACCTCGCCGAGTTGCAGGCCTCCACCGACCCGCAGGACGAGACCCGGGTGGAGAACCTCCAGGAGCTGGCCTCGGTCGCCCTGGAGTACGAGCAGGACCCGGGCGAGCGCCCGGACGCGGGCGAGGACGGCGCGCCGCCGGTCGGCTCGCTGGCCGACTTCCTGGAGCGGGTGGCGCTGGTCGCCGACTCCGACCAGATCCCGGACGAGGACGAGGAGGGGCAGGGCGTCATCACCATGATGACCCTGCACACCGCCAAGGGCCTGGAGTTCCCGGTGGTCTTCCTGACCGGCATGGAGGACGGCATCTTCCCGCACATGCGGGCGCTCAACCAGGTCAAGGAGCTGGAGGAGGAGCGGCGCCTGGCGTACGTCGGGCTGACCCGGGCGCGGCAGCGGCTCTACCTGACCAGGTCGGTGCTGCGCAGCGCCTGGGGGCAGCCGTCGTACAACCCGGCCTCGCGGTTCCTGGAGGAGATCCCGGAGACGCTGGTGGAGTGGAAGCGCACGGGGGCGGCCTCGGCGCCGGCCTCCCGGGGCTTCTCCTCGGGGTCCTCCTGGGGCGGGAGGTCCTCGGCCGGGGGCGGCTCCTCGCGCGGGTCGGCCCAGGGCTCGCGCGGGTCGGCCGCCGGGGCCTCGCCGAAGGCGGGCTGGGGGCAGTCGGCGCGGCGTTCGGGCGCGGCGGTGGAGCGGGAGGCGGTCGCGCTGGCGGTCGGCGACCGGGTCACCCACGACACCTTCGGGCTGGGCACCGTGGTGGCCACCACCGGCGTCGGCGACAAGGCACAGGCCACCGTGGACTTCGGCTCGGAGGGGCGCAAGCAACTGCTGCTGCGCTACGCGCCGGTCGAGAAGCTGTAGGGCCCCGGGCCGGTCGGCCCGCGCTGTCCGTTCAGCGCGGGTCGAGGCCCTGGGCGAGGAACCAGGGCAGCGGGTCGACGGGCGCGCCGCCGCCGGCCGGGCGGATTTCGAGGTGCAGGTGCGGGCCGGTGCTGTTGCCGCTGCTGCCGACGAAGGCGATGACGTCGCCGGCCTTCACCGTGCCCTTGCGGATCTTGTACGAGCGCAGGTGGCAGTACCAGACCTCGGTGCCGTCGGCGGTCTTGAGGATGGTCATGTAGCCGTACGACGGATTCCACTGCGTGCGGATGGTGCCGTCGGCGACGGCCATCACCTGGGTGCCGCCGTCCACCGGGAAGTCGATGCCGGTGTGCCGCTTGGCCCAGTGGGTTCCGGCGGCGCCGAAGGCCTCGCCGACGCCGTGCTGGGCGACCGGCATCGAGATCGCGGGGCGCTGGGGCGCGGGCGGCTGGTCGGTGGCGGCGGTCTGCGCGGACGGCTGCCCGTTCGGGCCGTTCCGGCCCGCCGGGTCGGCCGCGCCGTCCTGGGTGCCGGCGAGCGGCTGGCGGGCGTCGCCGCGGGAGGCGGTCTGGTCGGCCTCGCCGGCGGCCAGCGCCTGCTGGGCGGCCTGCGCGGCCCCGGTCTGCGCGGCCCCGGTCTGCGCGCCGTCCGGGGCATCGGCGGCGGTGGCCTGCTCGGGGACCCGGCCGGCGGCCTGGGCGCGCTGCTGGTCGGCCTCGCCCTGGACGGTGACGGCCGCGGCGGCGGCGACGCCGAGCGCGGCCACCGAGGGCAGGGCGACCCGCAGCAGCGCGGTGCGGGTGGCGGCCTTGGCGGCGTCACGGCGCTGCGCCCGGGACTGCTCGCGGGCGGCGAGGCGCAGTTCCGCACGGGTCGGGCGAGCGGCTGCTTCGGGAGCCATCGCGGCTGCCTCCTCGGTGGGCCTCGGGCGCGTCGGCGGGCGGGTAGCGGGGGGTAAACGACCGTGACTGTAGCCGGAAGCCCGACATCCGGACAAAAGTCCGGTTGTCAAGGGGCTGGGGGTGTGCGGTTGCGGGGTAGAAGAGAGGAGGGGCGGTGGGCGGTCCTGTGATTTTCCCCTCGTCTTGAGGGGCGGTGCGGCCAACCGCGGCGGGTGACGCTACCCTCCCCTCAGATTGGTTATTGCTCGTTAACCTCGCCCGTGCCCCACAAGGTCCGGTGGGGGATGGACGACGAGGTCCGGGAGGCAGTGATGGGTGTGTCAGGACCGATCCGCGTGGTGGTCGCCAAGCCGGGGCTGGACGGCCACGACCGCGGCGCCAAGGTCATCGCGCGCGCCCTGCGCGACGCCGGTATGGAGGTCATCTACACCGGTCTGCACCAGACGCCGGAGCAGGTCGTCGACACCGCGATCCAGGAGGACGCGGACGGCATCGGCCTGTCGATCCTGTCGGGGGCGCACATGACGCTCTGCGCGCGGGTGCTGGAGCTGCTGAAGGAGCGCGACGCCGAGGACATCAAGGTGTTCTGCGGCGGGATCATCCCGGACGAGGACATCGTCGAACTGAAGGCGATGGGTGTCGCCGACATCTTCACCCCGGGCACGCCGACCGGCGACGTGGTCGCCTGGGTCGAGGCCAATCTGCGCGCCGCCGGCTGACAGCCGCCGAGGGGCCGGTGCCGGACGACGTCGCCGTCCGGCACCGGCCCCTTCGTCTGCGGGCCTCTTGGCGGTCCTCCGCGCGTCGTCCGGTCAGGCCGCCAGTTCGGCGAGCATCGCCTCGCGGAAGCGCAGCGTCCCGGCCAGCCGGGCGAAGGTCTCGCCCCAGGCGGTGGCGGGCGCGGCCCCGGCGGCCAGTGCCTCGACCGCCTCCGCGCTCTGCGGGGAGAGCGCGCGCTCGGTCATGCCGAGCACCCCGCTGTGGCTCCACGGGTAGGCGCCGGAGGCGGCGGCCCGGGCCAGCGCCTCGACCACCGCGGTGGACAGCGGCGGCGTCCAGGGGGTGGCGCAGGCACCGAGCAGCTGGAAGGAGTCGCCGAGGCCGTGCGCCTCGATGAAGGCGGCCGTCCAGGCGGCCCGTTCGGCGGGCGGGAGCACCGCGAGCAGCTTGGCGGGGGCGCCGGTGGTGCGGGCGGGGCGCCCGGGGCCGGGGACCGGCGCGGGGCCGAGCAGGGCGCGCGCCCAGCCGGCGTCCTGCTGGCGGACGGCGGCCCGGGCCCAGGCCTCGCGCAGGTCGTCCGCCCAGGTGCTGCTGGTCTCGTCGATGGCGTCGCCGACCCGCAGGGCGAGCAGCCGCTCGGGCGTCAGGCCGGTGTGCCCGGACCAGAGGGAGAGCGGAGCGGCGGCGATCACCTCGCCGAACCACCACGCCCGTTCGCCGCGCCCGGTGGGCGACTTGGGCGGTATGCCGTCGCGCTGCATGGCCGGGTCGCAGGAGGCGGGCGGGGTGACCAGCAGGTGCGTGCCATGGCCGGAGAGGCGCACGGCGGCGCGGGCGCGCTCGGCCATCCGGGTAGCCAGCGCGGAGCCGGGCAGGGTGGAGAGCAGTTCGGCGGCGGTGGCCCGGACGTTCTTGCTGCGGTCGCCGAGCGCGGCCTCCAGGAAGTCCTCGTCGGCGAGCGAGAGGCCCTCCTGGAGGGCGTCCAGGAACAGCAGCCGGTCCTCGGCGCGCTCGGTCGGCCAGGTGCCGCGCAGCAGCGCGAGGCCGGCCGCCGGGTCGCGGCGGCGGAGCAGGGTGAGGTGGGTGACCCGCTCGGCGAACAGGCCCTCGTGCCACAGGTGGTCGCCCTCGGCGGGCGCGGCGTCCTGCGTGCCCGCGGCGTCCGGGGCCTCCGGGGCGGGCACGGGCTCCTGCGCGGGCACGGGCTCCTGGGCGGCGCGCTGCACGAAGCGCCAGTCGGCGTTGCGCTCGGCGAGCCAGCGGCCGAGCGGACCGGCCAGCGCCACCGCGTCGGGCCGCAGTTCGCTGCGGGCGCGGGCGGCGTCCAGCAGGGCCGGGACACTGGCGGCGGGCACCCGGTAGCCGCGCTCGCGGGCGGTCGCGAGCCACTGCGGGAGCAGCTCGCCGACGTTGGCGAGCACGCCGTTGCCGCCGCGGGTGGAGAGCAGCAGCGAGAGCCGGCGCGCGGCGGCGGGCGGCAGTTCGGGGCGCGGGTCCTCGGCGGCCGGCCGGTCGGCCGGGGCGGCGGCCGGGGCGGGCAGCGCGCCGGCCCGGCGGCGGACCGTCTCCAGGGCGGCGAGTTCGAGCAGCGCGGCGGCCGGGTCGGCACGGTCGACGGCGCCGTCGTACGGCGCGGCCGGGCCGGGCGCGGGGAGCGGGCGGCGGTCGGTGCCCAGCAGGGCGGTGGTCTGCAGGGACTCCCAGGGGTCGGGCACGGGGCCTCCTCCTCCGGTGGAACGGGTGTGGGGTGGACGTCGGGCGGGGACGGGGCCGGCTCAGGCCGTGGTGAGGCCGATCGGGCGGCCGTCCCGCCCCCAGGCGGTGACCGGCGCGAAGCCGCGGTGGCCGTACTCGCCGAAGACGGTGAGCGGGCGGCCGGTGGAAACGGCGGCGAGCCGCCAGAGCGCGGCCTCCGGGACGGCGGCGCGGTGCAGCGGCACGGTGTGCCGGCCGTCGGTGAGGTGCCAGCCCTCCTCGGAGAGCACCGGGACGACCTCGGTGAGCACCGTCGGCCAGGCGTCCAGCCACGGGTCGTCGGCCACCGCGGTGCCGTAGCCGGCCACCGCCTCGGCGACGGACAGGCCGGGCGGCAGGCCGTCGGGCACCGGCGCGGGGGCGCCGTGGCGGGTGCCGAGGACGGCCCGCAGCGGGCGGGCGCCGGGGTGGAAGGCCAGCTCGGCCTCAACCACCTGGCCGGTGGGCAGGGCGAGTTCGGGGGCCTGCCCGGGGCGGCCGAAGGCGATCAGCAGGGCCGGGCGGCCGGTCTTGGCGCCGCGCAGCCAGAGCCGGCGGGTGGTCAGCCTCTCGTCCGTGCCCCCTTCCATGGGAGACGTGCGGCTGCCGAGGACCTGCCAGCGGTCCCGGACGGTCGGGCCGGCCAGCAGCTCGGCGGTCTCGGTGGTGTAGCCGACCCGGGCGCGGACCGTCGCGGCGAGCGGCGCGGGCAGCTCGTCGAGGCGGGTCGCGGCGGTGGCGAGCAGATGGAGCATCGCGTACTCCGCCAGCAGCCCCTGCTGCGGCACCGCGTCGAGTTCGCGGACCCGGGTGGCCAGCCCGGGTGCCTGGGCGTCGACCATGCGGGCCGCGACCTCCTCCCACGGGCCGGCGGTGGACTGGTCGGCGAGGCCGTGCCGGACCCGGTCGGCGAGCCGCAGCCGCAGCTCGGCGGCGCCCGCCGCGACCCGGGCCGAGCGCTTCTCGGCCCGGCGGCGGGCGGCGGCCGGGTCGGCCGGGGCCTCGGCCCGCACGGCCCGCTGCTCGGCGCGGTCCTGGCGGCCCTTCAGCCACGCGGCGGCCCAGTCGGTGGGCTCGGCGCCGTCGGGCACGGAGCCGGGCGAGCCGCTCCAGAGCAGCAGCAGCCCCAGGGCGTGCTTGCAGGGGAACTTCCGGCTCGGACAGGTGCACTGGTAGGCGGGCGTGGCGAGCTCGACGACCGTGCGGTACGGCGTGCTGCCGCTGCCCTTGCACTCGCCCCAGACCGCGTCGCCGTCGGTGCCCGCGGCGGACCAGGGCGCGGGCGCGGACAGCTTGGCGGCGGCCTTCTTCGAGGCGGCGTCGGGCGCCAGGGACAGGACGTGTTCGGTGCTCCAGCGTTCCTCCATGGCCACGACGGTAGGCGGCGGCACTGACAGTCGGTCCGGCCGTCGCGCCGCCGCCGGGGAGACCGAACTGAGGTCCGGTCAGGATTGTCAGTGGTCCGGTGCATGGTGGTTTCCACAGGCCGGGACGCCGGCCTGGCTCCCCCCGATCACCCCGTCGCCCGGGCATCCGTGTGCCCGGCGGCCGACCCGAAGGAGCCCCGATGACCGACGTCGTGACCGATGTCCTGCGGCAGCACGCCGAGGACGCGTTCGCCGCCGAGCTGACCGCGCTGGCCGCCCAGGACGACCGTCCGCGCCCGGAGCGCTGGAAGCTCTCCCCGTGGGCCGTCGCCACCTACCTGCTCGGCGGCGAGCTGCCCGACGGCACCGTGATCACCCCCAAGTACATCGGCCCGCGCCGGGTGGTGGAGGTCGCCGTCACCACCCTCGCCACCGACCGGGCGCTGCTGCTGCTCGGCGTGCCGGGCACCGCCAAGACCTGGGTGTCCGAGCACCTCGCCGCGGCGATCAGCGGCGACTCCACGCTGCTGGTGCAGGGCACCGCCGGCACCCCCGAGGAGGCCGTGCGCTACGGCTGGAACTACGCGCAGCTGCTCACCAACGGGCCGAGCCGGGAGGCGCTCGTCCCCTCCCCGCTGATGCGGGCGATGGCGGACGGCCGGATCGCCCGGGTCGAGGAGCTGACCCGCATCCCGGCGGACGTCCAGGACAGTCTGATCACCATCCTGTCCGAGAAGACCCTCCCGATCCCGGAGCTGGGCACCGAGACCCAGGCCGTGCGCGGCTTCAACGTGATCGCGACCGCCAACGACCGCGACCGGGGCGTCAACGAGCTGTCCAGCGCCCTGCGCCGCCGGTTCAACACCGTGGTGCTGCCGCTGCCCGGCTCGCTGGAGGAGGAGGTCGAGATCGTCAGCCGCCGGGTCGAACAGCTCGGCCGCTCCCTCCAGCTGCCCGAACTGCCCGGCGGTGCCGAGGAGATCAGGCGCGTGGTGACCGTCTTCCGGGAGCTGCGGGCCGGCATCACCACCGACGGCCGGACCAAGGTGAAGACCCCCAGCGGCACCCTCTCCACCGCCGAGGCCATCTCGGTGGTCACCAACGGCATGGCGCTCGCCGCCCACTTCGGCGACGGCGTGCTGCGGGCCGGCGACGTCGCGGCCGGCGTGATCGGCGCGGTGGTCCGCGACCCGGCCGCCGACCAGCAGGTCTGGCGCGAGTACGTCGAGGGCGTGGTCCGCGAGCGCGACGGCTGGAAGGACTTCTACCGCGCCGCCCGTGAGAACGCCCGCTGAACGGCACCGCCGTGCACCGCACGACCGTGCACCGCACGACCGCAAGCTCGGAAGACCCGGGAGGGAGAGCGCGATGAGCGCAGAGGTGACGCTGCTCGGCGTCCGGCACCACGGGCCCGGCTCGGCCCGCTCGGTGGCCGCCGCGCTGGAGCGGCTGCGACCGGACGCGGTCCTGGTGGAGGGGCCGCCGGAGGCCGACCCGATCCTCGGGCTGGCCGCGGAGAAGGACATGGTGCCGCCGGTGGCCCTGCTGGCCCACGCGGCCGACGACCCGGCCCGCGCCGCGTTCTGGCCGTACGCCGAGTTCTCGCCGGAGTGGGTGGCGATCCGCTACGCCACCGACCTCGGCGTCCCGCTCCGCTTCATCGACCTGCCGGCCGGCTTCACCTTCGCGGACGCCGCGCAGGCGGACGGTGACGGCGGCGCCGACGGGGAGGACGGCGCCGACGGGGAGGACGGCGACCTGCCGCGCGACCCGATCGCCCGGCTCGCCGAGGCCGCCGGCCACGACGACCCGGAACGCTGGTGGGAGGACGTGGTCGAGCACCGCCGCCCCGGCGGCGACGAGGACCCGCTCGCGCCCTTCGCGGCCGTCGCCGAGGCGATGACGGCGCTGCGCGAGGACGGCGGCGCGAGCCGGCGCGACGAGCAGCGCGAGGCGTACATGCGCCAGCAGATCCGCGCCGCCCGCCGGGCCGGCCACCAGCGGATCGCCGTGGTCTGCGGGGCCTTCCACGTCCCCGCGCTGGCCGCCATGCCGACCGTCGCGCACGACCGCGCACTGCTCGCCGAGCTGCCGAAGAAGGTGCGCACCGAGATCACCTGGGTGCCCTGGACGCACCGCCGGCTCTCCCAACTCACCGGCTACGGCGCGGGGATCGTCTCCCCGGGCTGGTACCACCACCTGCACCGCACGGACGGCGACCCGCTGCCCGGCTGGCTCACCCGGGTCGCCGGCCTGCTGCGCGCCGAGGACCACCCGGTCTCCTCCGCGCACGTCATCGAGGCCGTCCGGCTGGCCCGCACCCTCGCCGTGCTGCGCGGCCGACCGCTGGCCGGCCTCACCGAGACGCTGGACGCCGTCCGCGCGGTGATGTGCGACGGCTCGGACGTCGCCCTCGCGCTCGTCCGGGACCGGCTGGTGATCGGCGACGCGCTCGGTCAGGTGCCCGACGCCGCGCCCGCCGTCCCGCTCCAGCGCGACCTCGCCAGGCTCCAGCGGACCCTGCGGCTCAAGCCCGAACCCACCGCGCGCGACCTCGACCTCGACCTGCGCAAGGAGACCGACGCGGCCCGCTCCCGGCTGCTGCACCGGCTGCGCCTGCTCGGCGTCGACTGGGGCGCGCCGACCCGCTCCGCGGTCGGCTCCACCGGCACCTTCCGGGAGAGCTGGCGGCTTTGCTGGCAGCCCGAGTTCGCCGTCCGGATCGCCGAGGCCGCCCAGTGGGGCACCACGGTCGAGCGGGCCGCCGTCGGCAAGGCGGTCGGTACCGCCCGGGCCGCCGTCGAACTCGCCGAGCTCACCGGGCTGGTGGAGAGCTGCCTGGTGGCCGGGCTGGCCGAGGCGCTGCCCGCCGTGATGCGGGTGCTCGCCGACTGCGCCGCCCTGGACACCGATGTCGCCCACCTGGCCGGCGCGCTGCCCGCCCTGGTGCGCGCGCTGCGCTACGGCGACGTCCGGGGGACCGACCACGGCGCCCTCGGCGAGGTCGCCGGCGGCCTCGCCGACCGGATCTGCGTCGGCCTGCCGCCCGCCTGCACCGGCCTGGACGCCGCCGGGGCGGCCGCGATGCGCGGCCACCTCGACGAGGTGCACGGCGCGATCGGCCTGCTGGACGGGCCGGACGGCCCCGCCGCCGGACTCGCCGACCGCTGGGCCGCCACCCTGCGGGCGCTCGCCCGGCGCGAGCCCTCCGGCGGACCGGCCACCGGGGTGCCCGGCCTGCTGCGCGGGCGCGCCGTCCGGCTGCTGCTGGACGACGGCCGGCTCGACTCCGCGGAGGCCGGACGGCGGCTCGGCCTGGTGCTGTCCGCCGCCAACAGCCCGGCGGACGCGGCCGGTTGGATCGAGGGCTTCCTGACCGGCGGCGGCGCGCTGCTGCTGCACGACCCCCGGCTGCTCGGCCTGCTCGACGGCTGGCTGACGGGTGTTCCGGCGGAGGTCTTCACGGACGTGCTGCCGCTGCTGCGGCGGACCTTCGCCACCCTGGAGGCCGGGGTCCGGCACACCGTCGGCAGCCGGGTGGCGGCCGGCCCGCTCGGCCCCGGCAGTGCCGAACCGGCCGGGGAGGGCGTCGAGTTGGACCGGGTGCGGGCCGACGCCGCACTGCCCGTGGTCGCCCTGCTGCTCGGGCTGCCGGGCGGGACGGCGGAGCCGGGCGGGCACCTGCGGATCCCCCGGCAGGCCGAGGGCCGCGACACCTGACGGAGGCGGCCGTCCCGTTCCGGCCGCCTCTCCCTTCCGACCACAGACCACACGCAGAGGAGCCCCCGATGGCAGTCACCACCCCCGGCGCCGCGTCCGCCACCGACCCCGGCACCTCCGCCGACGAGCGGCTGCGCCGCTGGCGGCTGGTCCTCGGCGGCGAGGCGGACGGCACCGGCCGCACCCTGGGGGGCCGGGACGCCGCGATGGACGGCGCGCTCGCCGCGCTCTACCGCGGCGCCGGCGAGGACGGCCGGGCCGGGCAGCCGCGCTCCGGCCGCCGCGGCGCCGGCCTCGGCGGCTCGGCCCCGCAGGTGGCCCGCTGGCTGGGCGACATCCGCGAGTACTTCCCCTCCACCGTCGTCCAGCTGATGCAGCAGGACGCGATCAGCCGGCTCGGGCTGGAGCAGCTGCTGCTGGAGCCGGAGATGCTGGAGGCCGTCGAGCCGGACGTCCACCTGGTCGGCACGCTGCTCTCGCTCAAGCACGCGCTCCCCGAGACCACCCGGGAGACCGCCCGTGCGGTCGTCGGCCGGGTGGTCGCCGACCTGGAGCGCCGGCTCGCCGACCGCACCCGGGCCACCCTGGGCGGCGCGCTGGACCGCAGCGCCCGGGTCAACCGCCCGCGCCACCGCGACATCGACTGGGACCGCACCATCCGGGCCAACCTGAAGAACTACCTGCCCGAGCACGGCACGGTCGTCCCCGAGCGGCTGGTCGGCTACGCCCGCGCCCAGCGCGCGGTGAAGAAGGACGTCATCCTCTGCATCGACCAGTCCGGTTCGATGGCGCCGTCCGTGGTGCACTCGGCGGTGTTCGGCGCCGTGCTCGCCTCGATGAAGAGCCTGGACACCCGGCTGGTGGTCTTCGACACCTCCGTGGTCGACCTCACCGAGCAGCTCACCGACCCGGTCGACGTGCTGTTCGCGACCCAGCTCGGCGGCGGCACCGACATCAACCGGGCGCTCGCCTACTGCCAGTCCCGGATCACCCGGCCGGCCGAGACGATCGTCGTGCTGATCAGCGACCTCTACGAGGGCGGCATCCGCGACGAGATGCTCAAGCGGGTGGCCGCGATGAAGGCGGCCGGCGTCCAGTTCATCGCCCTGCTGGCGCTCTCCGACGAGGGCGCGCCCGCCTACGACCACGCGCACGCCGCCGCGCTGGCCGCGCTCGGCGCCCCGGCCTTCGCCTGCACCCCCGACGTCTTCCCGGAGATCATGGCGGCGGCGATCGAGAAGCGCCCGATCCCCGTCCCGGACCAGGGGGTGTGAGACGGGGCACGGGGCCGGGACTGTGAACGGAGCTGTCGGCCCGGCCGTCAACGCGACGGAGCCAGCCTCACCCGGACGGCGGAACCCGGGGCGCGGCCGGGCGGGGACGCCCGTCCGGGCGCCCGGCGTACGCCCCCTAAACTGTCCTGTGACGGTTCTCACCAAAGACGGGCAGGCCTCGGGCGAAACACGCCCGTCGTACGGGGATAACCTGCCAGACGGACGTGACGCGCGTGTTGATTGACGTGTGCGCCCGTGGCTGTGTGGGCCGCAAGGCCGTACTTCTGCGTACCCGCACCGCCCCGACGACCCGCAGCGAAGATCCTGCCGTGGCACGCTCGTAGAGACACAATCCGCGACCACGAACAAGGACAAACACGTGGACCTGTTCGAGTACCAGGCGAGGGACCTCTTCGCCAAGCACGGCGTGCCCGTGCTTGACGGCGATGTCATCGAGACCGCCGCAGACGCTGCCGCCATCGCGGAGCGCTTCGGCGGCCGCGCCGTCGTCAAGGCTCAGGTGAAGGTGGGTGGCCGAGGCAAGGCCGGCGGCGTGAAGCTCGCCGCCGACCCGGCGGACGCCGTCGCCAAGGCCGAGCAGATCCTCGGCATGGACATCAAGGGCCACACCGTGCACAAGGTGATGCTGGCCCAGACCGCGGACATCCAGGAGGAGTACTACGTCTCCTACCTGCTCGACCGCGCCAACCGCACCTTCCTGGCCATGGCCAGCGTCGAGGGCGGCATGGACATCGAGGAGGTCGCGGCCACCAAGCCCGAGGCCCTCGCGAAGATCGCGGTCGACGCGAACGAGGGCGTGACCGAGGCCAAGGCCCGCGAGATCGTCGAGGCCGCGAAGTTCCCGGCCGAGGTCGCCGACCAGATCGCCGATGTCCTGCAGACCCTGTGGACCGTCTTCATCAAGGAGGACGCCCTCCTGGTCGAGGTCAACCCGCTGATCAAGTCCGGCGACGGCAAGATCATCGCGCTCGACGGCAAGGTCTCCCTGGACGAGAACGCCGACTTCCGCCAGCCGGAGCACGAGGCGCTCGAGGACAAGGCCGCCGCCAACCCGCTGGAGGCCGCCGCCAAGGCCAAGGGCCTCAACTACGTCAAGCTCGACGGCGAGGTCGGCATCATCGGCAACGGCGCGGGTCTCGTCATGAGCACCCTCGACGTGGTCGCGTACGCCGGTGAGAAGCACGGCAACGTCAAGCCCGCCAACTTCCTCGACATCGGTGGCGGCGCCTCCGCCGAGGTCATGGCGAACGGCCTGGAGATCATCCTCGGCGACACCGACGTCAAGTCGGTCTTCGTCAACGTCTTCGGCGGCATCACCGCGTGCGACGCGGTCGCCAACGGCATCGTGCAGGCCCTCGCCCTGCTCGAGGAGAAGGGCGAGGCGGTCACCAAGCCGCTGGTCGTCCGCCTCGACGGCAACAACGCCGAGCTGGGTCGTCAGATCCTGACCGACGCCAACCACCCGCTCGTCGAGCAGGTGGACACCATGGACGGTGCGGCCGACCGCGCCGCCGAGCTGGCCAACAAGTAAGGAAGGGGACTTTCACACCATGGCTATCTTCCTTACCAAGGACAGCAAGGTCATCGTTCAGGGCATGACCGGCTCCGAGGGCATGAAGCACACCCGCCGCATGCTCGCCTCCGGCACCCAGATCGTCGGCGGTGTCAACCCGCGCAAGGCCGGCACCACCGTGGACGTCGACGGCACCGAGGTGCCCGTCTTCGGCACCGTGGCCGAGGCCATCGAGAAGACCGGTGCCGACGTCACCGTCATCTTCGTGCCGCCGGCGCACACCAAGAGCGCCGTCGTCGAGGCCATCGACGCCGAGATCGGCCTGGCCGTCGTCATCACCGAGGGCGTCCCGGTGCACGACACCGCCGCCTTCTGGGCCCACGCCGGCTCGAAGGGCAACAAGACCCGGATCATCGGCCCGAACTGCCCCGGCCTGATCAGCCCCGGACAGTCGAACGCCGGCATCATCCCGGCCGACATCACCAAGGCCGGCAAGATCGGCCTGGTCTCGAAGTCCGGCACCCTGACCTACCAGCTCATGTACGAGCTGCGGGACATCGGCTTCACCTCGGCCGTGGGCATCGGCGGTGACCCGGTCATCGGCACCACCCACATCGACGCCCTCAAGGCGTTCCAGGAGGACCCGGAGACCGAGCTCATCGTCATGATCGGTGAGATCGGTGGCGACGCCGAGGAGCGCGCCGCGGCCTTCATCAAGGAGAACGTGACCAAGCCGGTCGTCGGCTACGTCGCGGGCTTCACCGCCCCCGAGGGCAAGACCATGGGCCACGCCGGCGCCATCGTCTCCGGCTCCTCGGGCACCGCGCAGGCGAAGAAGGAGGCCCTTGAGGCCGCCGGCGTCAAGGTCGGCAAGACGCCGTCCGAGACCGCTCGCCTGGCCCGTGAGCTGATCAAGGGCTGACGCCCTCCCCGCTCGCACACCACGGCGCCCCGTCCGGGAATCCGGGCGGGGCGCCGTGCTGTCCGGTCGCGCGGCGGCTTTCAGCCGGTGGCCGGGCAGGGGTGCAGGGACCAGGGCGGCGCGCAGCCCTGCGGTTCGGCGGCCACGATCCGTGGCGGGGGGAGCGCCTCGGCGGCCCGCCCGCCCGTCGGCGGCCGGTACGGCCCGTCGCGGGGCGGCGGCGGATCCAGCACGACCGGCTCCAGCCCCGGCGTCGGCGAGCACCAGAGGCTGCGGATCCCCGACGGCGGACCGTCCGCCAGCAGGGGCAGCGGCGCGTCCGGATCGGTCGCCGAGGTGGGGAACGGCGCGCAGAGCGAGGGCGGCGGCGGACCGGGCGGCCGGAACAGCTCACCCGGCCCCCCGCCCGCCAGCGTCGCCACCACCGCGCCGCCGACCGCGGCCGTCAGCAGCGCCGCCGCCCCCGTCCGGCCCGCGTTCGCCAGCCCGTGCCGGGCCCGCAGCAGCGGCACCGGCGCCCGGTGCGGCTGCGGCGCCCCGCGCACCGCCGCCCGGTGCATCAGCGCGCAGAGCCGGTCGGCGAACCCGTCCGCCGCCGGATCCGGCCCGACCAGCTCGGGCACCCACCGCACCAGCGCCGCCCGCGCCGCCCACACCCGCCCCTCGGCGGCCGTCACCGTCGACTCCACCTCCACCGCCACGGCGGCGGCCGGCATCCCCAGGCCGTCGTGCAGCACCAGCGCCCGCCGCCGCGGCCGGGACAGCCGGCGGAGCGCCTTGAGCAGCGCGCGGTCGTGGTCGGTGAGGCGGTCGTGGTCCGGCAGCACCGCCTGGGCCTCGTCCGCCGGGCGCACCTTGATCCGGCGGTGCGGCAGCCGCCAGACGTGCGTGCGCCGCGGCCCGCCCCGGTGCCACGGCGACAGCGCCAGCTCGAACGCCCGCGCCCGCACCCACGCCTCCGGATCGCCGCCCGCGACCGCCGCCGCCCACCGCCGCCGCGCCTCGCCGAACGCCCGGCCCACACAGTGCACGGCCCGGTGCCTGCACGCGGTGAGCAGGAACACCTGCTGCACCAGCCGGGTGTGCGCCGCCTCGTACACCTCCTCGAACCCCGTCCCCGGCCCGTCGCCGCGCCCGGTCGCCGCCCGGTCGCCGCCGGTCCCGCCGGCCGGCCCCGGCGCGTCCGGTCGTCCGGCGGTCGCGGCGGCCGGCTTCGCGGCCGCGCGAGTGCGTCCGGCCGTCGCCGACCCGGGTGCGGTCTTGCGGTCCCGTCCCGGCGGCGTCGGCCCGCCGGTGGCCGCCGTGGCCGACTCCTTCGCCGTCGCCCGGCGGTCGTCGCGTTCTGCCGATCCGCGACCGGCGTCGGCCGCGCGCTCGGCGGCCTCGCCGCCGTCTCGCCCCGCAGTCGACGGCTGCCCTGTCATCGCCTGCCCGGCGGACACGGTCCGCGGCTTGCCCCCGCCCCCGGCCGTCCGACGCGCGGTCGGGTCCTTGCCAATCAGGCCGGGGTCGCGGACGCCCCGCGGTCGGTTGGTGCCGGCGGCGTCCGCCTCCGGACGGTGGGTGTCCTCCTGCCGTGTCGGCGAGGCCATGGCGACCGGGCCCGTGCCGGGCGGGGCCGCCGCCTCGGCGCGGCCCGTTCGCGCGTCGGCCGAGGCCGGGCCGCCCGGCGTGGCGGCTGCGGTGTCCCGGCCCGGTGTGTGCGTCGGGGCGGGTGCGCCGGGCGTGTCGCGGAGGGCCCGTTCGCCGTCGGCCGGGGTGCCCGGTTCCGTCCTGCCGTCGACCCCGGTCGTTGCCGGGGTGTCGGTTCTCGCGCGGGCGGCGGGGTCGCCCAGTGCGGCGGCTGCCGCAGCGCCCCGCTCGGGGGATGGCCGTTCGCCGTCGGCCGGGGGCCTTGGCTCCGCCCGGTCGCCGGTCCTCGCGGCGCCGCGTCGCGGCTTTGCGTCGGCGGAGTTCGGGCGGGCCTCGTCGGTGGCGTCCGGGGTGGACAGCAGGGCGGCGAGGGCGGTGATCTCGTCCTGGGTGCGGGTACCGAGCTTGCGCAGGGCCCGGTGCTGGTAGCTGCGGGCGGTCGTGGTGGTGACACCGAGGGCGGCGGCGGTCTCCGCGAGGTCCCGGCCGGCCGCCAGGTGGGCGAAGGCCTGGGCCTCACGTGCCGTCAGCCGGCGCAGCAGGCCGGCGGCCGCGTCCTGCCCGGGCGGTGCCTGGCCCTTCCCGGCGGGGGCGGCGGTGCCCCGGCCGTGTCCGGACCCGGCCTTGGCGGGGCGCCCCTTCCCGCTGCGGCTCTGCGTCGCGGGCGCGGGCTGGTTGCCGGGGTGTTCGACGGTCGGGGGCTTGGTCATCAGACGCTCCTGGCCGGGTCGGTCGCGGCGGCGAAAGGGCATGGTCTGAAAATGCGCATAAACCCATAATCTGGGACACCCCGGCGGTTTGCCTCTTCATGGAGCATGGCGAGTCGCCTTGGCACGATGTGGGCCATGACGCAGCTGACGGGTCGTCCGATTCTGGAAGCGCCGGGCGAACTGGGTGCCAGGCCCGGGCTGTCCGCCCTGCTCGCCGGGGTCCGGACGGCCCTGCTGGGGCTCTGCGCCGTCACCGTCCCGGTGCTCGGGCTCTGGGTGGTGACGCCGTACGCGGACGGGGGCGCGTCCGGGGCGCTGCGGCTGGTGGCGGCGCTGTGGCTGCTCGGGCACGGCGCGCCGGTGCTGCGCGGGGCGGCCGAGGCGCCGTTGACGGTCACCCCGCTGCTGCTCGGTCTCCTGGCGGTGGGCCAGTTGGCCCGGACGGCGGGCCGGGTGACGGCGCGGAACGCGGGACGGCCGGGGCGCGGCGGGGCTCCGGCGGTCTGGGCGGGGTACTGCGCGGTGGCGTGCGGGGTGGTGGTGCAGTGCGCGGGGCCGGGGGACTTCCGGGCCCGGGTGCTGCCGGACCTGGTCGCGGTCGCGCTGGTGGCGGGGCTGGCGGTGGCGGCCGGGGCACGGGGGTGCGGCGCGGCCGGAGCGGTGACGGGCCTGCTGGAGCGCGGGCTGGCGCGGCTGCCGGGGCCGTTGCGGCCGGTGGGCGGCGCGCCGGTGGTCCGGGCGGCGGTGCTGGCGGCCGGGAGCGGGCTCCTGGCGGCCGGCGGGCTGGTGGTGGCGGGGGCGGCGGTGCTGGCCACGGTGGGATCGAGCGGCGCGCCGGAGGTGTTCACGGGCGGGCCCGCGGCGGTGGTGGGGGTGCTGCTGGTGAGCCTGGCACTGCTGCCGAACGCGGTGCTCTGGGGTGCGGCGTACGCGCTCGGCCCGGGGTTCGCGGCGGGGGAGGGGACGGTGGTGTCGCCGGCGCGGACGGTGCTGGGGCCGGTGCCGGACTTCCCGCTGTTCGCCCTCCTCCCGGAGCCGGGTGCGGGCGGCTGGCGGCTGGTGGTGTGCGTGCTGCCGGCGCTGGCGGGCGTGGTGCCGGGGCTGCTGCTGGGCCGGGCGGCCGCCTTCGGCGGCGGGCGGGCCGCCGGCCGGGCCGGCCCGCGCGCCCCGTGGCCGCTGCCGGCCACCGCCGCGGCGGCGCTGGCGGCGGCACTGCTGGCCGGGGTCGCGGCAGCGGGGCTCGGCGGCCTCTCCGGCGGGGCGGTGGCGGCGGGCCGGATGGCCTGGCTGGGGCCGGTGCCGTGGTGGACGGGCCTGGCCGCGACCGCCTGGGTGGCGGCCGTCGCGACCCCGACCGCCCTGCTGACCCGCTTCCGCCTGCTCCGCCCGGCCGCCGGCCGCGGGTCCCTCGTCCCCAGGGCGCTCGCTCTGCCCGCGCGCCGGGGCGCACTCCTGCTGCGCGCCCGCGCGCACGCGGCCGTCACCCGCCTGTCGGGAACCCCGGCCGGAACGCCCGACGGCGCGGCCGGCGCGGACGGTGCCGGCCCGGCCCGCTGACCGGATCAGGGCCGGATCAGGGTCGGACCAGGGCCGGACCAGGGCCGGACGAGGGGCGGGCCGGGCACGCCCGGCACGCCCGGCGCCGGGTCTGCTCGCCCCGGCGCCTACTCGCTCGGCTTGGTGATGTCCACGTACCACTGCGGCGCGAGGCGCTCGCAGCCGTCGGCGCCGCTGGAGGTGAGGGAGTCCCGGACACAGGTGATGTAGTCGTTGTAGTACAGCGCCAGGCCGAGGACGGAGGAGACGAAGACCACCGTCATGGCGCCGGTGAGGATGCCGGCCAGGGCGGCCGGGGTGAGCGGGTTCGGTGCGGTGGGGCCGCCGGGCGCAGCGGCGGCCGGGGCGGCCGTGGCGTCGGCGGTGGCCGGCTTGGGGGCGCGCATGGCGGAGACGCCCCAGGCGATGGCGAGCGCGCCGAGGAACAGGGCGACGTAGTGCAGCGTCGCGAAGGCGCAGACCAGCGCGCCCATGCCGGCCAGCGCGGCGTTGCGGGCCTTGCGCTGGGCGGGGTCGGTCGGGTCGAGCCGGGGCGGCTGCGGCGCGGACGGGCGGGGGTGCCAGCCGCCGCCCTGGTAGCCGGGGCTCCAGGGGTGCGGCGGCGGGACGAGCGGGCGCTCGTCCGGGTCGCCGTCCTGGCCCTCGGGGCCCTCGGAGCCGTCGGAGGGGCGGGGAGCGCGCGGTCGCCACGGCTGGTCGGGGGCATCCGCCGGCGGCGGCGCGAAGGGGTTGCGCTCGCCGGTGTCGTCACCGCTGCTCATGGTTCAGCCATTCCTTCTCGGTCGGTGGGGCGGGTGCCCGCGCCACCCTATGATCCCGCAGGCCCTTGTGGGGGCTCCGGGCGCGTCCGGGGTGGGCCGGTCGTCGGCGGCCCGCCGGGTCCGGTGGGACCGGCGGGACGCCCGGGGACGGCCCGGCGAGATCCCCGTCTCAGCTACGCGCGTAGCCCTCGACGGTGTTTCGGAGGCCGTCCGACCAGCCGTTATGGTGGTGACGGTCAGCAGCTCCCACGGGTTCCCCGGGTGCCCGCGTCGCGGCGGGTTGGCCAGGAGTTCCCCCTCGCTCGACCTGCCGTTCGTAGTGGCCCCACCGCCGGTGGACGTACCAGCGCACGGCGCCCGACCTACGGAGAATCGCGCAGTGGCCGCCGCCCCCGCCCAGCTCTTCCCGCCCCGCACGCCCGGACCGGCCCGCCTGGTGGTGCTGGTCTCCGGCTCCGGCACCAATCTCCAGTCGCTGATCGACGCCGCCGCCGACCCCGCGTACGGCGCGGAGATCCTCGCCGTCGGCGCGGACCGCGACGGCATCGCCGGCCTGGAGCGCGCCGAGCGCGCCGGCCTGCCGGTCTTCGTGCACCGGGTGAAGGACCACCCGGACCGCGCGGACTGGGACCGCGCGCTGACCGCCTCCGTGGCCGGGTACGAGCCGGACCTGGTCGTCACGGCCGGCTTCATGAAGATCCTCGGCCCCGAGTTCATCGCGGCCTTCGCCGGACGGATCGTCAACACCCACCCCGCGCTGCTGCCCTCCTTCCCCGGCGCCCACGGCGTCACCGACGCGCTGGCGTACGGGGTGAGGGTCACCGGCTGCACCGTCCACCTCGTCGACGCCGGCGTCGACACCGGGCCGATCATCGCGCAGGGCGTCGTCGAGGTCCTCGACGCCGACCACGCCGATGGCGGCGAGGCGCTGCACGAGCGCATCAAGACAGTCGAGCGCAAGCTGCTCGTCGACGTCGTGGGCCGGCTGGCCCGCGAGGGTCACCGCATCGAGGACCGAAAGGTATGGATTCCGGCATGAGCGCCGCCCCCACCACCACTCCCGTCTCCGAGAACGTCCGGCCGATCCGGCGCGCCCTGATCAGCGTGTACGACAAGACCGGTCTGGAGGAGCTGGCCCAGGGCCTGCACGCCGCCGGGGTCGCCATCGTCTCCACCGGGTCCACCGCCGGCCGGATCGCCGCCGCGGGCGTCCCGGTGACCGAGGTCTCCGAGCTGACCGGCTTCCCCGAGTGCCTGGACGGGCGCGTGAAGACGCTGCACCCCCGCGTGCACGCCGGCGTGCTCGCCGACCTGCGCCTGGAGTCGCACCGCGCGCAGCTGGCCGAGCTGGGCGTCGAGCCCTTCGACCTGGTCGTGGTGAACCTCTACCCGTTCAAGGCCACCGTCGCCTCCGGCGCCACCCCGGACGAGTGCGTCGAGCAGATCGACATCGGCGGCCCGAGCATGGTCCGCGCCGCCGCCAAGAACCACCCCTCGGTGGCCGTCGTGGTCGACCCGGCCCGCTACCAGGACGTGCTCGCCGCCGTCGGGCAGGGCGGCTTCGACCTGCTGACCCGCAAGCGGCTGGCCGCCCAGGCCTTCGCGCACACCGCCGCCTACGACGTCGCGGTGGCCAACTGGTTCGGCGAGTCCGGGTACACCGGGACCGAGGAGGCCTTCCCGGCCTTCCTGGGCTCCGCCTACGAGCGCCAGAACGTGCTGCGCTACGGCGAGAACCCGCACCAGGGCGCCGCGCTCTACACCGACGGCAGCGGCGGCCTGGCCGGTGCGCGGCAGCTGCACGGCAAGGAGATGTCGTACAACAACTACGTCGACACCGACGCCGCCCGCCGCGCCGCCTACGACCACGCCGAGCCGGCCGTCGCGATCATCAAGCACGCCAACCCGTGCGGCATCGCGACCGGCGCCGACGTCGCCGAGGCGCACCGCAAGGCGCACGAGTGCGACCCGGTCTCGGCGTACGGCGGCGTGATCGCCGTCAACCGCCCGGTCACCGTGGAGCTGGCCGAGCAGATCGCCCCGATCTTCACCGAGGTCGTGGTGGCCCCCGGTTACGAGGACGGCGCCGTCGAGGTGCTGGCCCGCAAGAAGAACCTGCGGGTGCTGCTGGCCCCCGGGGCCCCGGCCAACCGCCAGGAGGTGCGCCCGGTCTCCGGCGGCGTGCTGCTCCAGGACGCCGACCGGGTGCACGCCGAGGGCGACGACCCGGCGACCTGGACGCTGGCCACCGGCGAGGCGCTGCCCGAGGCCGAGCTGGCCGAGCTGGCCTTCGCCTGGCGGGCCTGCCGGGCCGTCAAGTCCAACGCGATCCTGCTGGCCAAGGACGGCGCCTCGGTGGGCGTCGGCATGGGCCAGGTCAACCGGGTCGACTCCTGCAAGCTCGCGGTCGAGCGGGCCGGTGAGCGGGCCAAGGGCGCGTACGCGGCCTCCGACGCCTTCTTCCCGTTCGCGGACGGCCCGGCGATCCTGATCGCCGCCGGTGTGCGGGCGATCGTCCAGCCGGGCGGCTCGATCCGCGACGAAGAGGTGATCGCGGCCGCCGCCGAGGCCGGGGTGACCATGTACCTCACCGGCACCCGGCACTTCTTCCACTGATCCGACGACAGAGCGGCCCGGTCCCCTCCACCGAGGGGGCCGGGCCGCTCCGCCGTGCGCGCTACTTCTTGATCACCAGGGTGCCGGCGGCACGGTCGTGCCAGCCCTGCAGCTTCCCGGAGTTGTCGAAGAACGGCGACAGGTAGACCAGCAGCGTGCCGATGTAGCAGAGGAACGCGCCCACGACCGGGATGATGAAGCGGATGAAGCCGCCGCCCAGGCCCGGGGTCCGGCCGGTGTTCTCCTTGACCACGCGCAGGCCCAGGGCCAGCTTGCCCAGGGTCGCGCCGGCGAAGGAGACCATCAGCCACTCGTAGAGCAGGTTGAACACCGACAGCACGCAGATCATGATCATCATGGTGGCGAAGAGGCCGGCCGCGGCGTCGTTCTGCTGCTGGATGCAGTCGTTGTAGCTGATGGTCCCGTAGTTGTACTGGCTGCAGTCGTCGGCGTCCTTGACGATGCCGAGCGCACTGGCCAGACCGAGGGCCATGACCAGGGTGAGGACCGCGGTGATCGCCAGGGCGTCGATCAGGCGCGCCAGGAAGCGCTGGCCCATGGTCGCGATCTTCACGGTGCCGAGCTGGGCGATGTTGATGTAGCCGTTGTTCGCCTGGATGGTGCCCGGCATCGGCTGGTACCCGTACGCCTGCGGCGGCTGCTGCTGGGGGTAGCCGTACCCGGCCGCCTGCGGCTGCTGCGGCGGCTGCTGGGGGTAGCCGTAGCCGGCGGCCGGCGGGGCCTGCTGCGGGTAGCCGTACCCGGGCTGCGGCGGCTGCTGGGGCTGGTTGTACGGGTTGTTCGGGTCGGGCGGGTAGCTCATCGATGACTCCGTGCGGATGGGAACACGTGGGGACGGGACAGCGGAGGGCCCGGAACAGGCCGGCGGGTCGGGCGGCCGGTCGGACGGGACGTCAGCGGAGCGCACTGGCGCCGGGCGCGGACGCGGACCGGGGGCGGACTACCGCTCAGGGCCGTGGGAAAGGTGAGGACGGGAGTCGGGACGGCCTGCCGGTGCGGGGCGTGCCGCGGCGGCGGCGATCGGTCGTCGGCGCGGTGCGGTCTGGTCGGCTCACTTCGTTCTTCCCCCGGGTACGCCCCCGCCGGTCTTCCGTCGGCCCGTCACCGGGCCGGATGCGGCGGGGAATGCCCTCGTATCGTCGACCGCCCGGCGGGGCCCTGTCCAGCCGGGCCCGCGCGTCGGACCGGACTGTGGCGCAAACGCAATACGACCCGGACGTTCCGTATCCGCCCGTCCACCCCCCGTACGTCCCACCAGGGGCCCCGCGCCGCTCCCGTCCCCTCCCGCCACCGGCCCCTTCCCGGCCCGGGACCGGTGGCACGCGAGCCGGTCCGGATCCGGGAGAATGGGGTCATGACTGCCCAGATTCTCGATGGCAAGGCCACCGCGGCCGCGATCAAGTCCGAACTCGCCGCCCGAGTGGCGGCCCTCCAGGCGAAGGGCGTCGTGCCCGGCCTCGGCACCGTCCTGGTCGGCGACGACCCGGGCAGCCGCTGGTACGTCAACGGCAAGCACCGGGACTGCGCCGAGATCGGCATCGCCTCGATCCAGCGCGAGCTGCCCGCCACCGCCACCCAGGAGGACGTCGAGAACGTCGTCCGCGAGCTCAACGCCGACCCCGCCTGCACCGGCTACATCGTCCAGCTGCCGCTGCCCAAGGGCCTCGACCAGAACCCGGTCCTGGAGCTGATGGACCCGGACAAGGACGCGGACGGCCTGCACCCGACCTCGCTCGGCCGCCTCGCGCTGGGCATCGAGGGCCCGCTGCCCTGCACCCCGCTCGGCATCGTCGAACTGCTGCGCCGCCACGGCGTGGCGATCGACGGCGCCGAGGTGGTCGTGGTCGGCCGCGGCGTCACCGTCGGCCGCTCGATCGGCCTGCTGCTCACCCGCCGCAGCGAGAACGCCACCGTCACCCTCTGCCACACCGGCACCCGCGACCTCGCCCACCACCTGCGCCAGGCCGACATCATCGTGGCCGCCGCCGGCGTGCCGCACCTGGTCAAGCCGGAGGACGTCAAGCCCGGCGCGGCCGTGCTGGACGTCGGCGTCAGCCGCAGCGAGGGCAAGATCGTCGGCGACGTCCACCCGGGCGTGGCCGAGGTGGCCGGCTGGATCTCCCCGAACCCGGGCGGCGTCGGCCCGATGACCCGCGCCATGCTGCTCAACAACATCGTGGTGGCGGCCGAGCGCCGCGCCGGCCTCTGACCCACCCCCGATCGACGAACGACGATCCCGAAGGACGGGAAGCCATGACCGAACCGCGGCGGACCCGGCGCAGGCCGGTCAAGACCACCGGCACGCTGCCCCCCGAGGGCTCGGCGGCCGCGCTCGGGCGCGACCACGCGCTGCCGGTCCGGCAGTGGCCGATAACCGTGGTCCTGCTGGTGGTCGGCGCCGGTCTCGCGGTCACCTGGTTCGCCGACTTCCAGGACGGCTTCAAGTACGGGCTGCTGGTGATCGGCGGCGGGGTGCTGCTCGGCGCGCTGCTGCGGCTGGTGCTGCCGGAGGTCGGCATGCTGGCGGTCCGCAGCCGGTTCACCGACGTGATCGTGCTGACCTTCCTGGGCGTCTCGATCGTGCTGCTGACCCTGATGGCCCAGCCCAACCCGTGGCTGGAACTCCCGCTGCTGGACAACATCGGCCAGCTGATCGGCCGCCCGCGCCGGTAGCCGGCCGGACGATGACGGCCCCCGCCCGGGACCCGGGCGGGGGCCGTCATCGTCTGTGACCAACCAGTCACGACCTCGCCCGAGGCGTACGCTTCCCTTTGCGATACCCTGACGCCGGTTCTCTCGATGTCGAGAGACCGTCCGCGGCTCCGGCGCGCCGAACGTGCCTGGGGCACCTGGCGATCTTGCTGGAGAAGGTAGAAATGACCCGCACCCCCGTCAACGTCACCATCACCGGAGCCGCCGGCCAGATCGGCTACGCGCTGCTCTTCCGCATCGCCTCGGGCCACCTGCTCGGCGCCGACGTCCCGGTGAACCTGCGCCTCCTGGAGATCCCGCAGGGCCTCAAGGCCGCCGAGGGCACCGCCATGGAGCTCGTCGACTGCGCCTTCCCGCTGCTGCGCGACATCACCATCACCGACCAGCCGAACGTGGCCTTCGACGGCGCCAACGTCGCGCTGCTGGTCGGCGCCCGTCCGCGCACCGCCGGCATGGAGCGCGGCGACCTGCTGCAGGCCAACGGCGGCATCTTCGGCCCGCAGGGCAAGGCCATCAACGACCACGCCGCGGACGACATCAAGGTCCTGGTCGTCGGCAACCCGGCCAACACCAACGCCCTGATCGCCCAGCGCAACGCCCCGGACGTGCCGGCCGAGCGCTTCACCGCGATGACCCGTCTGGACCACAACCGCGCCCTCGGCCAGCTCTCGGCCAAGACCGGCGCCCTGGTCTCCGACATCAAGCGCGTCACCATCTGGGGCAACCACTCCGCCACCCAGTACCCGGACATCTTCCAGGCCGAGGTCGCCGGCAAGCCGGCCTTCGAGGCCGTCGGCAGCGACCAGGCCTGGCTGGAGAACGACTTCATCCCGACCGTCGCCAAGCGCGGCGCGGCCATCATCGACGCCCGCGGCGCCTCCTCGGCCGCCTCGGCCGCCAACGCCGCCATCGACCACGTGCACACCTGGGTCAACGGCACCGCCGAGGGCGACTGGACCTCCATGGGCGTCGTCTCCGACGGCTCCTACGGCGTCCCGGCCGGCCTGATCTCCTCCTTCCCGGTCACCACCAAGGACGGCGCGTTCGAGATCGTCCAGGGCCTGGAGATCTCCGACTTCTCGCGCGGTCGCATCGACGCCTCGGTCAAGGAGCTGACCGAGGAGCGCGACGCGGTCCAGGAGCTCGGCCTCATCTGAGCCGACGCGCCCCGAGCGCTTCACGACGGCCCGCCGTCCCCGTTTCCCGGGGGCGGCGGGCCGTCTCCGTCGGGGGACCGGGGCAGCCGGGGGCGGCGTCGCGACGCCCTCCAGGTGCCGGCCGGTCCTACACTGACCCGCTGTGAACGAAACCCTCGAGGACGCCGCGCTCGTCCTCGTCTTCATCGTCCTGGGCGGTCTGTTCAACGTCGCCGAGATCTCGCTGATCTCGCTGCGCGAGGGCCAGATCCGGACGCTGGAGGCCCGCGGCACCCGGCGGGCGGCCCGGGCCGCGCACCTCGCGGCCGACCCCAACCGCTTCCTGGCGGCCGTCCAGGTCGGCGTCACCTGCATGGGCTTCCTCTCGGCCGCCTTCGGCGCCGACACGCTGGCCGGCAAGGTCGCCCCGCTGTTCGTGCGGGCCGGGCTCTCCGAGGGCGTCGCCGACGCCACCGCCCTGGTCGGTCTCACCCTGGTGATCAGCTACGTCTCGCTGGTGCTCGGCGAGCTCACCCCCAAGCGGATCGGCCTCCAGCGGGCCGACGCCATCGCCGTGCTGGCCGCGCCGGTGGTCGACGTCATGTCGGTGGTGCTGCGCCCGGCGATCTGGCTGCTCGGCCGCTCCACCGACCTGATGGTCCGGCTGCTCGGCGGCGATCCGAGGGCCGGGCGGGGCGCGATGAGCTCCGAGGAACTCCGCGGCCTGGTCGCCGCCAATACCGAACTCGGCAGCGACGAACGGGCGTTGATCGCCGACGTGTTCGCCGCCGGGGACCGCCGGCTGCGCGAGGTGATGGTCCCGCGCACCGAGGTGACCTTCCTGGACGCCGAGCGCCCGCTCGCCGAGGTCCGTGCCCAGGCGGACTCCTCGCCGCACTCCCGCTACCCCGTGGTCGAGGGCAGCTACGACGCGGTGACCGGCTTCGTGCACGTCCGCGACCTGTACGGGGCGCGCGGCGAACGGGCCGCCAAGGTCCGCGACCTGGCCCGCCCGGTCAAGCTGCTGCCCGCCTCCAAGCGGGTGCTGGAGGCGATGGGCGAGATGCGCCGCGAGGGCCACCACCTGGCGATCGTCGTCGACGAGTACGGCGGCACCGCCGGCATCGTCACCCTGGAGGACCTCGTGGAGGAGGTGATCGGCGAGATCCGCGACGAGTACGACACGCCCGAGCCGCCCCCCACCCGGCGGCTGGCCGGCGGCGGCATGGAGCTCGACGGCCTGCTCAACCTGGCCGACTTCGCCGAGGAGACCGGCGTCACCCTCCCCGAGGGCCCCTACGAGACGGTGGCCGGCTGCCTGGTGGCCGCGCTCGGCCGGCTGCCCGCCGACGGCGACCGGGTGCGGATCCCGGCCGGCCCCGGCGAGGAGGTGCGGCTGACGGTGGCCAAGCTGGAGGGCCGGCGGATCGCCCGGGTGGGGGTGAGTGCCGTCACACTGGCTCAACCGCCGGGGCCGGAGGTTTCCTGACCGGTCGGTGGAACTGGAACAATGGCGCGCATGGTCAACGCAGCGGTCACTGGTCCGGTCAAGGACCGTCCCCGGGTGCTCTCCGGCATCCAGCCCACCTCCGGCTCGTTCCACCTCGGCAACTACCTGGGCGCGGTGCGCCAGTGGGTCGACCTGCAGGAGGAGAACGACGCCTTCTACATGGTCGTCGACCTGCACGCGATCACCGTCGAGCAGGACCCGGCGACGCTGCGCCAGAACACCCGCATCTCCGCCGCCCAGTTGCTCGGCGCGGGCCTGGAGCCCGAGCGCTGCACCCTGTTCGTCCAGTCCCACGTGCCCGAGCACGCGCAGCTCGGCTGGGTGATGAACTGCCTCACCGGCTTCGGCGAGGCCTCCCGGATGACCCAGTTCAAGGACAAGTCGGCCAAGCAGGGCACCGCCGGCACCTCGGTGGGCCTGTTCACCTACCCGATCCTCCAGGTCGCCGACATCCTGCTGTACCAGGCGGACGCCGTCCCGGTCGGCGAGGACCAGCGCCAGCACGTGGAGCTCACCCGCGACCTCGCGGAGCGCTTCAACACCCGCTACAGCCCGACCTTCACGGTCCCCAGGCCGTACATCCTCAAGGAGACGGCCAAGATCCAGGACCTCCAGGACCCGGCCGTCAAGATGAGCAAGTCGGCGTCCTCCACCAAGGGCCTGGTCAGCCTGCTGGACGAGCCCAGGACCAGCGCCAAGAAGTTCAAGAGCGCCGTCACCGACACCGGCACCGTGGTCTCCTACGACGAGGAGCAGAAGGCCGGCGTCTCCAACCTGCTGCGGATCCACTCCGCGCTCAGCGGGCAGTCGATCGAGCAGCTGGTCGCGCACTTCGAGGGCAAGATGTACGGCGCCCTGAAGACCGAGCTGGCCGACCTGTTCACCGAGTGGGTGACGCCGTTCCAGGAGCGCACCAGGAGCTTCCTGGACGACCCGGCCGAGCTGGACCGCGTCCTCGCGCTGGGCGCCGAGAAGGCCCGCGAGGTGGCGTCCGAGACGCTGGCCACGGTGTACGACCGGATCGGCTTCCTCCCGGCCGCCAAGCGGTGACTCCGCTGACGAGTCTGCCCGGTGGTGAGGGTCTCCCGCAGACCCTCACCATCGGTGTGTCCGTCAGCGTCCCGGATCCGTACGGCGCGGCGATCCAGGACGCGCGGGCCGGGCACGGCGACCCGCTGGCCCGGTCGATACCCACGCACGTCACGCTGCTGCCGCCCACCGAGGTGCCGGCCGAGGCGCTGCCGAAGATCGAGGAGCACCTGGCCTCGGTGGCCGCCGCGCACCGGCCGTTCCGGATGGTGCTGCGCGGCAGCGGCAGCTTCCGCCCGGTCTCCCCGGTGGTGTTCGTCCGGGTCGAGGAGGGCGAACGGGAGTGCCGGCTGCTGGAGGCGGACATCCGCTCCGGTCCGCTGGCCCGGGAGCTGGCCTTCCCGTACCACCCGCACGTGACGGTGGCGCACGGGCTCGCGGACGACGTGCTGGACCAGGCCCACGAGCAGGCCCGGTCCTTCCACGCGGCCTTCCCGGTGCCCGGGTTCGGCCTCTCCCGGTTCGACGCCGACGAGGTCTGGCGCCCCTGGCGGGCCTACCCGTTCGGCTGAGCCGCCGCGCCGTCCGAGCCGCCGCGCCGTCCGAGCCGTCGCGCCGTCCGGGCAGTCCGTCCCGGGCTACCCGTCCGCCCGGCCGAGCTCCAGCATCCGGTCGGCCACCCGGCGGGCGGCGCCGCCGTCGTCCAGCGCGCAGTGCACCTGCCGGAAGTGCCGGTATCGCTCGGCGTACCCGGCGGGCACGGCGCCCCCGGTGTCGGCGAGCTCGCGCAGCGCCGCGACCAGCGCCGCCGAGTCGTCCAGCAGCGGGCCGGGGGCCTGCGCCTCGAAGTCGAAGGCGAAGCCGCGCAGGCTGTCCCGGTAGTGCGCCAGGTCGTAGGTGAAGAACAGCACCGGGCGGCCGGTGATGGCGAAGTCGAACAGGATCGACGAGTAGTCGGTCACCAGGACGTCGGCGACCAGCAGCAGCTCCTGCACGTCCGGGTAGTCCGCGCAGTCGACGGCGAAGCCGTCCCCGGTGCCGGTCAGCGGCTCGCGGACGTGCGCGTGCGGGCGCAGCAGCAGGACGTGGTCCCCGCCGAGCGCCCGCCGGGCCCGGTCGAGGTCGAGCCGCAGGTCGAGCCGGAAGCCGTCGCCGTCCGGGCGCGGCCGGTCCTCGCGCCAGGTCGGCGCGTAGAGCACCACCCGCCGGCCCTCGGGGATGCCGAGCCGCCGGCGGACGGCGGCCGCCCGCCGCGGGTCGGGGCGGGCCAGCACGTCGTTGCGCGGGTAGCCGGACTCCAGGATCTCGCCCCGGTAGCGGAAGGCCCGGCGCAGGATCGGGGTGGCGAAGGGGCTGGGGGAGACCAGCAGGCTCCAGTGCGGGGTCTCCCGGTCGAGGGCGGCGAGGTAGCCGTGGTCGGCGAGCCAGGGGTTGTCGACGTCGTGGGCGATCCGCTTGAGCAGGGCGCCGTGCCAGGTCTGGACGACGACCTGGCCGGGGCGGCGCTGCAGGAAGTCCGGGAAGTGGGTGTTGCCGACGAGGTAGCGGCTGGTGGCCAGCGCCCGGTACCACTCGGGGCTCCAGACCCGCACGGCGCGCACCCCGGGCGGCAGCTCGGCCTGGGCGTCGTCGACCACCCACAGGTGCTCCAACGGCGTGCCGCGCCGGGCGAGTTCGGCGTGCACGGCGCGCGGGGAGTCGGCGTAGCCGCGGCCGCCGAAGACGTCGTACAGCACGGCCTCGCGCAGCGGCTCGCGGCGGGCGGCGGGGTAGCCCGCGGTGCGCTGGCGGGCCTGGGTCCAGGCGCTGCGCTCGGTGGCGCTGAGGACCGGGGTGGAGTCCAGCAGCAGGGTGTCGTGCCAGCGGCGCTCCAGCACGATCCGCTTGCCGCCGACCGGGGTGGCGGCGGGCAGCGCGGCCAGGACGGCGGGCGCGGCGGTCAGCGGGCGGGCCGGGCCCGGCCCGTCGGCGGGGTGCAGCGCGGCCTCCCACAGGCCCTTGCGCAACGGCAGCGCGGTGCCGTCGGAGCCGGTGCGGGTGGCGGGCAGCCGGACGGTGAACCAGCCGTCCGGGCCGTGCTCGACCGGGTGGCGGACCTCGGTGCCGCTGCCGCTGTGCCGCAGCACCAGGGCGAGCGGGCCGGGCGCGGGGCAGTGGCCGGTGAGGTCGAAGCCGCCGGCCCGGGCGGTGATCCGCTCGACCCAGCCGGCGGCGGGCCGCACGCACAGCTGGAGCCGGCCGTCGGCGAGGTGCTTGAGGTGCAGCACCCGGTCCTCGGCGCCGGGCAGCGGGTGCTGGCCGGCGACCGGTTCGGCGCGCTCGTCCAGGACGAGCGGGGCGGCGGCGCCGTCGGGGTCGACCAGGTCCACGTCCCAGTGCTCCAGCTCGCCGGTGCCGCGCCCCTGGGCGGTGAACAGCGGGTACGGCAGTCGGGCGGTGACGGTCCGTCCGGTGCGGACGGCGGGCTCGGTCAGCACGGTGCCGCTCTCCCGGTGGCGCAGCCGCAGCACGGTGCGGGCCTGGCCGGGGTCGGCGGTGGTGAGGTGCAGGCCGATGCCGTCGGGGGCGGGCACCGCCCGGGTGAGGCGGACGTCGGGGCGTTCGAGCCGCAGGGCGAGCCGGCCGTCGGCGAAGCGCGGCTGGAGGCGGATGTCGTGGTCCACCCAGCGGGCGGGCGGGTACTCGCCGGAGCCGCACCAGTGCGGGGCGAGGCCGCCGTACTGGCGGCGCAGCCGGGCGGGGCGGGCGAGGGTGAACAGGGTGACTTCGACGTTCCAGTCGCCGAGCAGCCAGCCGTCGGCGCCGCGCAGCCGGCGCGGTTCGACGAGGGCGGTGAAGCCGGCCCAGTCGTGGTTGTGCTCGGGCTGGGCGCTGTCGTCGGTGACCTCGGGGAGCCGGCGGGGCCGGGTGGGGACGTGGACGGGCTCCTCGCGGTCGTCGCGGCGCAGGCTGAGCCAGGTCCAGGCGGAGCCGGGGAGGGCGGTGGACCGGTCGTCGGGGCGGGCGAAGCCGGTGAGTTCGAGGCCGCGGCCGGTCCAGCGGGCGCGCAGCAGTCCGAAGGCGGCGTTCTCCTCCTCGCTCGGCAGCGGGGCGCCGAAACGGGGGTCGCCGAAGCGCGGCGCGGCGTGCGGGAGGACGAACCGGGTGAGGACAGCCATTTCCACGGACCTTTCTGGCGAGAATTTCCATCTCACCGGGAAAAGCATCCGAGGTCAATTTGGGAATGTCCTGGAAATTAGCTGAGGAGTTCCCTTCGGAAACGCCAGTTCGAAATTCCTGAATTTCGGGCCGGAAACGCCGGAGGCGCCCGGCGCGGTGTTCGCGTCGGGCGCCTCCGGGCCGGCGTCGGGCCGGTCAGGCCTCGCGGCTCAGCATGGCGTCCACGGCCCGGGCGGCGGCGTGGCCGTCGTCCAGGTCGCAGTACTTCGCACGGAACGCCGCGTACTTCCCGGCGTACTCGGCGGCGACCTCGTCCACCCGGCCGAGCGCCGAGACCAGCTCCCCGGAGGTGGCCAGCAGCGGGCCGGGCGCGTCCGCCTCGAAGTCCAGCGAGAAGCCGCGCAGGTTGTCGCGGTAGTGCGCCAGGTCGTAGGTGAAGAACAGGATCGGCTTGCCGGTCGCCGCGAAGTCGAAGGTCGACGCCGCGTAGTCGGTCACCAGCACGTCGGCGACCAGCAGCAGCTCGGCCATGTCCGGGTAGCTGCTGACGTCCCAGACGTAGCCGTTGCCGGCCTCGGCGATCTGCTCGCGGAC
This sequence comes from Kitasatospora sp. NPDC001527, assembly GCF_040298605.1. NCBI lineage: Bacteria > Bacillati > Actinomycetota > Actinomycetes > Kitasatosporales > Streptomycetaceae > Kitasatospora > Kitasatospora sp. NPDC001527. The sequence continues at coordinate 74,354 of NZ_JBEPAM010000019.1, read as the reverse complement.
GGTGGAGTGCCGGCGGACCAGCAGCACCTGGTCGTCGCCGAGCGCCTCCCGGGCCGCGGCCAGGTCCAGCTGGAGGTTCAGCTGGTAGCCGCCGTAGTGGCGGCGCCGGTCCTCGCGCCAGGTCGGCGCGTACAGGACGACCTTCTTGCCCTCGGGCAGACCGAGCCGCTCGCGCACCCGCTCGGCGGTCTTCTCCTTGTCGGCGGAGAAGAGCACGTCGTTGCGCGGCAGGCCGCTCTCCAGGATCTCGCCCTTGAAGTCGAAGGCGCGGCGCAGCACCGGAGCAGCCCAGGTGCTGCCGGCCAGCAGGATGCTCCAGTTCGGAACCTCCTTGGTCAGGCCCTTCAGGTAGTGCGCGTCGGTGAACCAGACCTTCTCGAAGTCGTGGCCCAGCTGCTTCAGCGGCGAGCCGTGCCAGGTCTGCAGGACGATCTGGCCGGGCCGGCGGACGAAGAAGTCCGGCAGGTGCGCGCTGGTGACGACGTACTTCGCGGTGGCCAGCGCCTCGAACCACTCCGGGCTGTAGAGCCGGACGGCGCCCGCCGACTGCGGCAGGTCCGCCTGCAGGTCGTCGCTGCCCCACAGGTGCTCCAGCGGCAGGCCGCGGCGCACCAGCTCCTCGTGGATCGCCCGCGGCGAGTCCGCGTAGAGGCCGCCGAGCGCGACGTTGTAGAGCACGGTGTCGCGCAGCGGCAGCCGGCGGGCGGCCGGGTAGTCGACCGTCCGCAGCTGGCGCTGGCGCCAGCCGCTGCGCTCCTCCGGAAGCAGTATGTTCTCCGCCTCCAGCTGCAGGCCGTCGTGGTGGCGGCGCTCCAGCACGATCCGCTTGCCGCGGGCCTCCACCTCCAGCGGCAGCGCGTTCCAGCACTCCGGGGAGATCAGCGCGTAGGAGGCCATGTCCGGGTGGAAGACGGCGCCGACCGGGCGGAACGAGATGTTCCAACCGCCCTGCGCCAGCGGCACGTTGCCCGCGAAGGACGCGGTCGGCACGGCGGGCAGCGCGGTACGGAACCGGCCGTCCGCGATCTCCACCGGGTAGAGGTGCTGCTCCTCGCCCCAGTGGTGGCGGACCACCATCTCCCAGCGGTGGGTGCCGGGCAGCGGGAAGGTGCCGCTGAGCAGGAAGCCGTCCGCGCCGCGCGCGGTGACCTCGTGCACGACCGGCTGCAGCAGCTGGTCCAGGAACTGCAGGTACCCGCCGGGGGAGGGCTTGGTGTACAGGGCGCGCCGCTGCTCGGGCTCGGCGTCCGCGTTGAGGACCAGGTTGAGCTGCTCCGGCGCGTTCCGGTCGTCCCAGGCGAGCGGCACGGTGGTGTCGTCGCTCAGCACCAGATGGGCGTCCCAGCGGTCGCGGGCGCGCTCCTCGGCGATCGGGTCCAGCTCGGCCCAGCTCTCGCGGACCTCGGTCAGCTCGGGGATCGGGAAGGAGGCGTGGAACGACTGCAGGCTGCCGACCGGGGTGCCCGCGGACACCGGGAAGAACAGCTCGCGCTCGGACTCGACGTGGGTGAGCCGCAGCCGGGCCCCGGCCAGCCGGACGCCGGAGCGGGCCGCGCCGGACACCTCGACGGTGTCGCCCTGTGCGGCGAGCCCGGTCACCCGGATCCGCACGTTCTCCACCCGCAGGTAGACGCTGCCGTCCCGGACGAACGGGACGATCCGCACGTCCGGCTCGACCCAGTGCGAGGGCAGGTAGATCGCGCTGTCCGCCCAGCCGGCCCAGATCCGGCCCTTGTAGACGCCGCCCTTGCCGGCGCCGGCGACCAGGACGCGCCAGTTGCCGTCCTTCCACTGGCCGCGGTGCTTGAGCTTCTCGGGGTCGACGGCGACGGTGAAGCCGGCCCAGTCGCAGTTGTAGAGGTCGTGGTGGTTGGAGGCGGTGGCCTCGGGGCTGTACACGGTCTTCATCGGCACCGCGATGACCCGGCGGCCCTTGGCCTCGCGCAGCACCAGCGTGCGGACCATGTCGTGCTTGTTGGCCGCGCCCAGCTGCTCCGGGTACGCGTGGCCGGTCAGCCGCAGCCGGCCGCCCTCCCAGCGCGACTCGTAGAGCCGGCTGCGGATGACGGTCGAGTTGCGCAGGCTGAGCAGGCCCGGCGGCACGCTCTTGCGGCCGCCGCGCAGGAACGGGTAGTCGGCGTACGGGCGCAGCAGCCCCTTGGCGATGACGCCGCCGTTGCTCTCGCCCTCGTACTTGATCTGCTCGACGAACTCGTCGATCCGGCCCTGCAGGGTCAGGTGGTACTTCAGGCGCAGCGGCGCGCGCAGCTTCTTGACCTGCTCGGGGCCGATCGCGCGCAGCAGCCGGCTGACGCAGCGGATGTAGGCGTCCCGGTACTCCTTGTCGCCGTCCACGACGGACCAGAAGAACATCGGGATCTCCTCGACGAGGGTGTTCTCGTCGTAGGACCTCAGGTACTCGGCGAAGCGCGGCTCGGTCTGCTTCTTCAGCCAGTTGCGGACCAGCTCGACCGAGGTGACGCGGTCGATCAGGCCCTTGGGGTTGGTGCGCATCTGGGTGATCGACATCTCGCCGACCTCGCGCTCGCGCCAGTGGTAGATCGGCTCGGAGAGCACGTCCACGCTCTTGGCGAGGTAGTGGTGCGGCACGCTGACCGGGGCGTCCTCGTACAGGATGCCCTCGGGGTAGAGGATGCCGGCCGCGTCGAAGAAGGAGCGGCGGTACATCTTGTTCCACGCGGTGCGGTCGGTCACCAGCGAGGGGATCTCGGTGACGTGCGTCTTGAGCACGGTCTTGGCGAACGGACGGCTGTGGCCACCGGACTGGTAGTAGCCGATCGCGCGGAACCGTAGCACGTTGCCGGTGGCGAAGTCCGAGCCGGTCTCGTCCAGCGTGTTGATCATCAGCTCGTACGCGCTGGGCGGCATCGAGTCGTCGCTGTCGACGAAGCAGAGGAACTCGGCGTCCGGGTCGATGTGCCGGATGCCGGTGTTGCGGGCCGCGCCGAGGCCCTTGTTGACCTGGCGGACCAACCGGAACCGGGAGTCCTTGGCGGCGTACGCCTCGGCGAGGGCGGCGCTGTTGTCCTTCGAACCGTCGTCGACCATGACGCACTCGAAGTCCGTGAAGGTCTGGGCGGCGATCGAGTCGAGGCACTCCACGAGGTAGCGCTCGACGTTGTAGATCGGGACGACGATGGAGAGGCGGGGAGCCATCGGCTACGCAGGCCTTTCTCTGGAGGAGCGTGGCAGCCCGGTTCGGGGTCTGACCGCACTTTGATCGGTGCGTACGTGCCAGTCGATCCTACCGTCCGGCCCAAGGCCCCCCGGGGCCGCGGTCCGGCACCCCCACTACCCTGGGGCCATGCCCCGCTTCAGTGTGATCGTCCCGGTCTACCGGGTCGAGGAGTACCTGCCCGAGTGCCTCGCCTCGGTGCTCGGCCAGGACGGCCCGGACTTCGAGCTCGTCGCGGTGGACGACCGCTCCCCGGACGGCTGCGGCGCCCTGCTCGACGAGGCCGCCGCCCGCGATCCCCGGGTGCGGGTGCTGCACCTGCCGGAGAACGTCGGCCTCGGCCGGGCCCGCAACGCCGGTCTGGAGGTCGCCACCGGCGACTACGTGCTCTTCCTGGACAGCGACGACACCCTGACCCCCGGTCTGCTGAAGGCGGTGGACGACCGGCTCGCGGCCGGCGGCGACCCGGACGTCCTGGTCTACGACTACGCCCGCACCTACGCCGACGGCCGGATCGTCCGGGCCGCCTCGGCCAAGGTCTTCGGCGCCCCCTCCCGGGAGGTCTTCGACCTCGCCGACCGCCCGGACCTGCTCGAACTGCTCCAGGTGGTCTGGAACAAGGCCTACCGCCGCGACTTCGTCACCGCCCAGGGCCTGACCTTCCCGGCCGGCTACTACGAGGACACCCCCTGGACCTACCCGGCGCTGCTCGCCGCCCGGAGCATCACCCTGCTCGACCGGGTCGGCGTCCACTACCGCCAGCGCCAGGAGGGCGGCAACATCCTGGCCACGGCCGGGCGCAAGCACTTCGACGTCTTCGGCCAGTACGACCTGGTCTTCGCGTTCCTGGACGGCCGCCCCGACCTGGACCGCTGGCGCCCGGTGGTCTACGGCCGGATGCTGCACCACCTCAACACCGTGGTCTCCCGGCCGGGCCGGGTGCCGCCCGGCGACCGCCGGGAGTTCTTCCGCCGCGCCGCCGAGCACTGCGCCCGGCTCCGCCCGGCCGGCTACCGTCCGCCCGGCGGGGCGGACGGGCTGCGCACCGAGCTGCTCGGCCACGGCCGGTACACCGCGTACCAGGCGGTCCGGGCGCTGGCCCGGGCCCGGCGGATGGTGCGCCGCTGAGCGCTCCGCCGCCGGGGGCCCGCGCGCCGGGTGCCCCGTTCCCGGCCGAGCCTGACGGCCGTTCGGGCGACGCGCGGGTATAACCGGACGGTGGACTTCCTGACCCGCCTTCCGGTGATCGGCCCGCTCGTCGCCCGGGTGCTGCGCAGCCGCCCGTACCGCGCCTACGAGCACTTCACCGCGCTGCGCGGCAACCGGCTGGCCGGCGCGGTCACCTTCTTCGGCTTCCTCGCGCTCTTCCCGCTGCTGACGGTCGCGCTGGCGATCGCCGTCGCGACCCTCAGCGACAGCCGGGTGGAGGACCTCCAGCACCGCATCTCCGACCAGCTGCCGGGCATCTCGGACGCGCTCAACCTGCCCTCGCTGGTGGCCAACGCGGGCGCGGTCGGCCTGGTCAGCGGAGTGCTGCTGGTGCTGTCCGGGCTCGGCTGGGTGGACACCATGCGGACCTCGATCCGGGACCTGTGGCAGCTGCCCGACGAGGAGGGCAACCCGCTGCTGCGCAAGGCCTGGGACTTCGTGGTGCTCGGCGGCCTGGGCGCGGTCTCGCTGCTCTCGCTCGCCGCCTCGGCCGCCGGCACCACGCTGGCGGGCCGGATCGCCGACTGGGCGGGCCTGGGCAGCGCCGGCTACCTGCTCACCGCGGCCGGCCTGCTGATCGCGGTGGCCTCGGACATGCTGCTCTTCGCCTACCTGCTGGCGCCGTTCCCGCGGATCGGCCACCAGCACCGGCGGGACGTCCTCAAAGCCGCGCTGATCGGCGCGGTCGGCTTCGAGCTGCTGAAGATCCTGCTCTCCTCGTACCTCGGCTCGGTCGCGGGGCGGAGCCTGTACGGCGCCTTCGGCGTGCCGGTGGCGCTGCTGCTCTGGATCAACTTCGTCTGCCGGCTGCTGATGTTCTGCGTGGCCTGGACCGCCACCGCCGACCCGGCGGCCGCCCGGGACCGGGCCCGGGAGCGCGCCCGGGCGATGGTCGAGGCGGCCGACGAGGCGGCCGGCGAGGCGGCCTGCGAGCGGGCCGGCGGGGAGGGCCCCGGCGGGCCGGAGCGGGGTACGACGCGGGCCCGGCCCCAGGACGGCTGAGACCGGGCCCCGGGCACTCGCCGGATCACCCGCCGGCGGCGCGCCGCCGGTTGAGCAGCAGCACGACGCCCGCGCCGCCCGCCGCCAGGGCCAGCCCGACGGCGGCCCAGCCGGCCGGTCCGAACCCGGCGTCCTGCCCGCCCCCGTCCGCGCGCGCGGACGCCGGGGCGTCCGGGGCGGTGGCGCTCGGCGTGGGGTGCGGCGGCGGGGCGGGCGCCCCGGCCGTGCCGCCGGCCTGGCCGGTCGGCGCCGGCGCGGCGACCTCGCCCTCCTCGACCAGCTTCCCGACCGGGGTGACCTTGCCGGCCGCCGCGAACCCCCAGTCCAGCAGCGCGGCCGTCTCGTCGTACACCTTCTGGTAGCTGGACGGGTGCATGACCGTCACCAGCAGGGTGCGCCCGCCGCGTTCGGCGGCGCCGACGAAGGTGGAGCCGGCGTTGGTGGTGAAGCCGTTCTTCACCCCGATCAGGCCGGGGTACTTGCCGAGCAGCCGGTCGGTGTTGGCGATCCCGAAGCTGCCGCGCTGCCCGGTGTTCTTGTCCACCGCGCCGGGGAACATCGCGTCCCGGGTCGCGCAGTACACCCGGAAGTCCGGGTTGCGCAGTCCCGCCCGGGCGAACAGCGTGAGGTCGTACGCCGAGGAGACCTGGCCGTCCGAGTCGTAGCCGTCCGGCGAGACCACCCGGGTGTCCCGGGCCTGGAGCGCCTCGGCCCGCGCCTGCATCTCGGCGACGGTTCGCTGCACGCCGCCGTTCATGTGCGCGAGGACGTGCACCGCGTCGTTCCCCGAGCTCAGGAAGACCCCGCGCCAGAGGTCCTCGACCTTGTACTCCAGGTCCTCCTTGATGCCGACCAGGCTGCTGCCCGCGCCGATCCCCTGGATCTCCTCGGGCGCCACCTTGTGCACCGTGTCGCGGTCGAACTTGGGCAGCACGGTGTCGGCGAACAGGATCTTCAGGGTGGAGGCCGGGGCGAGGCGCAGATGCGCGTTGCTGGCCGCCAGCACCTCTCCTGACGCCGCGTCGGCCACGATCCAGGACTGTCCGGTGAGGTCCCCCGGCAGCGCGGGGGCGCCCGCCAGCGGGCTCACCTGGACCCCCGCGAGGCCCAGTCTCTCCCCGCCGACCGCGGCCGGCGGCGGCGGCTCGTACGGGGCCGCGACGGCCGCCGGGGAGGCGATCAGGAGCGGGAGCGCCGCGGCGGACGCGGCGAGCAGGCGTGCGAGCTTCGAGCAAGTGGGCACCACCAGACGGTACCCAGTCCGGGCCCCCGCCGTCCGCCCCCGTGCCCCGCCGAACCGCACGAGGGGTCCACCGTACGCCGAACGGACGCCCCCGCATACTGGGAGGGCACACCGCCTTCACCTCCCCGCCGCACCGAGGACCACCCCATGAAGCTCAGCCGCCGCACCTCCTGGTTCCTGACCGCCTTCGGCGTCTGGTCCATGATCATCTGGACCACCTTCGTCAAGAACCTCTGGAAGGACTCCGGGGGCCAGGCCTTCACCGACGGCGACCACTCGCAGCCGACCGCCTTCTTCTGGGTCCACCTCCTGCTCGCCGTGACCTCCTTCGTCCTCGGCGTCGCGATCGGCGGCATCGGCATCCGCGGCCTGCGCGCGGCCCGGCGGGAAACCGCCGCCGGCTGACGCGTTTTACCTGGTTGCCGGGCACGGGGCGCCCTGGCAGGATCCCTGTCGATCGACCGCGATCGAATCTTCGTGCGATCGCGTTGACGACACAGGGGGTACTCCATGAAGCCTGCCCAGCTCCGCCGGATCGGCGGCGCCGTCGCCGTCGCGCTGACGGCCGGCCTGTTCGCCGTACCGGCCGCCGTCGCCGACGGCACCGGCCTCCGGGTCACCGGGACCACCGCCTCCCCGCAGCCCCGCGACCTCTCCGCGGGCACCACCGGCGACGCCTGCGACCAGACCACCGCGCCCGGCTGGATCGGCCTGACCTCCGGCGGCCCGACCCTCCGGGCGGACGTCGCCTCGGACACCTACGGCGGCCTCTCCGCCTCCTTCGCGGTCCGCGACCTGACCACCGGCACCGCCGCCTTCGACGGCACCGGCCAGGCCGACGGCGGCATCGCGACGACCACCGTCCCCGGCCTCGCCGACGGCCACGCGTACGCGTGGAACGCCCGCGCCCTCCAGGACGGCGCGACCTCCGCGAGCTCCCCGGACTGCCACTTCAAGCTGGACCTGAGCCGCCCCCAGGCCACCGTCTCCTCCACCGACTTCCCGCCCTCGGGCTCGGGTCAGACGTCGACCAAGTACGCGGGCCAGACCGGAACCTTCGTCGTCGGCGGCACCGACCTGGCCCCGGCCGGCGGCGAGGCCTCGGGCATCGCCTGCTTCCTGTACGCCTTCGACGTCTACCGGCTGGGCGGTGACTGCGACGCCGACAGCGTGAAGCCCGGCCCGGACGGCACCGCCACCATCCGCACCAAGGTGCGCCAGTGGGGCACCAACACCCTCTGGGTCGTCGCGGTGGACAACGCGGGCAACCAGAGCTACAAGGTCGGCTACACCTTCTACGCCCCGTCCAACCCCAGCCCGCCGAGCTCGCCGGGCGACGTGGACGGGGACGGCGTCGTGGACATCCTGCTGCCGGACGCGCAGGGCAACCTGCAGTACATCAGCGCCTCGGCGAACGACACCACGCCGAACTGGTCCGTCCGGGCACTGGCCGCCCCGAACGCGCAGCGCAGCTGGACGCCGCTGCAGGTCGCCCACCGCGGCTGGGACTCCTCCGCCCACGCGCCGATGGACGACCTGTTCATCCACGAGCCGGGCAGCGGCTGGCTGAGCATGTACCAGAACTCCGACTACGGGGCGCTCGAGGGCTACACCATCGGGGCGAACCGGCCGGAGGAGTGCGAGGACGCCACCGGGGCCGTCGTCCCGTGTCCGGCGGACTTCGCGGGCAACTGGTCGAAGGCGGACCAGCTGCTCGCGTTCGGGCCGCTGGGCGACGGACCGGAGCCCTCGCTGCTCACCCTGGAGGGCGGTGACCTCTGGCTGCACACCGGCGACCTCGCGTACTCCTTCGACCTGAGGAGCCGCCGGCTCACGACCGGTGGTGGCTGGACCGGCTACGACCTGGTCGCCCCCGGCCGCGACGCCGCCGGCAACCTCGCCCTGTGGGCGCGCGAGCGGGCCACCGGCGCGCTGCACGCCTACGCGATCCCCAGGCAGACCGGCGGCGGCTTCGACTTCAGTGCCCTCGCCGACCCCTCGGCGGGTGTGGTCGCCACCGGCTTCACCGTGGACGCCTACCCGGTGCTCGGCAGCTCCGGTGACGGCGACGGCGACGCCGTGCCCGACCTGTGGGCCGTCACCGCCGACCGGCACCTGCTGACCTACCGGGGCCTCGCCGACCCCAAGGACCTCGGCGTCCTGCGCTGAGCCCGCGCAGCCCGAAGGCCCCCGTCCACGGCGGACGGGGGCCTTCGTCGTACGGGGTGCTCCGGGATCAGAAGCGGCGGGTGACCAGCGCCCGCTTCACTTCCTGGATCGCCTTGGTGACCTCGATGCCACGCGGGCAGGCCTCCGAGCAGTTGAAGGTGGTCCGGCAGCGCCAGACGCCCTCACGGTCGTTCAGGATCTCCAGACGCTGCTCCGCACCCTCGTCGCGCGAGTCGAAGATGAAGCGGTGCGCGTTGACGATCGCGGCCGGGCCGAAGTACTGGCCGTCGTTCCAGAACACCGGGCAGGACGACGTGCACGCGGCGCACAGGATGCACTTGGTGGTGTCGTCGAACCGCTCGCGGTCCTCGGCGGACTGCAGGCGCTCGCGGGTCGGCTCGTTCCCCTTGGTGATGAGGAACGGCATGACGTCCTTGTACGCCTGGAAGAACGGGTCCATGTCCACGACCAGGTCCTTGAGGACTGTCAGGCCCTTGATGGCCTCGATCGTGATCGGCTTCTCCGGGTTGACGTCCTTGATCAGGGTCTTGCACGCCAGCCGGTTGCGGCCGTTGATCCGCATGGCGTCGGAGCCGCAGATGCCGTGGGCACAGGAACGGCGGTAGGTGAGGGTGCCGTCCTGCTCCCACTTGATGGTGTTGAGCGCGTCCAGGACGCGCTCCTTCGGGTCCATCTCCAGCTGGTAGTCGACCCACACCGGCTCCGGGTGCTCCTCCGGGTTGAACCGGCGGATCCGGAAGGTGACGGTGATCAGCTTGGTGCCACCGGCCTCGACCGCGTCCAGAGCGGCCGAGTGCTTCTCCACGGTCGGAGTGCTCATCAGTACTTACGCTCCATCGGCTGGTAGCGGGTCTGCACGACCGGCTTGTAGTCAAGGCGGATGGAGGTGCTGCCGTCCTCGGCGACCTCCTGGTACGCCATGGTGTGCTGCATGAACTTCACGTCGTCACGGGTCGGGAAGTCCTCGCGGTAGTGACCGCCGCGCGACTCCTCGCGGGCGAGCGCGGAGACCGCCAGGACCTCGGCCAGGTCGAGCAGGTTGCCCAGCTCGATGGCCTCCAGCAGGTCCGTGTTGTAGCGGAAGCCCTTGTCCTGGATGGCGACGTTCTTGTAGCGCTCCTTCAGCGCGGCGACGTCCTCGACGGCCTGCTTCAGGGTGGCGCCGGTGCGGTACACCATCGCGTTGGTGTCCATGCTCTCCTGCAGTTCCTTGCGGATCTGCGCCACGGACTCGGTGCCGGTGGCCTCGCGCAGGCCGTCGACCAGGCCCTGGACCAGCTGCTCGGGGTTCTCCGGCAGCGGCACGAACTCGTTGTTCTCGGCGAACTCGGCGGCGGCGATGCCGGCGCGGCGGCCGAAGACGTTGATGTCCAGCAGCGAGTTGGTGCCCAGGCGGTTGGCGCCGTGCACGGACACGCAGGCGACCTCGCCGGCCGCGTACAGGCCGGGGACGACGTCGGTGTTGTTGCGCAGCACCTCACCCTCGACGTTGGTCGGGATGCCGCCCATGGCGTAGTGCGCGGTGGGCTGGATCGGGATCGGGTCCGTGTAGGGCTCGATGCCGAGGTAGGTGCGGGCGAACTCGGTGATGTCCGGGAGCTTGGCGTCCAGCTGCTCCGGCGGCAGGTGGGTCAGGTCCAGGTAGACGTGGTCGCCGTCCGGACCGCAGCCGCGGCCCTCGCGGATCTCGGTGTAGATCGCGCGGGAGCAGACGTCACGGGACGCGAGGTCCTTCATGACGGGGGCGTAGCGCTCCATGAAGCGCTCGCCGTCCTTGTTGCGCAGGATGCCGCCCTCGCCGCGGGCGCCCTCGGTGAGCAGGATGCCCATGCGCCAGATGCCCGTCGGGTGGAACTGGAAGAACTCCATGTCCTCCAGCGGCAGGCCGCGGCGGAAGGCCACCGCCTGGCCGTCACCGGTGAGGGTGTGGGCGTTCGAGGAGACCTTGAACATCTTGCCGGTGCCGCCGGAGGCGAACACCACGGCCTTGGCCTGGAAGACGTGGATCTCGCCGGTGGCCAGCTCGTAGGCGACGACGCCGGCCGTGCGGCCCTCGTTGATCAGCAGGTCGAGGACGTAGAACTCGTTGAAGAACTCGACGCCGTGCTTGACGCAGTTCTGGAACAGCGTCTGCAGGATCATGTGGCCGGTGCGGTCGGCCGCGTAGCAGGAACGGCGGACCGGGGCCTCGCCGTGGTTGCGGGAGTGGCCGCCGAAGCGGCGCTGGTCGATGCGGCCCTGCTCGGTGCGGGAGAAGGGCAGGCCCATCTTCTCCAGGTCGAGGACGGCGTCGATGGCCTCCTTGCACATGATCTCGGCGGCGTCCTGGTCGACCAGGTAGTCACCGCCCTTGACCGTGTCGAAGGTGTGCCACTCCCAGTTGTCCTCCTCGACGTTGGCCAGGGCGGCGCACATGCCGCCCTGGGCCGCGCCGGTGTGGGACCGGGTCGGGTAGAGCTTGGTCAGGACGGCGGTGCGGCTGCGCTGCGTCGACTCGATGGCGGCGCGCATGCCGGCGCCGCCGGCGCCGACGATGACGGTGTCGTACTGGTGAATCTGCATGGGGGTTCTAACTCGCCTCTGGCCTCTGCCGATGTCCGGATGGGATGCTGTCGGCTCAGATGTTGGGGTCGAAGGTGAAGATCACCAGGGTGCCGAGCAGCACGGTGAAGACCGTGGCGGTACCCATGAGGCCCTTCAGCCAGAGCCGGGTGGAATCCTTCTCGGCGTAGTCGTTGATGACCTGGCGCATGCCGTTGGCGCCGTGCAGCATGGCCAGCCAGAGCATGGTGAGGTCCCAGACCTGCCAGAACGGCGAGGCCCAGCGGCCGGCCACGAAGGCGAAGCCGATCTTGGAGACGCCGCCGTCGAGCACCAGCATGATCAGCAGGTGGCCGAGGATCAGCACCACCAGGACGATGCCGGACAGGCGCATGAACAGCCAGGCCAGCATCTCGAAGTTGGTGCGGGTGCGGCGGGGGGTCTTCTTGGTCCGCTGCCGGGCCGGCTCGATCACGAAGGCGTCGGCCGGGTTGCCGGTGCCGAGACCCTTGCCGGTGTGCGCCTGGGCGGAGGGGACCACCACAGCGTCGGAGATTTCCGTGGACATGTCTCAGATCACTTCCCGAACCAGGAGGTCAGCGTGTGCTGCAGGATCGGGTAGAAGGCGCCGGCCATCAGGACGACCCAGACTCCGACCACGGACCAGAGCATCTGCTTCTGGTACTTCGGGCCCTTCGACCAGAAGTCGACGGCGACGACGCGCAGGCCGTTGAGGGCGTGGAACAGGATGGCGGCCACCAGGCCGTACTCCATCAGGTTCACGAGCGGCGTCTTGTACGTCTGGATGACGGTGTCGTACGCCTCGGGAGACACCCGCACCAGCGCGGTGTCCAGGACATGGGCGAACAGGAAGAAGAAGATGAGGACGCCGGTGACTCGATGAGCCACCCAGCTCCACATGCCTTCCCGGCCGCGGTACAGCGTTCCAGCCGGCACGGAAAAACCCTCCGGAAGCGATTGGGGGCTCGGCCGGCTTCGGTGTCGGTCAGCCCGGCCGGGTACGGTCCACCGGCCGCGAGCATCCTATCGACGCGTTGTCGGGAACCGCCTCCGGGGGCCCGCTGTGTGATCAAACAGGCACTTCTGGCCTAGCTGGACGGGAACCGGGGAGCGAATTGCGACGCTGGGTGACCGTTCGCTCGCACAAAGTCGCGCTACGGTGGGCGACCCCCGTCCGCGCCGACACCCCCGCCGAGGCCCCCGTGCCGCATCCCGTTCCGTGCCCGCCGCGCCCCCTGCTGCTGGCCGTCGCCCTGCTCCTCGCCGCCGGCTGTGCCGCCCCCGCCGCGGACTCGGCCGACCGGGCGTCCTCCGGGGCCCCGCCCCGCGAGCTGTCCGCCGCCGAGCTGCGCGCCGCCGCGGTCACCGAGGCCGACCTCGGTCCCGGCTTCACCGTGACGGTGGTCGTCCCCGGCCCGGGGGAGACCGGCCCGGACGGCGGCCGGGAGGCCGCCGACAAGCCGGCCTGCCAGCCGCTGCTGGACGCGGTGGCCCCGGCGGCCGCCGCCGCCCGGGCGGGTTCGGCGGCCTCCGCCGCGCCGGTCCCGGTGGTGCCGTACGCGGAGACCGATCTGAGCGTGGCCCAGGCCGCCGACCCGGCGGGCAGCCTCTACGGCGGGCTGCTCGGCTACCGGGGCGACCGGGCGGCCCGGCTGCAGGAGGAACTGGAGGGGCTGTTCGGCCCGTGCGCCGAGTTCGTCTCGACGGCGCCGCCGCCCCCGTCGGAGAAGGGCCGGGGCGAGACCCGCACCCGGCACCGGCTGAGCCGGCACGACACGCCCACGCCCGAGGGAGCCGACGCGGCGACGGGTTTCACCCTGACGAATGAATCGGGCTCGGTGGTGCTCGCGCAGCGCGCCGTCCTGGCGCGGGTCGGCCCGGCCCTGGTGGTGTTCAGCACGGTGGGCGTCGGCGCCGAGCCGGCCCCTGCGCCGGACGAGCGGGTCGTCCGGCGGCAGGTGGCCAAGCTGCGTGCGGCCCAGCGGGGCTGAGCGCCGGGGTCCGGCGCGCCCGGTTCTCAGCGGGCCCCGGCCCCCGAATGGGTGGCGACCAGGTGCTCCAGACGGGTGAGGGCGATCCGGCGCAGCTCGTCGGCGGCGACCAGGCGCTCCTCGTCGGGGTCGTTGGCGAGGCGGGTGCGGATCGAGCCGAGCACGGCGTCGAGCATCTCCTCGGGGTCGATGCCTTCCAGGCAGACCACGAAGACATGGCCGAACCGTGCCTCGTAGGCGGCGTGGGCCGCCCGCAGCGCGGTGTGCGCCGCCTGGCTGCCGGGTGCGCGCATGCCGAGGAGCGGCTGCGGCATCCAGCTCTCGTCCGCCAGCGCCTCGGCCAGGTCGGCCGGACGCAGGTCGTACGAGGCCTCGCTGGCGGCGGCGAGCAGGGACTCTATGTCGGGGTAGGGCCGGTGCGCGGTGAGCCGCAGGGCCCAGCGGTGGCTGCCGCAGCAGGCCAGCAGGGCCTCTTCCGCGGCTCCGGCGTCGGCCTCGTTGAATCGGTGCAACCCGAGGAGGGTCGGTTCGTCCCGGGGATCGGGCCTCGGTGACGGGATGTCGCTGGCCAGCGGGTCCTCCTCGTGAGGGCGGGAAGGTGCCGGTGAAGGGGGCGGGTGGAGTGGTGGGTGAAGCGGCGGTGAAGCCAGGTGAAGTATGAGGCTGCGGAACGGCGTCCAACGGCCCGTCCGGCTGTTGCCCAACGGTAGTTGAGCGCTCATCAGTTGGGGAGGGCGCACGCGGATTTCATCCGAACGAGCTATCAAGTTGTGACGTTGACACCTCGGTGTCAGCGCCCTCCCCATCCTCATCTGCTACGACGCACCGTCTCCGGCGCCCCTCGCGTCAGCGCCGCGTCACTCGCACTTCGTCCCGGCGGCCGGCATCGTGCCGTCGGTGAGGTAGGCGGCGTAGGCCGCGTCGATGCAGCCGTTGCCCTGGCCGAAGGCGCCGTGGCCCTCGCCCACCCGGGTCAGCAGGGTGGCGTTGGCGAAGCCCTTGGCCAGCGACTCGGCGGCGGCGTACGGGGTGGCCGGGTCGCCGGTGCTGCCGACCACCAGGATCGGCGCCGCGCCCTCGGCCCGGACGGTGTGCGGCTTCTCCGGGGTCTTGAACGGCCAGTTGGTGCAGGAACCCTCGCTGAAGTCCTCGACGGTGACGCCCTTCGTGAGCAGCGGGGCCTCCTGCTGGAGCTTCTGCACCGCCTGCTGGGCCTGCTCGGCGGTCGGCGCGGGAGAGGCGCCGTCGGCGCAGTGGATCGCGACCAGGGCGTCCGACTCGGGGGAGTAGTGGCCCTTGTCGTCCCGGCCGTTGTACACGTCGGCGAAGCCGAGCAGGCCGTCGCCCTGGCCCGCCTTCATCGCCAGGGTGAGCGACATCCGCAGGTACGGCCACATGGTCTTCTCATCGCCGTAGAGCAGGGCGAAGACACCCGTCCAGCCGAGGTCGCTGCCGACCTTGCGGCCGTCCTTGGTGGGCAGGGGCTTCGCGCGCAGCCCGTCGAGGAAGTCGGCGGCCTTCTTGGCGGCCTTGTCGCTGCTCTTGCCGAGCGGGCACTCGTCGGCGTGGTTCTGGACGCAGTCCACGGCGAAGCGCTCGAAGGCCTTCTCGAAGCCGATGATCTGGCCGATGCTCTCGTCCAGCCCCTGCGCGGCGGGGTCGACGGCGCCGTCGAGGATCATCCGGCCGACGCTCTTCGGGAACTCCTCGGCGTAGAGCGCGCCGAGGTAGGTGCCGTAGGAGATGCCGAGGTAGTTGAGCTTCTGGTCGCCGACGGCGGCGCGCAGCACGTCCAGGTCGCGCGCGGTGTTGCGGGTGCCGACGAAGGGCAGCAGCTTGCCGGACTTGGCCTGGCAGGCGGCGATGAAGTCGGCGGCGTGCTTCTCGCCCTGGGCCTTCGCCTCGGCCGGGTCGAGCGGGCTGTCCTCGGCGTTGAGCGCGTCGCGCTGCTTGTCGTCCAGGCAGTGGACGGGGGAGCTCTCCCCGGTGCCGCGCGGGTCGAAGCCGACCACGTCGAAGCGGTTGTGCAGGGTGCCCTCGAACTGCGTCTCGCCGTACTTGACGGTCTCCACGCCGGAGGCGCCGGGGCCGCCCGGGTTGATGATCAGCGAGCCGAGCTTCTGGTCCTGCTTGGCGGCCGGGTTCTTGATCAGCGCGAGGTCGATGGCCTCGGCCGACGGGTTGGTGTAGTCGAGCGGCACGCGCAGCTTGCCGCACTTCATCAGGGAGAGGTCGATCTTCTGCTCGGCGGCCTTGGCGTCCGGCGCGCAGGCGGCCCAGGTGATCTGCTGGCCGTAGAACGGCTTGAGCGCCGGGTCGTCGGCGCCGGTGGGCTTCACCGTCGGGGTGGGCGTCGGCGTCGCGGTCGGGGTCGCGGCGGCGGTGGCGGCGGTCTCCGACGGTGTGGCGGCGGCCTGGTCCTGGGCCGGCTTCTTGTCTCCGCCGCAGGCGGTCGCGAGGAGAAGGCTGCCGGCCGCGAAAGCGGCCAGCAGGAGGCGCGGGCGGGTGGCCCGATGAATCTTCATCGCACGTATGTACCATCCCGGGGTGACCGTTCGGATACTGACCCCGGCCGGACGGCCCGCCCGCGGCTCCCGGCGGCTCAGAGCTCCCGATGCACCTTGTGGTTGGCGGCCTGGGCGCGCGGGCGGACCACCAGCAGGTCGATGTTGACGTGCGAGGGCCGGGTGACCGTCCAGGCGACGGTGTCGGCGACGTCCTCGGAGGTGAGCGGCTCGGCGACGCCCGCGTACACCGCGGCGGCCTTCTCCTCGTCGCCGCGGAACCGGGTCACCGCGAAGCCCTCGGACTTCACCATGCCCGGGGCGATCTCGATCACCCGGATCGGCTCCCCGCACAGCTCCAGCCGGAGCGTCGCGGCGATGGTGTGCGCCGCGTGCTTGGCCGCCACGTAGCCGCCGCCGCCCTCGTACGCGGCCAGCGCGGCCGTCGAGGAGAGCACCAGGACGGTGCCGTCGCCGCTCGCCCGCAGGGCCGGCAGCAGCGCCTGGGTCACGTGCAGCACGCCGAGCACGTTGACCTGGTACATGGCCAGCCAGTCGGCCGGGTCGCCGCTCTCCACGCTCTCCGCGCCGATCGCCCCGCCGGCGTTGTTCACCAGCACGTCCACCCGGCCGACCCCGGCGGCGAAGGCGTCGACGGCGGCCCGGTCGGTGACGTCCAGGGTGACCGCCCGCGCCGCACCCCCGCGCCCGGCGATCTCCTCGGCCAGCGCCTCGATCCGCTCGGTGCGGCGGGCGGTCAGCACCACCTCGAAGCCCTCGTCCGCCAGCCGGCGGGCGGTCGCCGCGCCGATCCCGCTGCTGGCACCGGTGACGACGGCCACCTTCTGCTCGGTCATTGCCACTCCTGAGATATCCCGGTCGGTTCAGCCGATCATCTCAAGGCCCCCGGCGTTACATTGCGAGAGGAGTGGACCCGCCCGCCGAACCCCGCGGAGGACCCCGTGACCGCCGACCCGCCCGCCGGACCGCGCCGCACCGAGTCCGGCTTCCCGTTCGAGCCGGTGTACGGCCCCGAGGCCCTGGCCGGCCGGGACCCCGACGAGCGGCTGGGCCGTCCGGGGGAGTACCCGTTCACCCGGGGGATCCACCCGACCATGTACACCGGCCGGCCGTGGACGATGCGCCAGTACGCCGGCTTCGGTACCGCCGCCGAGTCCAACGCCCGCTACCGGCAGCTGATCGCCGGCGGCTCCACCGGCCTCTCGGTCGCCTTCGACCTGCCCACCCAGATGGGCTACGACTCGGACGCCCCGCTCGCCGCCGGCGAGGTCGGCAGGGTCGGGGTGGCGATCGACGGCGTCGAGGACATGGCCGAGCTGTTCGAGGGCATCCCGCTCGGCGAGGTCTCCACCTCGATGACCATCAACGCGCCCGCCGCCGTCCTGCTGCTCCTCTACCAACTGGTCGGCGAGGCCCGGGGCGTGCCGCCGGCCCGGCTCACCGGCACGGTGCAGAACGACGTGCTGAAGGAGTACATCGCGCGCGGGACGTACATCTTCCCGCCGCAGCCCTCGCTGCGGCTGGTCGCCGACCTCTTCCGGTACTGCCGGGCCGAGATCCCGCGCTGGAACACCATCTCGATCTCCGGCTACCACATGGCCGAGGCCGGGGCCACGCCCGCGCAGGAGATCGCCTTCACCCTGGCGAACGGGATCGCCTACGTGCGCGCCGCGCTGTCCGCCGGGCTGGCGGTGGACGACTTCGCGCCCCGGCTCTCCTTCTTCCTCGTGGCCCGCAGCACCCTGCTGGAGGAGGTCGCCAAGTTCCGTGCCGCCCGCCGGATCTGGGCCCGGGTGATGCGCGAGGAGTTCGGCGCCCGGGACCCGCGCTCGCAGCGGCTGCGCTTCCACACCCAGACCGCGGGCGTCCAGCTCACCGCCCAGCAGCCCGAGGTGAACCTGGTCCGGGTCGCCGTGCAGGCGCTCGCGGCGGTGCTCGGCGGCACCCAGTCGCTGCACACCAACTCCTTCGACGAGGCGCTGGCGCTGCCCACCGAGAAGGCCGCCCGGCTCGCCCTGCGCACCCAGCAGGTGCTCGCCCACGAGACCGACGTGACCGCCACCGTGGACCCGTTCGCCGGCTCCTACGCGGTGGAGGCGCTGACCGACGAGGTGGAGGCCGCCGCGCTCGCCCTGATGGCGCGGGTCGAGGAGCTGGGCGGGGCGGTGGCCGCGATCGAGGCCGGCCACCAGAAGGCGGAGATCGAGCGCAGCGCCTACCGGATCCAGCGGGAGACCGAGACCGGCGCGCGCACGGTGGTCGGGGTCAACCGGTTCCGGCTGGGGCCCGGGGAGTTGGCGGCCGAGGAACCGTACCGGCCGCTGCGGGTGGACCCGGCGATCGAGGCGCGGCAGGCCGGCCGGCTGGCCCGGCTGCGGGCGGAGCGGGACGGCGCCGCGGTGGGCCGGGCACTGGGGGAGCTGCGCCGGGCCGCCGGGGGCCGGGACAACGTGCTGTACCCGATGCGCGAGGCGCTGGCCGCGCGGGCCACCGTCGGCGAGGTCTGCGACGCGCTGCGCGAGGTGTGGGGCCGGCACGTCCCGGTCGAACGCTTTTGAGCCAATGTTCCGGGCGTCCGGAACCCGGCCGGAGCCGTCCGGACGGCCGTCAACCGGCCGGTCCAGCATGCCGTGACCGTGATCGCCGATGGTCGTTGCACAGGGCAGGCACCACGGGGAAGGCGGCTGAAACAAGATGTCATACCCACCATCGCGGCCGGTATGCGCCCATCCGGGCACTTCTTTGCGGGAACTCGGGCCAAATCCCCCCAACAGGCCTACCCTTGTTGAGATGAACCGTCGTGAGTCCGCCCAGTCGGCCGTCACCCTCACCGCTGCCCGCCCCGCCGCCGGTCTCCGCGACCGGGTACGCGAGCTGGAGCCCGAGCTGATCGCCTTCCGGCGGGACCTGCACCGGCACCCGGAGCTGGGCCGCCAGGAATTCCGTACCACCGGCCTGCTGCGCGACCGTCTGGTCGCCGCCGGCCTCGCCCCCCGGATCCTCCCGGGCGGCACCGGAATGCTCGTCGACATCGTTCCCGAGTCCGCCCCGCGCGGCGCGGAGTTCCTCGCCTTCCGCGCCGACATCGACGCCCTGCCCATCGACGACGCCAAGACCGACGTCCCCTACCGTTCGAGCGTCCCCGGCAGGGCCCACGCCTGCGGCCACGACGTGCACACCTCGGTGGTCCTCGGCACCGCGCTGGTGCTCGCCGAGGCCGCCCGCGGCGGTGAGCTGCGCCGCCCGGTCCGGATCGTCTTCCAGCCCGCCGAGGAGGTCATGCCCGGCGGCGCGCTGGACGTGATCGCGGCCGGCGGCATGGAGGGCGTCGGCCGGATCTTCGCCGTGCACTGCGACCCCAAGGTGGAGGTGGGCCGGATCGGCCTGCGGGTCGGGGCGATCACCTCGGCCTGCGACCGCCTGGTGCTCCACATGGACGGCCCCGGCGGCCACACCGCGCGCCCGCACCTGACCACCGACCTGGTCACCGCGGTCGCCCGCACCGCCTCCGAGCTGCCGGCCGCGCTGGCCCGGCGGATGGACCCGCGCTGGGGCGTCTCGCTGGTCTGGGGCCGGATCGCCGCCGGCTCCGCGCCGAACGTCATCCCGCAGCACGCGGAGCTGGAGGGCACCGTCCGCTGCCTGGAGCTGGCCGGCTGGCGGGAGGCGCCGGACCTGCTGCACGAGCTGATCGCCCGGCTCGCCGAGACCTACCGGGCGAAGTGGACGCTCGACTACCACCGGGGCGTGCCGCCGGTGGTCAACGAGGCGGTCTCGGTGGGGCTGTTGGAGGCCGCCATGACCGCGCGCTTCGGGCAGGACGGCGCCGAGGTGGTCGAGGACACCGAGCAGTCGCTCGGCGGCGAGGACTTCTCCTGGTACCTGGAGCACGCCCCCGGTGCGCTGGCCCGGCTCGGCGTGCGGGGCCCCGATGACACCACCGTGCGCGACCTGCACCAGGGCCGCTTCGACGTGGACGAGCGCGCGATCGCGATCGGCGTGGAGCTGTTCACCGCCCTCGCCCTGGAGCCCGGCACGCTCTGACGCCGTCGCCTCCCGCACCGGCGCACCGATCGGAACCGGACGCCCGCCAAGGGTGTCCGGTTTGATCGTCTATCAACCCTTTTCGCGAGTTCCGTACACTGGGCTGCGCCAGTTCCCGCCACCGCCCGTGCAGGGCAAAGGGGCGCCGGGGCGACGGTGAGACCACGGTTTGGTAACAACCCGAATGCTCCGGCGGCCCGTAACACAACCGTGTTCTACGCGCGTTACGGTGGCGTCCGACCACGCTAAACGGGTGCGTGTGAGAAGGAGAAACTCCCTTGCGCCGTTCTACTAAGCTCGCCGCGGTTGTGCTCTCGGGTTCCCTGGGCATCGCCTCGCTCGCCGCTTGCGGCGCAAAGAGCAACGACACCAACGCCTCCTCCGGTTCGTCCGAGGGCGGCCTGAAGGTCGGCATGGCCTACGACATCGGCGGCCGTGGCGACCAGTCCTTCAACGACTCCGCGGCCCGCGGCCTGGACAAGGCCAAGAGCGAGCTGGGTGTCGCGGTCACCGAGGCCGACGCCAAGACCGGTGAGGCCGAGGCCGACAAGGAGACCCGCCTCAAGAACCTGGTCACCGCGGGCTACAACCCGATCATCGCGGTCGGCTTCGTCTACCAGGCCGCCGTCGAGAAGGTCGCCAAGGAGAACCCGAACACCAAGTTCGCGATCATCGACTCGGCCTCCGAGACCCAGCCGGCCAACGTCACCTCGCTGACCTTCTCGGAGCAGGAGGGCTCGTACCTGGCCGGTGTGGCCGCCGCCCTCAAGTCCAAGAACAAGCACGTCGGCTTCATCGGCGGTGTGCAGTCCGAGCTGATCAAGAAGTTCGAGGCCGGCTACCGCGCGGGCGTCAAGTCCGTCGACCCGAACATCCCGGTCGAGGTCACCTACCTGACCACCCCGCCGGACTTCTCCGGCTTCGCCGCCCCCGACAAGGGCAAGGAAGCCGCGCAGGGCCAGCTCGACAAGAAGGCCGACGTCATCTACACCGCCGCCGGCTCCTCCGGCAACGGTGCCATCGAGGCCGTCGCCAACGCCGGCGCCCTGGCCATCGGCGTCGACTCCGACCAGGCCGCGCAGCCCGCCCTGGCGAAGTACAAGAACAGCATCATGACCTCGATGGTCAAGAACGTCGACAACGCCGTCTTCGCGTACATCGAGTCCGCCAAGAAGGGCCAGCCCTTCACCGGTGTGAAGAACTTCGACCTCAAGGCCGACGGTGTCTCGCTCGCCACCACCGGCGGCAAGATCGACGACATCAAGGGCAAGCTCGACGAGGCCGCCAACGCCATCAAGAGCGGCCAGACCACCATCCCGACCGACCCGTCGAAGCTGTAAGGCTCCCGGGCTCGACCGGACGTCGCTGCCGCTGCCGTCTGCCCGGCAGCGCCATGATGGACGCTGCATAGGGAGGGGCCCGGAAGGGTGCGCTCAGTGCGTACCCCCGGGCCCCGTCCCGTCCCCTCTCCCTTTTCCGCTTTTGGCCCTCCAGCGCAACGACGCGCCTCCAGACCACCAGGAGACCGCCATCACCGCATCCGACCCCGCCCCGATGACGGGCGGTAACCCCAGCGCGGGGACGGCGACACCGGCCGTCGAACTGCGCGGAATCACCAAGCGATTCCCCGGCGTCGTGGCCAACCACGACATCAACCTCACCGTCCGCACCGGCACCGTGCACGCCCTGATGGGCGAGAACGGCGCCGGCAAGTCGACGCTGATGAAGATCCTCTACGGCATGCAGAAGCCGGACGAGGGCACCATCGCGATCAACGGCGAGCAGTGCGAGTTCAACACCCCGGGTGACGCCATCGCGCGCGGCATCGGCATGGTGCACCAGCACTTCATGCTCGCCGACAACCTCACCGTCTGGGAGAACGTCGTCCTCGGCGGTGAGCACCTGTACGGCATCGGTGCCAAGGCCAAGGCGAAGATCAGGGAGATCTCCGACCAGTACGGTCTGGGCGTGCGCCCGGACGCCCTGGTCGAGGACCTCGGCGTGGCCGACCGCCAGCGCGTCGAGATCCTCAAGGTGCTCTACCGCGGCGCCAAGATCCTCATCCTCGACGAGCCCACCGCGGTGCTCGTCCCGCAGGAGGTCGACGCCCTGTTCGACAACCTGCGGGAGCTGAAGTCCGAGGGCGTCACCGTCATCTTCATCTCGCACAAGCTGCACGAGGTGCTCTCGGTGGCCGACGCGATCAGCGTCATCCGCCGCGGCACCACCGTCGGCGACGCCGACCCCAAGAGCGTCACCGCCCGCCAGCTGGCCGAGCTGATGGTCGGCACCGAACTGCCCTCCCCGGAGAGCCGCGAGTCGACCGTCACCAGCACCGAGATGCTGAACGTCGAGGGCCTGCGGATCGCCAAGACCGACGCCGAGGGCATCGAGCGCGTCGTCCTGGACGACATCTCGCTGCGCATCCACAAGGGCGAGATCCTGGGCATCGCCGGTGTCGAGGGCAACGGCCAGGCCGAACTGGTCGAGGCCATCATGGGCATGCTCCCGCTGGACGCCGGCACCGTCACCCTGGACGGCAAGGACCTCTCCGGCACCCTGACCCGGGCCCGCCGTGAGGCCGGCATCGGCTACATCCCCGAGGACCGCCACCGGCACGGCCTGCTGCTGGAGGCCCCGCTCTGGGAGAACCGGATCCTCGGCCACGTCAGCGAGCGCCCCAACTCCAAGGGCGTGCTGCTCGACCCGGCCGCCGCCCGCAAGGACACCCAGCGGATCGTCGAGGAGTACGACGTCCGCACCCCCGGCATCGAGGTCACCGCGGCCTCCCTCTCCGGCGGCAACCAGCAGAAGCTGATCATCGGCCGCGAGATGAGCCACGACCCCAAGCTGCTGATCGCGGCCCACCCCACCCGCGGCGTGGACGTCGGCGCCCAGGCGCAGATCTGGGAGCACATCCGGGTCGCCCAGCGGGCCGGCCTCGCCGTGCTGCTGATCTCCGCCGACCTGGACGAGCTGATCGGCCTGTCCGACACCATCCGGGTGATCTACCGCGGCCGGCTGGTCGCCGACGCCGACCCGGAGACCGTGACCGCCGAGGACCTCGGCACCGCGATGACCGGCGCCGCCGGCGGCCACATCGAGTCCGAGCCGGAGGCGGTCGCCCAGGCGCAGGCCCTCGCGGCCGAGGGCACCGGGTCCGCGCCGTCCGACACCCCCACCGACACCGCCGACGACCAGCAGGCGGGGGAGTAGCCCACATGACCAGTCCCAAGCCCGCCGCGAAGCCCTCGTCGGCCAAGCGGTTCGACGGCGAGAAGATCCTGCTCGCCCTCGCCGCGCCGGTGCTCGCCGTCGTGCTGTCCGTCGCGATCTGTTCGGTGCTCCTGGCGACCTCGGGCAAGAACCCGTTCGACGCCTGGAACGTGATGATCACGTACGGCACCAAGTCGGACGGCCAGGTGGCCATCCTCAACCGGTCCACCACGTACTACCTCGCCGCCGCGGCCGCCGCCTTCGGCTTCCGCATGAACCTCTTCAACATCGGTGTCGAGGGCCAGTACAAGGTCGCCGCGCTGTTCGCGGCCTTCGTCGGCAGCCAGGTCGACCTGCCGTCGTTCATCCAGATCCCGCTGCTGCTGGTCACCGCGATGCTGGTCGGTGGTCTGTACGCGAGCATCGCCGGTCTGCTCAAGGTCTTCCGCGGCGTCAGCGAGGTCATCGCGACCATCATGCTGAACGCCATCGCGGTGGCCATCGTCGGCCTGCTGCTCGTCCCCGGCATCTTCGCGCCGGAGAAGAGCGGTTCCAGCAACGCGATCCAGACCGCCCCGGTCTCGGAGTCCAGCCACTTCTTCGCGATCGACACCGACGGTGGGCCGCTCTACGGCTTCCTCTTCATCGCGATCCTGGTCGGCGTGGCCTTCCAGTTCACCCTGAACCGCACCCGCTTCGGCTTCGACCTGCGTGCCACCGGCCGCTCGGAGAGCGCGGCGACCGCGTCCGGTGTGAACGTCAAGCGCATGGTCGTCACCTCCATGGTGGTCTCCGGCGCGCTGGCCGGTCTGATCGGCCTGCCCGAGCTGCTGCAGAACTCCTACAACTTCGGCCAGAGCTTCCAGGCGGGCCTCGGCTTCCTGGGCATCTCGGTCGCGCTGCTCGGCCGCAACAGCCCGATCGGCATGGCCTTCGCGGCCGTGCTGTTCGCCTTCCTGGACTCCACCGGCTCCCAGCTGCCGCTCCAGGGCGGCTTCCCGTTCGAGATCGTCCCGGTCATGCAGGGCACCATCGTCATCTGCGTCGTCGTCGCCTACGAGCTGGTGCGCCGCTACGGCCTCAAGCGCCAGCAGCAGAAGGTCGGCGCCGAGCTCGCCGCCCAGGCCGCCGCGGCCGCCGAGAAGAAGGAGGTGTCCGCATGAGCACGGCCACCGCAGCCCGCGCCAAGGCGCCGGGTGCTCCCGCCAAGAAGCGCAAGATGACCTGGCCCGTGGTGCTGCTGCTGATCGCGGGCGCCCTGGTCCTGTTCTCCGCCGTCGGCATGATCACCGACAACCACTCGCTGACCTCCTCCGGGCAGGTCACCGCCGCGCTCAGCGCCGCCGTGCCGATCGGCATGGCGGGTCTGGGCGGCCTCTGGTCCGAGCGGGCCGGCGTGGTCAACATCGGCCTCGAAGGCATGATGGTCGCCGGCACCTTCTGCGGTGCCTGGGGCGGCTACCTGGTCAACCCGTGGTTCGGCCTGGTGGCCGGCATGATCGGCGGCGCCCTGGGCGGCCTGCTGCACGCGGTCATCACGGTGACCTTCGGCGTCGACCACATCGTGTCCGGTGTCGGCGTCAACCTGCTGATCCCCGGCATCTGCGCGTACGTCAACCGGATCTACTACCAGGACTACATCTCCGCCGGCGCCGGCGCGAACCAGTCCCCGCCGGCCGACCCGCTGCCGTACATCACCATCCCCGGGCTCTCCTCGGGGCTGAAGGACATCGAGGCGCACCACTGGTTCCTGGTCTCCGACGTGGCCGGCGTGGTCGGCGGCCTGGTCACCAACATCTCGGTGGTCGTGCTGCTGGCCGGCGCGCTGATCGTGGTCAGCTACTTCGCGCTCTGGCGCACCGTGTTCGGCCTGCGGCTGCGCTCCTGCGGTGAGAACCCCACCGCGGCGGAGTCGCTGGGCGTCAACGTCTACAAGTACAAGTACCTCGCGGTCATCACCTCCGGTGCCTTCGCGGGCCTCGGCGGCGCGTACCTCTCGCTGGTCGCGGCGCACTTCTACAAGGACGGCCAGACCAACGGCCGCGGCTTCATCGGCCTCGCGGCGATGATCTTCGGCAACTGGATGCCGGGCGGCCTCGCCATGGGCGCCGGCCTGTTCGGCTTCACCGACAGCCTCCAGCTGCGCGACCCGGAGTCGGTGCACGT
Organism: Kitasatospora sp. NPDC001527; assembly: GCF_040298605.1. Taxonomy (NCBI): domain Bacteria; kingdom Bacillati; phylum Actinomycetota; class Actinomycetes; order Kitasatosporales; family Streptomycetaceae; genus Kitasatospora; species Kitasatospora sp. NPDC001527. The sequence goes on along the minus strand of NZ_JBEPAM010000019.1, from coordinate 49,010 downwards.
GCTGATCCTGGTGGTCGCCATCGCGATGGTGCTGCTGGCCGCCTGGCACCTGTACCGCCGCAAGTACACCGCCACGGTGATCACCCTGGTGGTCTCGGCCGGCCTGTTCGTCTGGTACTTCACCACCGACGAGGTGCAGCGTCCGCTGATCGTCGCCACGCCGTACGTGATCACCCTGGTGGTGCTCTCGCTGGCCTCACAGCGGCTGCGGCCGCCGAAGGCCGACGGCCAGATCTACCGCAAGGGGCAGGGCAAGTGATGCCGGGCGCCGAGGCGGTGGACTGGGCCGCGCTGCGGACGGCGGCGCGCGAGGCGATGGGCCACGCGTACGCGCCGTACAGCAAGTTCCCGGTCGGCGCCGCCGCGCTGGTGGACGACGGCCGGGTGGTCACCGGCTGCAACGTCGAGAACGCCTCGTACGGGCTCGCGCTGTGCGCCGAGTGCGGCCTGGTCTCCGCGCTGCACGCCAGTGGCGGCGGCCGGCTGACCGCGTTCACCTGCGTGGACGGCTCCGGCGCGCTGCTGATGCCGTGCGGGCGCTGCCGCCAGCTGCTGTACGAGCACGGCGGGCCCGACCTGCTGATCGAGCTGCCGTCCGGCGTGCGGCCGATGAGTGACGTCCTGCCCGACGCGTTCGGGCCGGAGCGGCTCTAGCACTGCCGTTTGTTACGCGCGTAGAGTGTCGCGAGCGGGGCCCGGCAGGCCCCGCTCGCGACACTCTTCGCCTTTCTGCGAACCCTTCTTGACCCCTCTTGGAGCAATGGAGCAACCATGGACGCCATCTCCGTCATCAGGACCAAGCGCGACCGCGGAGAGCTGAGCGACGCTCAGATCGACTGGGTCATCGACGCCTACACCCGCGGCGAGGTCGCCGACGAGCAGATGTCCGCCCTGGCCATGGCCATCCTGCTGAACGGCATGAACCCGCGCGAGATCAGCCGCTGGACGGACGCGATGATCCGCTCCGGCGTCCGGATGGACTTCTCCTCGCTGGCGCGGCCCACCAGCGACAAGCACTCCACCGGCGGCGTCGGCGACAAGATCACCCTGCCGCTCGCCCCGCTGGTCGCCGCCTGCGGCGCCGCCGTCCCGCAGCTGTCCGGCCGCGGCCTCGGCCACACCGGTGGCACCCTGGACAAGCTGGAGTCCATCCCCGGCTGGCGCGCCCTGCTCTCCAACGAGGAGATGCTGGACGTCCTGCGGGGCACCGGCGCGGTCATCTGCGCGGCCGGCGACGGCCTCGCCCCGGCCGACAAGAAGCTGTACGCGCTGCGCGACGTCACGGGCACCGTCGAGGCGATCCCGCTGATCGCCTCCTCGATCATGTCCAAGAAGATCGCCGAGGGCACCGGCGCGCTCGTCCTGGACGTGAAGGTCGGCTCCGGCGCCTTCATGAAGAACATCGACGACGCCCGCGAGCTGGCCCGCACCATGGTCGGCCTCGGCACCGCGGCCGGCGTCAACACCGTCGCCCTGCTCACCGACATGTCGACCCCGCTCGGCCTCACCGCGGGCAACGCGCTGGAGGTCCGCGAGTCCATCGAGGTGCTGGCCGGCGGCGGCCCCGCCGACGTCGTCGAGCTCACCCTGGCGCTGGCCCGCGAGATGCTGGCCGCCGCGGGCGTGCACGGCAAGGACCCGGCCGACGCGCTGCGCGACGGCTCCGCGATGGACCACTGGCGCCGCATGATCGCCGCCCAGGGCGGCGACGTCGACGCCCCGCTGCCGGTCGCCCGCGAGCAGCACGTCATCCCGGCCCCGGCCTCCGGCGTCCTCACCGCCCTCGACGCCTACGCGGTGGGCGTCAGCGCCTGGCGCCTCGGCGCCGGCCGCGCCCGCAAGGAGGACCCGGTGCAGGCCGGCGCCGGCGTCGAGATGCACGCCAAGCCCGGCGACACCGTGGTGGCCGGCCAGCCCCTGCTGACCCTGCACACCGACACCCCCGAGCGCTTCGACTACGCGATCGAGGCCCTCGCCGGCGGCATCGAGGTCGCCCCCGCGGGCACCCCGTTCACCCCGGCCCCGATCGTCCTGGACCGCATCGCCTGACGGTCCGCAGGTCTGCTCGCGTACGCCGCCTCAGGCGTACGTGAGCAGACCGCCGGTGTCGATGGTCCACGGGCCGACGGCGATCTCGTCGCCGAAGACGAACTTCTCACGGTTCGTGTAGCCGAGTTCGGAGTGCACGATGCCGGTACCCGTGCGGGGGTCGATGATCAGGTAGAACGGAATGCCCATCGCCGCGTAGTCGTGGACCTTGTCGCGGTAGTCGTTCTCGGGGTTGGACTTGGAGACGACCTCCACGACGAGCAGCACCTCGTGCGGCAGCACCGCCGACTGTTCACCCTCCAGGGTGGCCTCGGGGAACACCATCAGATCCGGGTTCCGCAGTCGGCCGAGCCCGGTGTCCTCCAGATCGGCGCCGTGGTAGGCGATGTGGTCGGGGTGCGTGGTCGGCAACTGGGCGTTGAGCTGTCGGGCGATGCGCAGCACGGCGAGTTCGTGGCGCTTCACCGGTGACATCATCATGACGATCTCGCCATCGGCGATCTCGATCTTCCCTATCCCGGGCACCTGCGGCAGCTGACCCGCGATCTCGCGCAACCGGGCGTACGCAGCAGGGTCGATGCTCATATTCCGGAGTGTAGCGACGGCAACCGACAGCCGGGCGTTCCTCACCTGCCGCGGTGAGGATGAGCTTGAGGAACTCCTCGGGGACCTCGTGGACGAGGTCGTGGCCGGTGGGGAAGGTGTGGCCGCCCCGCCGCCCGCCGCCGCGCCGACCACGCCGTCCCGCACGTGGGTGTCGAGGTCGATCCCGCCCGCCGCTCCGACGTGCCCGCGCTCGCTCACCCCGGTCGGCGTCACCGGGTGCACCTCGTGCCCGGCGGCCCGCAGCCCCTCGGTGATCGGCCGGTACCACCGACCGCCGTGCAGGGCGCCGGGGATGAGGACGAAGGCGGCCATGGCGCGTTCCTCTGTTCGCGCGGTACCGGTGGGACGCGAGGAAAGCTACGGGGGATACCTGACAACGAGCGTCAGGTATCCCCCGGCCCGCGGTCTTCGGCGTGGTGCTTGATCTCTCCCAGGTCGACCTCGGCCTCCTTGCTCTGCCAGGCCGGACTCCGGAACCGTTCCTGGTCCTCCGGAACGGCGGATGCCGGCTCCTGAGCTTCCACGGGGGAGAGCTACCGGGCGGAAAGTCTGCCCGGCAGGCGTTCGGCCCGGCGGGTGGCGGTGTGGGCCTGACGGGTGGCGTAGAGGGTGACGGCGGCGGCGAGGGCCATGGCGGTGAGGCCGATGGTGGCGGCGCCGGGCCAGCCGGTGGCGTGGTAGGCGTCGGCGCCGGTGGTGCCGCCGAGGCTGTTGCCCAGGTAGTAGGCGATCAGGTAGAGCGCGGAGGCCTGGGCGCGGCCCTCGGTGACGGTGCGGCCGACGGCGGCGGAGGCGGTGGCGTGGCCGGCGAAGAAGCCGGCGGTGATCAGCACCAGCCCGAGCAGGGCGAGGGCCAGGGAGTCGGCGAGCGAGAGCAGCAGCCCCAGGGTGGTGGTGCCGATCGCGGCGTACAGCGCGCCGCGCCGGCCGAGCCGGGCGGAGAGCCGGCCCGCGGCGGCGGAGGTGCCGGTGCCGACCAGGTAGACCACGAAGATCGAGGCGGCGATCGACTCCGGCAGGTGGAAGGGCGCGGCGATCAGCCGGTAGCCGACGGTGTTGTAGACCGCTCCGAACACCGCCATGAACAGCAGACCCAGTGCGTACAGCCGCAGCAGCAGCGGGTTGCGCAGGTGCCGGCCGACGGTGCGGGCCAGGGCGCGGGCGTCCACCGGGGCCGGGGTGAAGTGCCGGGCGGCGGGGATCAGCAGCCGGAAGGCCAGGGTGGCCAGCAGGGCGAGGACGGCGGAGGCGGCGAGCCCCCAGCGCCAGCCGAAGCCGGCCGCGACCCAGCCGGAGAGCAGCCGTCCGCCCATGCCGCCGATGCTGTTGCCCGCCACGTACAGGCCCATCGCGGAGGCCAGCGCGGAGGGGTGGACCTCCTCGGCGAGGTAGGCCATCGCGGTGGCGGGGAGGCCGGCGAGCGCGGCGCCCTGGAGCACCCGGAGCACGACCAGGGTGGTGAGGTCCGGCGCGAACGGCAGGGCGAGCGCGAGGGCGGAGGCGGCGAGGGTGGAGGCCGTCATCACGGCGGTGCGGCCGTACCGGTCGGAGAGCGCGCTGGCGGGGAGCAGGGCGAGCGCCAGGCCGAGGGTGGCGGCGGAGGCCGTCCAGCTGGCCTGACCGGGGGTGAGGCCGAGGTCGTCGGAGAGGACCGGCAGCAGGCCCTGGGTGGAGTAGAGGAGGACGAAGGTCGCGACGCCGGCCGCGAAGAGCGCGAGGTTCGCGCGCCGGAAGGAGCGCTGGCCGGGACGGTGGCGGTCGTCTCGGCGGGGCATCGGCTGGGTGAGGGCGTCCGGCAGGGTCGCGGACGCCCCGGTACTGGAGGGCTGCATGACGTCGACGGTAGAACCGCCGCGCTGATGCGTCCAATGCATGAACCGGCGACAATCGATGCGTCGGTGCATGAGCGCAGCAAGGGGCAGGGGATGGAGAACGTCATGGCCGCCGGGACCGAGCCGGCCCGGCTCGCGGAGCTCGGACCGGACCTTCCGGCGGTGCAACTCGCCCCGCTGCTGGCCCAGTTCGCGGCGGTCGCCCGGCTGGAGCACGTGACCCAGGCGGCGGCGCTGCTGGCGATGCCGCAGCCGACGCTGTCCCGGGCGGTGGCCCGGCTGGAGGCGGAGCTGGGCGTCGACCTGCTCGCCCGGCAGGGCCGCACGGTCCGGCTGACCCGGGCGGGCCGGCTGCTGCTGGCCTCGGTGGAGCGGGCGCTGGCCGAGGTCGAGCGCGGCGCCGAGGCGGCCCGGGCGGAGGCCGACCCGGAGACCGGGCGGGTGGCGTTCGGTTTCCTGCACACCATGGGGACGGACGCGGTGCCGGCCCTGCTGCGGGACTTCCGGGCGGCGTACCCGTTGGTGCGCTTCCAGCTGGTGCAGGACTACGTGGGCGCGATGCTGGACCGGCTGCGGGCGGGGGAGCTGGACCTGTGCCTGGTCGCGCCGGTCCCGGACGACGATCCGGCGCTGGTCGCCCGCCGGCTGGACGAGCAGCGGCTGCACCTGGTGGTCCCGGCGGACCACCGGCTGGCCGGGCGGCGCCGGATCCGGCTGGCGGAGGTGGCCGAGGAGCCGTTCGTCGGGCTGGAGCCGGGCTACGGGATGCGGGCGATCACGGACGGCTTCTGTGCGGAGGCGGGGTTCGTGCCGCGGATCGCGTTCGAGGGGGAGGAGACCGAGACGCTGCGCGGGCTGGTGGCGGCGGGGCTGGGGGTGGCGCTGCTGCCCCCGGCGCTGGTGCCCCGGCCGGGGGTGGTGGAGCTGGAGGTGACGGCGCCGCGCACCCGGCGGGCGATCGGGCTGGCCTGGGCGGCGGGGCGGCCGCTGACCCCGCCGGCGGTGGCGTTCCGGGACTTCGTGCTGTCGCGGCGGGGGCGGCTGCTGGCGCACGACTGAGGCGGTGGGGGCGGTGTCCGGCCGGAGCGGCTGGCGCGGTCGGCGTCCGGGAGGCTGACTGGCGAGTAGGTTGCCCGGATCGTCCCTTTGGTGGAATTCCCGGTGGACATTGGACGATTCGGCCCAGCGGACGGTGGCCTGTCTACGCGCGTAGGAGCTACACTCCCGCAATGGAGAAGCAGATCCCCGTCACCACCGCGGGCACCGGCCCCCGGATTCCCACCCCCGAGCAGATCGCCCGCGCGCCGAAGGTGCTCCTGCACGACCACCTCGACGGCGGCCTGCGCCCCGAGACCGTGGTCGAGCTGGCGGCCGCCGTCGGCTACGAGGGCCTCCCCAGCACCGACCCCAAGGCGCTCGGCGAGTGGTTCCGCGAGGCGGCCGACTCCGGCTCGCTGGTCCGCTACCTGGAGACCTTCGCCCACACCTGCGCCGTCATGCAGACCCGTGAGGCCCTGATCAAGGTCGCCGCCGACTGCGCGGAGGACCTCGCCGCGGACGGCGTCGTCTACGCCGAGGTCCGCTACGCCCCCGAGCAGCACCTGGAGCGCGGCCTGACCCTGGACGAGGTCGTCGAGGCCGTCCAGGAGGGCTTCCGGCTCGGCGAGGCCAGCGCCCGCGCCGCCGGCCACCGGATCCGGATCGGCACCCTGATCACCGCGATGCGGCACGCCGCCCGCTCGTCGGAGATCGCCGAACTGGCCAACCGTCACCGCGACGCCGGCGTCGTCGGCTTCGACATCGCCGGCGCCGAGGCGGGCTACCCTCCCACCCGCCACCAGGCCGCCTTCGACTATCTCAAGGGCGAGAACAACCACTTCACCATCCACGCGGGCGAGGCCTTCGGCCTGCCGTCGATCTGGGAGGCCCTGCAGTGCTGCGGCGCCGACCGCCTCGGCCACGGCGTGCGGATCGTCGACGACATCACGGTCGAGGGGGACGGCACCGTCACGCTGGGCCGCCTCGCCGCGTACGTGCGCGACAAGCGCATCCCGCTGGAGATGTGCCCCACCTCCAACCTGCAGACCGGCGCGGCCACGTCGTACGCCGAGCACCCGATCGGGCTGCTCAGCCGGCTGAAGTTCCGGGTCACCGTGAACACCGACAACCGGCTGATGAGCGGCACCAGCATGAGCCGCGAGTTCGCGCACCTGGTCGAGGCCTTCGGCTACACGCTGGGGGACCTGGAGTGGTTCACCGTGAACGCGATGAAGTCGGCCTTCCTGCCGTTCGACGAGCGGCTCGCGATGATCAACGACGTGATCAAGCCGGGCTACGCCGAGCTCAAGGCGGAGTGGCTGTTCAGCGCCGGCAGCTGAGCCCCTCCGGGATGACCGGATGAACGCCGCTCTCCGCCACGGGAGTTGGCGTTCATCCGACTTCTCGCTCGGGCGGGTGAACCGCCATTGAAGCGCGTGCGGTCCCCTCACTACGGTGTGCCCGTCATTGCCGACCAGCCGTGGCGGCGGGCCCCGTCGCGTCGGCCCCGTGTGTCGGCCACCGACGAGGACCCAAGGGGACGAACCACATGAAGCAGGCCACTCTCAAGGCCGCCGGCACCGCCGTGCTCGGCATCGCGATCGCCGCGGTGGGTGCCGGCGGCGCGTCCGCCGCCCCCGCCACCGCCACCGGTGGTCTCGGGCTCCCGACCAACCTGCTGACCAACCCGGCGACCGCCAAGGCCCTCACCGACACCGCGGGCAAGCTGCCGGTCGCCGACAAGGTCAGCAGCACCCTCGGCACGCTCGCCCCGAGCGCGGGCGAGGCCGCCGCCCCGATCGCCGGGGTCACCAGCAACCGGGGCGCCCTGCCGACGGTGCCGGGTCTCGACAAGACCCCGCTCGGCGGGCTCACCCAGACCCTCCCGCTGCCGGGCCTGACCGGCTGACCCGTCCGCCGCGCAGCACGCCCGAAGGGGCCGCCCGCTCTCCTCCCGGGGAAGCGGGCGGCCCCTTCGGCGTCCTTGGGCGTCACGGCTCCTGGGGGAGCAGCAGCCAGAGCGCCAGGTAGATCAGGAACTGCGGGCCGGGCAGCAGGCAGGAGGCCAGGAAGATGGCCCGCACGGTCCACGGCGTGAGCCCGAAGCGCTCGGCGATCCCGGCGCAGACGCCGGCGATGACACGGTTGTGGCGGGGGCGGGCGAGGCGGCTCATGGTGAACTCCAGGGGCAGTGGTGACGCCGTCGGCCGGTCCCTCCGGCTGGCGTACTTCCATGCTCCGCCGCCGTCCCGCCGAAAGCCTCACCCCGCAAGCCGATCCCGCCCCTGACCTGCGTCATCGTCCGGCAGGACGTCTTCTCGGGGTTGCGCTCAGGGTCGGCCCGGAGATTGGCGGGGCGGTGGAGCGGGAAGTCGGCCCGGCCGACTTCCCACTCCGGCGCGCCCGGCTGGCGGCGCGGCCCCGCGAAGGTGCCGGACCGTGCCGGACCGTGCCGGACCGCGCGGTGGACGGTTCCGGCCAGGGACGGTTCCGTCCAGCCGGCCGGCCTTCCGTGCGCCGACTCCTCGGGGAAGACTGATGCTCGCCGCTGGTGGACGCGACATCGGCGGGCCTCGGACCCCGCGAGCGGCCGGACCGCTCACCGACCGGGCGCTGCTCGGAACACGGGCCGTCCCACCGGTCGTGCGGGTTCTCCTCCCCTTCCACCGCCGGGGGTACTGCCGTGCCCGCGAAGCCCTCCCGTCTCGTCCGCCTCGCCGCCGCCGGTCCGGTGGCCGCCTCCGGGTCCGCCGTCGACGGCTGGACGTCCCGCTCCGAGGTGCCGGACCGAGCCCAGTCCCGGGTGAAGCGCCCTGTCAGGCGCGCTGCGGCAGCCAGCCGTTCTGCACGGCCCGCACGCCGAACCGGAGGTGGATGTGCCCCCCCGGGGGGGCGGTCGTGAGGTCCGTGCGGAACGGTGCGGTCGTGAAGGACGTCACGGGCGCCGACGCGACGGTGTACGTGACGGCGGGCGGTCAGGCCGTTCCGCTGAGCGCTGTCGACTTCGCGGGTCCGGGTGATGACAAGCCTGGGCGGACTTCGGGCCGGGAAGTACGGCTTCGACGACGTGGTCAGCGTCCTGACCGCCCTGACCGTCGGGCTCCCGACCGTCTCCGCCTGAGCCGGTGACCCGGTGACCCGGTGGCGCGGGTCACGGCACCAGGACCACCTTGCCGAGATTGCGGCGCTGCTCGACGAGGGCGTGGGCGCGGGCGGCCTCGGCGAGGGGGATCTCGCCGTGGACGGCGGGGCGCAGGGTACCGGCGGCGCGCAGCCGCCAGAGGTCGTCGCGCCAGCGGGCGTAGAGCTCGGGCCGGCCGGTGGCGACGGCGCGGATCTGGAAACCGATCAGCGAGGCGCCGCGCAGCAGGAGTTCGTACGCCTCGACCGTGCCGCCGCCGGAGCTGTAGGCGACCAGCCGGCCGCCGGTCGCCAGGGCGCGGACGGCGCCCGGGAGGAGGTCGCCGCCGACGCCGTCGAGGATCGCGTCGTACGGGCCGCCCCGGGCGAGGTCCTCGTAGAGCACCACCTCGTCGGCGCCGAGGGAGCGGACGAAGCCGGCCTTGGCGGCGCTGCTCACGGCGGCGACGACGCGGCCCGCGCCGCCGGCCCGGGCGTACTGGAGGGCGAGCGTGCCGACCCCGCTCGCGGCGGCGGTGACGAGGACGCGCTCGCCCGGTTCGAGACGGGCGGCCTCGTGGGCGCCGCGGGCGACGAGGCCGCTGCGGACCAGGGCGACGGCCTCGACGGCGGTCGCGTCGTCCGGGACGTGCGAGGCCATCGCGGTGGGCAGGACGGCGAACTCGGCGTAGGCGTCGGCGAAGCAGAGCCCGGTGACGCGGTCGCCGGCCGCGAAGCCGGTGACGCCGGGGCCGGTGGCGGCGACGCGCCCGGCGATCTCGCCGCCGAGGGCGAGGGGCTCTCGGCTGTCGCGGAGCCTGCGGACGGTGGGAAGGGTGACGCCGACGGCCTCCACCCGGACGAGCAGGTCCCCGGCGCCGGCCTCCGGTACCGCGGCCTGCTCGGCCCGCAACAGCCCGGGACCACCGTCGGCCTCATGACGGACACGCAGCACGGGACCTCCCCGATCCGGCCATGGAATCATTGGACACTCCAACGATAATGGGGGAATCGTTGGAGTATCCAATGAAAATCGGAGTAGGCTGGGACCCGTGACCACGCCGCTCCAGCACATCCAGTCCCTGCCGAGCTGGCTCGTCGGGCGCGTCGCGGCGCGTGGACGGGGCCTGGTCGCCGACGCGATCGCGGCCCAGGGGCTGAAGCTCCTCCAGCACGCCGTGCTCGCCGCCGTGGCCGAGTACGGGCCGGTGGCGCAGGCCGAGTTGGGGCGGAGGCTCGCCGTCGACCCCAAGGACATGGTCGGCGTGCTCAACCACCTCCAGCGGGCCGGCTACGTCCTGCGCGCGCCGGATCCGGCCGACCGGCGGAAGAACGCCGTCACCGTCACCCCGGAGGGCGTCGCCGTCCTCGCCCGGTGCGCGGAGCTCGCCGAGTCGGCCAATGAAGAGCTGCTGGCCCCGCTCACCCCCGGCGAGCAGCGGCAGCTGATGGCGCTGCTCGGGCGGCTGCACGAGGCGGGGGTGTAGCCGCTACGCGGCCGGGCGGGGGCGGAACGGGACGGCGACGTCCGCGATGTGCTCGCCGTCGGCGGCGGTCAGGTGGTTCGGGTAGTACACCTCGCGATTGGACGCGCTGCGGGCGTAGCCGTGCTCGCCGAGCCAGGCGACGACGGCGTCGTGGACGGTCGCCATCGCGGCGAAGCCCGGGTGGGCCCTGGTCAGCTCGGTGTACGCCTCGCGGTGCGCCGGCTCGATGCGGACGCCGATCGGGCCGGCCGGTTCGACGGTGTTCGCCGTCGGTGCGCAGACCTCGACCGGGCCGTCGGAGTCCTCGCTCACCACGCCGTGGTAGATCGCGAAGAGGGGGCCGGACAGGCATGCGTCCGTGCTCCGCAGGTGCGCGAGCAGCTGCTCGCTCGCCTCGCCGAGGAAGGCGGGCAGGTCGGCGATGGTCACATGGCGCCGGGTGAACAGCACCTTCTGCTCGGGCACGTCGCGTTCGGCGATCTCGTACACGGTGGGGCTCCTTCCGGTGAGCACTGCTCGGGCGTAGCCCGCCGCCTCCCGGCGGGCCGTGTGCGTGCGTTCCTGCTCGCGCCAGTAGGCGTCGAGCAGGCGCGCGGACTCGTCGCCGTCCGCGTCGAGCGCGGCCGCGATCAGGGCCAGCGGCATGCCGACGGCGCGCAACAGCGCGATCCGGCGGGCCCGTTCGACCTGGGCGAGGCCGTAGCGGCGGAACCCGGTGTGCGGGTCGACGTGGGCGGGCGGCAGCAGCCCGCGCTCCCCGTAGAGGCGCAGCGCCTTGGGGCTGAGCCTGGTGAGGGCGGCGAGCTCGCCGATGGTGATCAAGTCCTCGTGCACGGGGAACACTCTGCGCCTTGCCCCAGGGAGAGGGGCAAGCGACCGTGTCGGCTGGATTGACTGGTGTGACATCCCCCGGTTGAGGGGTTGTTCCGCCGTGGAATCACCGGCAATCTGGGCTCATGACCGAGATTCTTGACGCGACGGACTGGGCGATCCTGGCCGAGCTCCAGGAGGACGGGCGGATCGCGTTCACCGAGCTGGCGCGGCGGGTGAACCTGAGCGCGTCGGCGACGACGGAGCGGGTGCGGCGGCTGGAGACGGCGGGGGTGATCACCGGCTACCGGGCCGAGGTGGACCTGGAGCGCACGGGGTACCCGGTGACGGCGGTCGTACGGTTGAAGTACCCGGGACCGGCGGCGCGGCACGAGCCGCTGCGGCGGCTGCTGGAGGAGCGCTCGGAGATCCTGGAGTGCCTGCGGACCACCGGGGACGACTGTTATGCGCTGAAGATCGCGACGACGTCGATGGGTCACCTGGAGGAGATCGTCGACGAGCTGGCCCAGTTCGGGAGCACCACGACCAATCTCGTCCTGAGCCGCCCCCTCACGCCCCGGGGCCCCGCGGTGCCCCGCGTGGGGGCGGCGGAGCAGTAGCAACACTGCTCCCATTCGAGTTGACGGCGGCTGGGGCGGCAGCCGCCGTAACGTTCAGCAGTTGTGCTCGTTTTCCTCGTTGCCGTGGACCTTGAGAGCGGTGACGACGCCGGTGATGACGGTAGCGATGGCGAGGGCGAGAAGGACGGCGAAGGCCGTGCCGATGAGGAAGTTCACGGCGTCCTGAGCCCTTCGCGGAGGAGGGTGAGGAGGTTGAGGAGGGTGGCGACGGAGGTGTCGCCGAAGTCGACGAGGAGGCGGCCGTCGATGGTGGCGCCGTTGACGGCGGCGGAGCCCCACTGGATGCCGAACGGCTTGCCCCGCTCGTGGAGTTCACGGATCAGGTCGGTCACCTCAGGCTCGGTGTAGGTGCGGAGGATCTTGTCGTGGGGTTCGAGCGGGACGTTCACGCGGCGGCCTCCAGCTCGAACCAGACCACCTTGCCGGACTTGGTGGGGGTGGCGCCGAATCGGTGGGTGAGGGCGCGCACGAGGTGGAGACCGCGCCCGGAGAGCGCGTAGAGGTCGGTGGGGATGAGGGGCTCGGGCAGGTCCGGGCTGTCGTCGCAGACCGAGACCCGCAGCGTACGGGGGCAGAGGGAGACGATGACGTGGGGCGCCCGCGTGCCCGCGTGCGTCCAGGCGTTCACGAACAGCTCGTGAAGGGCGAGTTCGGCGTCGTGGACGGCGTCGGGGTGCCAGCCGGCCGTGGTGAGGAGGGTGCGCAACTCGTGACGGACGACGAACCAGTCGGGAGGGTTGGGGGCACACATGGGGGACCTCCATGAGGTGGGGAGGAGTGAATCACCGACGGAGGATCAGTCTCTAAGAAGACAAAGGTGACTGACGATCCGTCGCGTGATCGGTGCAACACCGAGAGTAGGATGCAAAGTCAAAACGTTGCAACTGATGCGACAAGGTTGACCCTTGTGGGTGATGCTTGACCGGTGGCGTCGGATCGAGCCGATGCGGAACACTCGGGGAGAGGGAAGGAACGCTGTGGGGCTCAGGGGAGAGATCAGCCAGCGGCAGCGCCGCTTCGGCGAGGAGTTGCAGCGCCTGCGGTTGGCGGCGGGCTTGTCCGCTCCGGAGGCCGGCGCACTGGTGGGGATGAAGAGTCCGGCCGTCAGCCATACGGAGGCGGGCCGAACGGGCCTCAATCAGGAACGGCTGGGGATCTGGCTCGACGCTTACGGCTGTGAGGATCCGGTCTATCGGGCCAAACTCGCGGACATGGGGCGGCGAACGGGCAAGGGGTGGTGGTCGGAGTTCGCCGATCGCGTGCCGGATCTCGCGCTCGACCTGGCCGAGGCCGAGGACAGCGCGGCTCTGGTCGACAACTACGAGACGTTCTACGTGCCCGGCCTCCTGCAGGTGCCCGCATATGCCGAAGCGATCTACGAAGACGCTCATCGCGACCGCAAGCTGAATGCGGAAGCGGAGATCGAGTTCCGGCTGAAGCGGCAGCGGATCCTGACCGATCTCCCGCGGCGGGAGTTCAGATTCGTGATTCATGAGACGGCGCTGCGCCTGCGGTTCCCCGGCGATGAGGTCATGAGGGCTCAGCTGGCGCACCTGCTTGAGGTCTCCGAGCTTCCCAATGTGACCATCCAGGTCTTCCCCTTCACGGCGTTGCAGAAGCCGCCGCACACCAGTCAGTTCTTCCTTCTGGACCCGGGATCAGCGGCTCTCTCCACCGTTGTTGTGGATCACCCAAGCCACACCGAGTATCTTGGCGACCGGCAGTCGATCGAGACGTACCGCAGGACCTTCAACAAGTTGAGCGATCTTGCGCTGCCTCCGATCGACACCGGCCAGTCGTCCCTCGCGCTCTCGTCGTCGCGTGACTCGTGGGGGCTCATCCGACATCTTCTCTACCTGCTCCAAACGTGAAGGGCGCCTGATGCCAGAACTGCGTTGGCAGAAGTCATCGTTCAGCGGCTCAAACGCGGGCGGCAACTGCGTTGAACTTGCCGCGGGCACGGCGGGCCTTCGTCATCTGCGGGAGTCCGATGACCCGGAGAGTGTTCTGGTCATTGACGTAGCGAAGCTCGGTTCCTTCCTGCTGGCCGTCAAGGCCGGCGAGTTCGACCATCTCTCCTGATCAGCCCAGCTCCGGAGGACCTCCAGCGATGAACGCCAAAGCCTGGCGTATCCAGCTCATCGTTCGCACCACCCAGGTCGGCGTCATCGGCGGGGCCCTCTGGGGCGCCCTGGTCGCGCTCGTCGCCTTCCACTACACCTCGGTACCGCTCGGGGCCATGGTGGGCCTCCTCTTCGGGACCTTCGTCTCCATACCCACCGGCTCCCTCCTCTCCGCCCTCCCCGAACGGCTCGCGTTCCACCGATGGTCCGCCCCCGTTCTCGGGGCCCTCCTCACCGCATCCGCCGGCTACCTCGTCCTCGCCCGGATCCTCCGCGAACCGCACGCCCTCCTCCACCTCGGCATCGCCCTCCTCTTCCTCCTCTCCACCACCCTCACCGCCGCCGCCTTCTTCCTCGCCGTCCGCAGCCTCCGCCCGACCGCCTGACAACGCGCAGAGGCCGGGCGCGGACGACCGTCCGTGCCCGGCCACCGTGCCGATCACCGTCTGACGTCACCGACCACGCGCCCGGGCCCGTCCAGCCACGCGTGCTATCGATCGGGTCGGCGACCACGGCACAACCTGGTCCGCGAGCACGAAGGTGAACGATTTCGCCGTGTCGAACAGCATCGCCTGCCAGTCGTCATGGCGAGCAGGAAACAGCCGAACTCGGACGCCGACGCTTCCAACGCCCTCTCTCCGGATCACTTCCGGAGGTCGCGGAGCAGTCGGGCCAGGTCGGTCCCGTTCTCACCTGACAGACCTCGAAGGGTGCCGGGCCCGGCAGTGGGGTGGGAAGTCGGATCCGCCGACTTCCCACCCCACCGGTGGAGGACGGCGGGAACGGTGACGAGCCCGCGTAGGCTTGCTGTCGCTGCACAGCCTGGGCCGGGACGAGCGAGAGAGGGTGCTGGGTGGAGACTCCCCGTCTGGTGGAGGTGCGCCTGACCTCCTTCAAGAGCTTCACGGGCCAGTGCCTGCCGCTTCAGGACCTGACGGTGCTGATCGGCCGCAACGGCAGCGGCAAGTCCAACGCCCTGGACGGCCTGATGGTGCTGTCCCGCCTTGCCCTGGGCGAGCCGGTGCGCGATGCGCTGGACGGGCTGCGGAGCGGTGGTGAGGAGCCCATCCGTGGCGGGGCCGAGGGCTGTGCGCCGCTGGGGGCGGACAGCTTCGCCCTCGGGTGCCGCGTGCAGTCGGGCCAGGCGGTCTTCGACCTGGATGTGGAGATCGCGGTCCGTCCCGAGGTGAGGGTTCTGCGGGAGACCCTGACGGCGGTGGAGGGGGCGCTCTACGGGGGCCGCCGGCTCGCGGCCGGCCGGTCCCTGCTGGCCAGCGACACCCCGGACCCGAGCCGCACCGACCTCAAGGTCCGCTACTTCAACGGCTTGCGGGGAGTGGACCCGGGAGTCCCCTTCGCCGCCGATCGACTCCTCACCGGTCAGGTGCCGGTTCGGCTTCCCGCGACCACCGAGGCGACCAAGCTCGTCCACCGGGCCGCGCAGGACGTGCTCGCCGTCCTGCGCGAGGTCTTTCTGCTCGATCCGGTCCCGCACCTCATGCGGCAGTACGTCAACGCCCGTGACACCGAGCTCAGGCGCAGCGCCGACAACCTCAGCGCGGTGGTGGAGCACCTGCGCGGGACCGACAGGTCGGCCTTCGCCCGGTTGACGGAGCTGGTCGCGGGGATGCCCGAGTTTCCCGTACGCGGTATCACCAGCGTCGACACGAGGCTCGGTGACGTCCAGCTGGTGCTCCGCGAGTCCGGCTACCACGGCAAGGACCACGCCGTCCCCGCCAGGCTCCTCAGCGACGGCATGCTGCGGTTCCTGGCCTTCGGGACCGCGCTGCTCAGCGCACCCGTCGCCGACGGCGACGAGGCGGCGCTGCCGGCCCAGCGGCACCTGGTGATCGAGGAGATCGAGAACGGCCTCTATCCGACGCAGGCGGCCCGCGTGCTGCGTCTGATGAAGGAGGAGTCGGAGCGGCGCAGCATCGACGTGTTGTTCACCACGCACAGTCCGGCGCTTCTGAACTCGCTCGACGCACAGGACCACTCGGGTGTCGTCGTGTGCAGCCGGGACCCGGAGTCGGGTGAGAGCACGCTGGCCCGCCTGACCGATCTGCCCGGTTACATCGACCTCCTGGCGGCGGGTGACCTCGGGGATGCGATCAGCAGGAACCGCCTCGCGGACGCGCTGCGTCCGCGAGGCGGCGTGACCAGCGTCGAGGACTTCCTGAGGAGCCTGTGAATCCGTGAGCGGACAGCGCCGGTCCGGGCTCCGGTTGCCCGTCGTCGACTTCCTGGACACCTCGGTCTTCGTGGAGATCCTCGATGTGCCCCACATGAACGGTCACCGTGCCGAGGTGGTGTCGGAGATGCTCAGCCGGGAGAAGGCCGGGGTCCACTTCATCCTTCCGACCGCGACGATCATCGAGACCGGGAACCACATCTTCCAGATCAAGGAAGGCTCGGCGCGCCGCGGACGGGCCACGGTGTTCATGAACCTGCTGGAGAAGACCGCCAGAGGTGAAGCCCCGTGGAGGCTGCATCAACGGGTCTGGGATTCCGTCTTCCTGGCCGACCTCTGCCGTGGCGGAGCCACCGCGATGGACCTGGCCGAGCACGCCGTGCGTCAGCAGCTCGGCGCCGGTGACCTGAGCATCGTCGCCGAGCGGGACTTGTACGCCTCGCGGGTCCAGGCAGAGGTTCGGATCTGGACGCTGGAGGCGACGATGCAGACCTGGGCCGAACTTCCCTAGCCGCCGTCAACCGCGCAGGCGGAGGGCGTAGTAGGCGTGGAGGGCGGCTTCGGCGCCGGAGCCGGTGGCGGTCATGATGCGCTGGGCGCGGGGGGAGCGGAGGTCGCCGGCGGTGAGGAGGCGGGGGTGCTGGCGGTCGGGCGGGCAGTAGCCGTCGGGGGTGGTGGTCAGGGTGCCGGGGAGGGCGGCCGGTCGGACGCCGAGGTTGACGAAGACGGCGTCCGGGGCGAAGGTGCCCAACTCGCCCGCGGTGACCTGGCCTTCGGGGGAGCGGTGGAGGGCGAGGGCGTCGAGCCGGACGAGGGTGACGCGCGGGTCGGTGCGGACCTCGTCGGCCTTGTAGGCGTCCGCGGACGGGTGGGGGACGACCAGGTCGAGCGGGGCCCCGGGGTGGGCGCGCAGCAGGGTGCCGAGCGGGCGGTCGGCGCCGAGGACGAGGGTGCGGCGGCCGGCCAGGCGGGCGGCGTTCGCCTCCCAGAGGGGCGGCGGGGCGTCGACGGCGGAGGTGAGCCAGCCGGCCTCGTGCGGGAGGGCGGCCCGTACGCCGGTGGCGGCGATCGCGTAGCGGCCGCGGACGGCGGTCCCGGAGGCGAGGAGGACGGTGACGCCCTCGTCGTCGGCGCGCAGTTCCGTCGCCGGGGTGCCGAGCAGGACGTCGCAGGAGTCGGCGACCCGCCGGACGTCCGCCGCGACGGCGTCGGCGAAGGCCGTGCCGGTGGCGAAGCCGAGCACGTTGCCGACCGCCGGGACGCGCCGCAGGGTGGCGCCCAGTTCGCGCCGTTCGACGAGCGCCGAGCGCAGGCCGACGCTCGCGGCCATCACCGCCGCCGCGCAGCCGGCCGGGCCGCCGCCGACGATCACCAGGTCGTACGGCGCGCTGGACGTCCGGGTCACCATGGCTCGCCAGCGTAGCGGCCACCGGGAGGAAAAGCCGTTGCCGGGGCGGCCGGTGGCGTCCTAGCCTCGCCCCAACACGTCGACGGAGACGAGTACCTCCGGGCCCCGCGAGCCGAGAGAGCCGCCGGCTGCTGTGAAGGCGGCCTCGCGTCCGGGAGGGAAGACACTCCCGAGTGCGGGGAGGAAATGCCCCGCCGGCCGGCCCCCGTCACCGGGCCCGATCGAGGCCGCCGCCCGCTCCGGCGACGGCGGCGAAAGTGCGGTGGCACCGCGAGTCCCCTTCTCGCCCGCACTCCCAAGGGATCACCACGACGCCCCCGGAGGGCCGCGATGATCCACCCCCGTACCACCGACACCGCCCGCGTCCTGGCCGCCGACCTGCCCGGCCACGTCGGCGCGAGCGTCGAACTCGCCGGCTGGCTGCACCGCCGCCGCGCGCTGAAGTCCGTGACCTTCCTCGTCCTGCGCGACCGCTCGGGCCTCGCCCAGGTGGTCGCCCCCGCCGGGACGGCCGACCTGCCGGAGGAGACGGTGCTGCGCGTCCGGGGCACCGTCACCGCCAACCCCCAGGCGCCGAGCGGAGTGGAGCTGACCGGGCCGGAGATGGAGGTGCTCTCCCGCCCCGCCGCCGCCCCGCCGTTCGACCTCTTCCGCCCGGCCGTCCCCGCCGCGCTGCCGGTGGTCCTGGACGGCGCGCCCGTCACCCTGCGCCACCCCCGGCTGGCGGCGCTGCACCGCGTCTCGGCGGCCTCCGTGCACGGCTTCCGGGCGGCGCTCGACGGCCTCGGCTTCACCGAGATCCACACGCCGAAGGTCGTCTCCTCGGCGACCGAGTCCGGAGCGAACGTCTTCGCGCTGGACTGGTTCGGGCGCGAGGCGTACCTGGCGCAGTCGCCGCAGTTCTTCAAGCAGGCGATGGTCGGCGTCTTCGAGCGGGTCTACGAGACCGGGCCGGTGTTCCGGGCCGAGCCGCACGACACCGCCCGCCACCTGGCCCAGTACACCAGCCTGGACGCCGAACTCGGCTTCGTCACCGACCACCGGGACGTCATGGCCGTGGTGCGGGCCGCCCTCGCCGGGATGGTGGCGGCGGTCGCCGAGCGGGCCGGGGACGCCCTCGCGACCCTGGGCGTCGAGCCGCCCGCCGTCCCCGGGGAGATCCCGCAGCTGCACTTCGCGGAGGCGATGCGGATGCTGGGCGCCGACGAGCCGGACCTCGCGCCGGCGCACGAGCGGTGGCTCGGCGCCTGGGCGCAGCGCGAGCACGGCAGCCCGTTCCTGTTCGTGACCGGGTACCCGATGCGCAAGCGGCCGTTCTACACCCACCCCGAGCCGGGCCGGCCGGAGTACTCGAACAGCTTCGACCTGCTCTTCCGCGGGCTGGAGCTGGTCACCGGCGGCCAGCGGCTGCACCGCCACGAGGACTACCTCGCGGCCCTCGCCGCCCGCGGCGAGCCGGCCGGGCCGTACGAGGGGTACCTGCGGGCCTTCGTCCACGGCATGCCGCCGCACGGCGGGTTCGCGCTCGGCCTGGAGCGCTGGACGGCGCGGCTGACGGGGGAGGAGAACGTCCGGCGCACGGCGCTCTTCCCGCGCGACGTGCACCGGCTGACGCCGTGAGGTGAGGGCGCCGGACGCCGGTACGCCTCCGGGCGGCGCTCCCGTTCCCCGGGGCGCCGCCCGGAGGCGGACGGGCGGACGGGTGCTCAGCCCTGCTGCGGGCCCTGCGGCGCCTGCGGAGCCTGGTACGCCTGCGGGTACGCCTGCGGCTGGTACGGCGACGGCTGCGCCTGCGGGTACGCCTGCCCCTGCGGAGCCTGGTACCCCTGCGGCTGGTACGGCGAGGCCTGCGGCACCGGGGCACCCTGCCCGTACGGGGCGGCCGGCTGCGGCTGGTACGGCGAGCCGGCCGGCACCGGCGGCGCGACCGGCGCGGCCGGTTCCTGGGAGCGCGTGACCAGCGCCTTCACCGCGTTGGCTATCAGCGCCACCGGCAGGATGAACGCCTTGAAGAACAGCGTGTACGTGCCGCCCTCGAAGACGAACGCGAGGTAGTACGCGTAGCCGGTGAAGCCCAGGCCGACGAGCACGTTGAGGATGCGCCAGCCGATCTTCAGCCCGCCGAGGTTGACGGCGCCGAGGACCAGCAGCGCGAGGCCGCTGATCGCGAGCAGCACGACGTACCAGGAGAAGAGCGGCTCGGCGTCGAAGTCGAGGTTCACGAGTTTTCCCTGTGGTTCTGGTGAATGAGCGGGCACGCACGGGGCGGCCGGTGGGGACGAGAGCGCACAGTACTGGAGCCCGCCGACATCCGTCCGCACGATTTCGTCACGGTGTCATCGCCGAATCCGCCCGGCGAACCTCCCTCCCACCCCTTGAAAACTCCTCAGGAAGCGTCCGCGCGTTCGGATATGATGCCGCCGTCGCTGGTGGTTGGGGGGCGAAGCAGCGACCCGGGTGAGAGTCCCGGAGCGGCCCCCCACCTCGGCGAGCCGCCTGCTGCCGGGTTCGTCGGGTTCGCCCGCCTTTATTCCGTGAGGTCTCCCTTGCGTACTCAGCACCGCAGATCCCTGGCCCTCGCCGCTGCCGCGACCCTGGTCTCGGGCGTGGCCCTGACCGCGGCCGCCCCCGGCGCTTCCGCGCTGCCGCGCTCCGGGGGGACCACCGGGACGGTGCGGCCGGCCGTGGACCAGGGCACCCCGGGGCCGGGCGGCGGCCCGCAGGCCCCGCGCGGCCCGGTGACGGTCAGCCTCGCCGGCTTCCCCGGCACCCTCACGGCCGGCGGGCCCGCCGCCGAGTTCACCGCCACCCTGCGCAACTCCGCCGACCACGCGGTCGACGTCACCACCGGCTTCACCGTGGCCAACGTCGACTCCGGCGTCCGCGAGACCCAGCTCCGGCTGGACCACCAGGCCCCCGGCGGCGGCGCGTGGAAGGCCGCCGCGCTCAACCAGGGCGCCCGCGTCGGCGCCACCTGGAACCTGGACACCTTCGCCACCCGGCTGAGCCTGCCCGCCGGCGCCTCGGCGACCTACCGGCTGCGGCTCGCCGTCACCGCCGACGCGCCCGCCGGACGGGCCACCGGCGGGTTCACCGCGGTGGTCTCCGACCCGACCCTGCCGCCCGAGAGCCGCACCTCCGAGGCGCTCAGCCCGCACCAGGAGTTCACCACCGTCGCCGCCGGCCCCACCGTCGCGCCGACGTCCGCCCCCGCGCCCGGCGTGCCCTACCTCGGCCTGGACGCGGTGCCCGGCTCCTTCACCGCCGGCGGCGAGGCCAGGCCGTTCCGGCTGACGCTCACCAACCGCAGCGGCAAGGACGTCGCCTTCCTGCCCGAACTCACCCTCCGGGGTGCGGCGCTGCCCGCGGCCGGGGCGGCCGGGCTGGACTTCCAGGCCCCCGACGGCCAGTGGTCGGCGGCCGTGCCCGACGCCGGCCGGACCGCGCCCGGCGCGCTCACCCTCGTGCTGCGCACCCCGGACCAGGAGGCCTCCCCGGTCCGGCTGCGCGACGGCGAGTCCCGCACGCTCAACGTGCGGCTGGCGTTCGGCCAGGACGTCCCGGCGGGCGTCGTGTCGGTGCAGTTCGCCGGGAGCAGCCTGCCCCTCGGCGGGGGCGGCGCGGCGGTGCCGGCCACCAGCTCGGCGGTCGACGTGACCGTGGCCGCCGCCGCGCAGGTCACGCCGAGCGCCGCACCGAGCACGTCGGCCGCGGACGGCGGCGCCACGACTCCTCCCGCCGAGCCGTCGGCCACCGCGCCGAGCGCGACCGGCAGCGGCGGCCCGGCGGTCGGCCTCGCGGCGATCGTCCCGACCGCGCCGGAGCCGAGCGGCACGGCGGGAGCCGTCCCCGCGGCGCAGACCACGCAGACGCCGGAGGGCGGGCCCGTCGCCCCGGTGCCGGCCGTCACCGTGACCGTGGCGGCCCCGGCGCCGTCCGTCGACCTCGCCTCCACCGGCGGCTCCTCCAGCAACGCCCCGATGGCGATCACCGGCGCCACCTCGATCGCGATGGGCATCGGCACGCTGGTGGTGGCCCACCGCCGGCAGAAGGCCCGCCCGGCCCCGGCCGTACCGCCCCGCCCGGCCGGAGGCCCGGTCCCGGGTGCCGGCCCGGGCCCGGTGGCCCGCCCGGGGGCGAACCCCGCTCCGCGGCCCGCCCGCGGTCCGGCGCCGCGGCCGAAGGGGGCGAGCGAGGGATGACCGGCCACGAGGTGTTGCGCGTGTTCTGCGGCCCGGACGGCGCGCACGGCAACGCGCTGGGCGTCGTCCGGGACGGTGCCGCCGTCCCCGGCGAGGCCGGCCGGCAGGCGATCGCCCGGGAACTCGGCTTCAGCGAGACGGTGTTCGTCGACGACCCGGAGCTCGGTGCCATCGACATCTACACCCCCGGCCTGCGCCTGCCCTTCGCCGGCCACCCGTGCGTCGGCGCCGCCTGGCTGCTCGGCGTGGACCGACTGGTCACCCCGGCCGGCGTGGTCGGCGTCCGCCGCGACGGGGAGTTCACCCGGATCGCGGCGCCCGCCGCCTGGGCCCCGCCGCGCACCCTGCGCCGGCACGCGACGCCCGCCGAGGTGGACGGCCTGGCGGTGCCGCCGCCGGGTGAGTGGATCTACGCCTGGGCCTGGCAGGACGAGCCGGCGGGCACCGTCCGCGCCCGGGCCTTCCCCGGCCGGGACGACGGCATCGACGAGGACGAGGCCACCGGAGCCGCTGCCATCCTGCTGACCGCCGAACTGGGCCGCCCTCTGACGATCACCCAGGGGCGCGGCTCGCAGCTCGTCACGGGCCTCACGGCCGACGGCCTGGTCGAGGTGGGCGGCCGGGTGCGCCGCGCGGGCTGAGGGGCCGTGGAGGACACCGAGGCCGACGTCGTCGTCACCTCTGTCGGGGAGCGCCGGATCGAGGTGGTCCGTGCCCTCACCAGGCTCACCGCACTGAGCCTCTGGCGCAGCGGACGGGTACTGGCGCACGTGCCGATGACCGTCTTCCGGCACCAGCTGGAGCCGGCCAGGCGGGCGGCCGACCGGTTGCGCGAGGCCGGTGCCGCCGTGGAGCTGTGGTGCGTGGAGTGCGACCGACGCGGGCCGGAACGGGGTGAGTCGCTGGACCCGGGGCCGTGCGCGCTCAACCCCTGCCTGACGTGCCCGGCGAGCCGAGGCTGAGGAAGGGCTCGACGGCGGGGGCCGAGGGCTTCGGTGCCGCCGGTGCCTGGGCCGCCTGGGCCGTCACAGACGCCGGGGCCTTCGCCGGGGCCTTGGGGGCCGTGGCGCGGCGCAGCAGGAAGGACCGGCCGGCCGGGACCAGGGCGAGGTGGGTGGCCGCGACGCCGACGACGGCGAGCAGGATGTGGTCCACGTTGAGCACATGGCCCGGGGTCCAGGAGGAGAGGAACTCCAGCGCGGTGGCCAGCAGCGCCGAGGCGCCGGCGGTGCGCAGGAAGGACGGCAGCCAGCGGGTGGTCAGGCGGCCGCCGGCGAGCGGGAGGAGGAGGCCGAGCGGGGAGAGCAGCAGCAGTTCGCCGAGCAGTTGGCCCGCGGTCGAGGAGCGGAGCGAGGCCAGTGGTGTCAGGTTGGCGTCGTAGACCCAGGCCACCGGCAGTGGTCTCAGCACCATCCAGCCCACCAGCAGCAGGTGGACGGTGAGGCCGATCAGACCCACCACCCGCAGTGGACGCTGGGAACGCTGGACGGCCGTCGCCCGTCCGGTCTCGGTCCGCACGCCGGCACGCTCCTCGCGTGGCCTGGTGCCATCTCGCTGCACGGGGGGTAGGACGTGCACCGGCGGCGTGACGGTTCCCTGCCCGGTGTGAACTTCCCGTCGCGCGCCGGGGGTCCGGCAGGGACCGCGGGGGAGCCGCCCGGTGAACCCGGCGGCCCCGGCCCGGCGGCTCCCCGGCTCAGCGGCAGGGCGGCGTGGTGGGGGCGGTGGGCGAGGGCAGCGCGCCGAACACGTTGTCCGCCGGGGCCGTCGGCGACACCACGACGGGCGACGGCGACGGCGAGAGCGAGGGCCGCGACGACGGCGCCGCGGACGCCGCGCCGGCCCGCGCCGGAGCGGCCTGCGCCGAGGGCTGGGCGGCCGCGCCCGCGCCTCCGCCGGTCCCGGCGGTCCCGGCGGCCGGGGACGGCGCGCTCGGTGCCGTGGGTATCCGCGCCACCGTAGGACAGGCGGTCCGGCTGGCCGGCGCGCCCGCGTCCACCGGGACGGCGGTCGGGCGGATGCCGCAGCCGGCGGCCAGCGCGGCCAGCCCCAGCAGTGCGGCGGCGGCGAACGGCTGCCGTCGGCGGAGACGGTTCACTGGGCACTCTCCTGGGAGGCGGTGTCGGCCGGCGGCGCGGGCGGCGGCGTCCGCGGCAGGGTCAGCGTGAACACCGCGCCGCTCTCGCCGTTCGCGGCGGTGATGGTCCCGCCGTGGATCTGCGCGTTGGCCATCGCGATGGACAGGCCGAGGCCGCTGCCCTCCGAGCGCGCCCGCCCCTTGTCGGCCTTGTAGAAGCGGTCGAAGACGTGCGGCAGCACGTCCTCCGGGATGCCCGGACCGCTGTCCGACACCTCGACGACCACGCTGTCCCCGTCCTCGCGCACCCGCACCCGCACCGGCGAGCCGCCGTGCTTGAGCGCGTTGCCGATGAGGTTGGCGAAGACGACGTCCAGCCGGCGCGGGTCGACCACCGCCCGCACCCCGCGCGGCGCGTCCACCTCCACCGCGTCGTACCAGGCCCGGCCGTCGATGCAGGACATGATCAGGTCCGCGATGTCCACCTCGTCGGCGACCAGCTTGGCCGTGCCGGCGTCGAAGCGGGTCACCTCCATGAGGTTCTCCACCAGGTCGGACAGCCGGCGGGTCTCGCTGACCACCAGCCGCACCGCCGGCTCGATCATCGGGTCCAGCGACTCCGCCTCGTCCTCCAGGATGTCCGTGACGGCGGTCATCGCGGTCAGCGGGGTGCGCAGCTCGTGCGACATGTCGGCGACGAACCGCCGGCTCTGCGCCTCGCGCGCGCTCAGCTCCTCGACCTGCTCGTGCAGTGACTCCGCGGTCCGGTTGAAGGTCCGCGCCAGGTCGGCGAGTTCGTCCGAGCCCTCGACCTCGAGCCGGGTGTCCAGATGGCCCTCGCCGAGCCGGCGGGCCGCGTCGCCGAGCCGCCGCACCGGCCGCAGGACCGTCGCCGAGGCCGCCTGCGCGAGCAGCGCCGAGCCGATCAGCGCCAGCAGCGTGGCGATCGCCAGCGACCAGCCGAGCGTGTTGAGGTCGGCCCGCTCGTTCTCCAGCGACTTGAACATGTACGCGGTCGGCCCGGTCGGCACCACCTTGGTGCCGCCGATCACGAACGGCCGGCCGTCGAGGTTCTGCCGCTGCCAGTACAGGTGGTAGGTGTACGGGTTGGACTCGGTGATCTCGCGCGGCTTGCCCACCTGGGTCTGCAGCGGCGTCGGCACGTTGGCGAGCGTGTACTGCGTGGGGCTGGAGGAGGCGATGCAGTCCGGCAGCGCCGGGTCCGTCACCACCACGTCGTAGCTGAGCCCGGAGCTGGCGACGGTGCTCGCCAGCGCGTTCAGGTCCTCGCAGGTCGCGCTCAGCGGCAGGCTCGACACGTTGCGGCTGAGCGAGACCCGGAAGTCGTTGAGCGCGGTGTCCTGCGCGCGCTTGAGCACCGCGTCGCGGTTGAGCCAGTACGCGATGCCGGAGGCCGAGACGGCGGTGAGCAGGGCGACCGCGGCGAACACCGCGATCAGCCGCACGCGCAGCGAGCGCAGCCGCCGCCACGGGCCGGAGGAGAACCGGGCCGTCGTCTGATGGTCAGTCACAGGAGCCTGTCGTTGCGGAAGGTCAGCGCGCGCGGCGGGATATCGCCGGCGCCGGACGGAGGGTGGCGGTCACGCCGGGGGGTCCAGCCGGTAGCCGACGCCGCGCACCGTGCGGATCAGCGTCGGGGCCGAGGGCACGTCCTCGACCTTGGCCCGCAGCCGCTGGACGCAGGCGTCCACCAGCCGGGAGTCGCCCAGGTAGTCGTGCTCCCAGACCAGCCGCAGCAGCTGCTGGCGCGACAGCGCCTGGCCGGGGCGCCGGCTGAGCTCCAGCAGCAGCCGCAGCTCGGTGGGGGTGAGCTGGAGGTCCGCGCCGTCCTTGGTGACCGTCATCGCCGCCCGGTCGATCACCACGCTGCCGTAGACCGAGGAGTCCGAGCTCTCCCGCTCGCCGCGCCGCAGCACGGCCCGGATCCGGGCGTCCAGCACCCGCGGCTGCACCGGCTTGACCACGTAGTCGTCCGCGCCGGACTCCAGGCCCACCACCACGTCGATGTCGTCGGAGCGGGCGGTCAGCAGGATGATCGGCAGCTGGTCGGTGCGCCGGATCCGGCGGCACACCTCGAAGCCGTCGATGCCGGGCAGCATCACGTCCAGCACGATGAGGTCCGGCCGCTGCTCCTTGAAGAGCCTCAGACCGTCCTCACCGGAGGCGGCGGTGGCCACACGGTGACCCTGGCGGGTGAGGGCGAGTTCGAGGCCGGTGCGGATGGCGTCGTCGTCCTCGATCAGAAGGAGGAAAGGCACGGCCTCATTCTGGCTCACCCGGAGCGGCGAATCACCCCCCACCGCCCGCCCGGGGCCGCGCGGGGGCCCGGACGCCGTCCGCGCGGGAACCGGAACTCCCGCCACCGGCGTCCGTCAACGGCGGGAGGGCGCACGGGACGAAAGGCCCGGCCCTGTGACAGCCCTGTGACAGTCGACGGACAGCGCCATCACAACCGGCGGGCAGGATCTTCCATGTCGCCGCAGGACAGCGGGCCGATCGGCCCGCCGAGGCGGCGACAAGGAACCGCTCGAACCGACCAAGGGGGCGCACGATGAACGCCATGCTTCAGACCCGGACCAACCCGGCTGTCCGCACCGCGCGTTCATCGGCCACCGCCCTCCGGACCCGCCTGGAGGGCGGGACCGAGGAGACCTCCGGTGCCGTGATCGCGCGGGGGTGCGCGCACAGCACCGGTGGAAACACTGCCGGCCGCCGGGTGAGCGGCGGCGGCAGGACGGGGGAGCTGTACGGGATCGGCCGCCGGGGGAACGCGGCCGACTCCGCCGGCACCTTGACGCTGCGGGGGATCCTCCCCGTCCGCGTCGAGGGCAAGGACGCCCCGGGGGGGAACCGGGGCATCGGGGGGACCGGCCTGCGGAAGGCCGACTCGGGGGAGTCGGCCGGCCGCGAGGCCGCCGGTGCGACGCTGCTGCGGCTGAGCCCCGTGGCGGCGCCCGCCACCGAGGTGCAGCGGGACGGGGCGCAGGGGGAGCGCCCCGCCGTCACCGAGGACCACGTCACCGAGTTCACCGCGTACGTGCGCGAGCGCCGCGCCTCCCTGTACGCCACCGCCTACCACCTCACCGGTGACCGCTACGAGGCCGAGGACCTGCTGCAGAGCGCGCTCTTCAGCACCTACCGCGCCTGGGGCCGGATCACCGACAAGGCCGCGGTCGGGGGCTACCTCCGCCGCACCATGACCAACCTGCACATCTCCGCCTGGCGGCGCCGCAAGGTCAACGAGTACCCGACCGAGGAGCTGCCGGAGACGGTCGGCGACACCGACGCGATGGGCGGCACCGAGCTGCGCGCCGTGCTCTGGCAGGCGCTGGCCAAGCTGCCGGAGAACCAGCGCACCATGCTGGTGCTGCGCTACTACGAGGGCAAGACCGACCCGGAGATCGCCGACGTGCTCGGCATCAGCGTCGGCACGGTCAAGAGCAGCATCTGGCGCGCGCTGCGCCGGCTGCGCGACGACGAGCAGCTGAACACCTCGGGCGACACGCTGCGGGCGTTCGGCGAGCTGGTCGCGTAGCGCGATCGAGACGTTCCGGTCCCCCGTGGGGGTGGGTCCGGACGGGGCTCCCGTCGGGGGACGGGTAGCAGGACGGACGCGGTACGGGTGGCGCCGGCTCGGGGGAGCGGCGGCACCGGAGGGGGCCGCGGACGTCCGGGGAAGGCGGCGGGCCCGGTGCGGGGGAGACGCACCGGGCCCGCCGTTCCGTGTTCTCGGGCGCCGTCGTGGTTGTCCGGCGGCCTCGCGCAGGGCCCGCCGCGCGCCGCTCAGACGGCGGACAGCTCCCCGGCGGCGGCCACCGCCCGGATCCGCCGCCCGGCCTCGGGCCCGGCGCACGGGTGCGCGCCCAGCGCGACCTGCCGCCCGACGATGCCGCGCTCGGCCCGCATCAGCCGCCAGCCGCGGCGCAGCAGCACCGGCAGCGACTTGCGCCCCTCGCGCACGTCCCGGCGCAGCCGCCACCAGGCGGTGGTGAGCGCGCCGTTGCGCAGGCACAGGGCGTCGCCGAGCAGTTCCCCGGCGGCGCAGTCGGCGGTGATCTCGGCGGCGAAGATGCCCTCGGCGACGAACGCGCCGGCCCCGCCGAGCTCCAGCACCCGGGTGGTGACCCGGCCGTTGTCCGGGATCGAGTACACCGGCACCTCGGCCCGGCCGGTGGTGCACAGGGCGCGGATGGCCGCGACGGCCTGCTCGCGGTGCCAGGACAGCGGGGAGTCCCAGTCCACCGAGCCGTCGGGCAGCAGCGGCAGGGTCGGGTCGTCGCCGTCCTTGTAGAAGTCGTCGAGCTGGAGCACCGGCAGGCCGCTGCGCTCGGCGAGCGAGGACTTCCCCGATCCGGAGGGCCCGGCGAGCAGGACCACCCGGGCGCGGGCTATCGGCACAGGGTTCAGCGGGGAGTCACTCACGGGACACCAGTCTGACGTATCCGGGCCCGATGCCGAAACCGGCCGGAACGGGGAAAAGTCGACGGACCCGCGCCAGGGGGGGAGAGGCGCGGGTCCGTCCTGTGACCGTCCGGGCCCTGGGGGGGAGAGGGCACGGGGGACGGCCAGTCTGTGGAGTTGTGTCACCAACTCGCGGTTACGGAGTGTAGCCGCTGCGGGGACCTGGTGGTCAGATACCCATCGGGTGCCAGACCGTCTTGGTCTCCAGGAACGAGAGTAGCCGGTCCGTTCCGGGAGCATTGGTCCAGTCCTGGGCGAACGGGTCCAGCTCCGGGCGGATCACCCTCTTCAGGGTATCCGCGGCGAGCGCCTCCAGCGCGCCCGCCGCGCCGGGACCGTCGGCGGCGATCGCGCCGGTGAGGTCCAGGGCGTTGACGTCCTGGTGCGAGGCCAGGGTGGGCGCGATGTCGGCGGTCCGGCCGGACAGCACGTTGACCACGCCGCCCGGGACGTCGGAGGTGGCCAGCACCTCGCCCAGCGACAGCGCGGGCAGCGGCGCGTCGGCCGCGGCCGCCACCACCACGGTGTTGCCGGTGGCGATGACCGGGGCGATCACCGACACCAGGCCGAGCAGCGAGTGCCCGTACCCGGCCTGCGGGGCGACGACGCCGACCACGCCGGTCGGCTCCGGGGTGGAGAGGTTGAAGTAGGGGCCGGCGACCGGGTTGGCGCCGCCCGCGATCTGGGCCACCTTGTCCGTCCAGCCCGCGTACCAGACCCAGCGGTCGATCGCCGCGTCCACCAGGGCGGCGGCCTTCTTCGGGCCGATGCCCTCGGAGAGCGCCACCTCGGCGGCGAACTGCTCGCGCCGGCCCTGCAGCATCTCGGCGACCCGGTACAGCACCTGGCCGCGGTTGTACGCGGTGGTGCCGGCCCAGCCCTTGACCGCCGCGCGGGCGGCCACGACCGCGTCGCGGGCGTCCTTGCGGGTCCCGAGCGGGACGTTGGCCAGCCACTCGCCCTTCGCGTCCGTCACCTCGTACACCCGCCCGCTCTCGGAGCGCGGGAACTTCCCGCCGACGTACAGCTTGTAGGTCTTGAGGACATCAAGACGGCTCACGACATCAGACATCTCGGGCCTCGACATTCAGGTAGGGCTCCAGACCGTGCCGGCCACCCTCGCGGCCGTAGCCCGACTCCTTGTAGCCGCCGAACGGCGAGGTCGGGTCGAACTTGTTGAAGGTGTTGGCCCAGACCACGCCCGCCTTGAGCCGGTTGGCCGTCCAGAGGATGCGCGAGCCCTTCTCCGTCCAGATGCCGGCGGAGAGGCCGTAGGGGGTGTTGTTGGCCTTCTCGACCGCCTCGGCGGGGGTGCGGAAGGTCAGCACCGACAGCACCGGGCCGAAGATCTCCTCCTGGGCGATCCGGTGGGCCTGGCTGACGCCGGTGAAGACGGTCGGCCGGAACCAGAAGCCGGTGCCCGGCAGCTCGCAGGCGGGCGACCAGCGCTCGGCGCCCTCGGCCTCGCCGGCGTCGGTCAGCGCGGTGATCCGGGCCAGCTGCTCGGCGGAGTTGATCGCGCCGATGTCGGTGTTCTTGTCCAGCGGGTCGCCGACCCGCAGGGTGCCCATCCGGCGCTTCAGCGCCGCCAGCAGCTCGTCCTGGACCGACTCCTGGACCAGCAGGCGCGAACCCGCGCAGCAGACGTGGCCCTGGTTGAAGAAGATGCCGTTGACGATGCCCTCGACGGCCTGGTCGATCGGCGCGTCGTCGAAGACGATGTTCGCGGCCTTGCCGCCCAGCTCCAGCGACAGCTTCTTGCGGGTGCCGGCCACCTGCTTGGCGATCGCCCGGCCGACCGGGGTGGAGCCGGTGAAGGCGACCTTGTTGACGTCCGGGTGCGCGGTGAGCGCGGCGCCGGTGCGGCCGTCGCCGGTGACGATGTTGACGACGCCCTTCGGCAGACCGGCCTGGCGGCAGATCTCGGCGAAGCGCAGCGCGGTCAGCGGGGTGGTCTCGGCCGGCTTGAGCACGACCGTGTTGCCGGTGGCCAGCGCCGGGGCGATCTTCCACGCCAGCATCAGCAGCGGGAAGTTCCACGGGATGACCTGGCCGGCCACGCCCAGCGGCTTCGGGTTCGGGCCGAAGCCGGCGTAGTCCAGCTTGTCGGCCCAGCCCGCGTAGTAGAAGAAGTGCGCGGCGACCAGCGGCAGGTCGACGTCGCGGGTCTCGCGGATCGGCTTGCCGTTGTCGATCGACTCCAGCACGGCCAGCTCGCGGCTGCGCTCCTGGATGATCCGGGCGATCCGGAACAGGTACTTGGCGCGCTCGCTGCCGGGCAGCGCGGACCAGTCGGCGAAGGCCCGGCGGGCGGCGGCGACCGCGCGGTCGACGTCCTCCTCGGTGCCCCGGGCGAACTCGGCGAGCACCTGCTCGGTGGCCGGGTTGACCGTCTTCAGCGCCTCGCTGCCCGAGGAGTCGACGAACTCGCCGCCGATGAAGTGGCCGTAGGAGCTGGCGATGTCGCCGGCCGCGGCGGGCGACTCGGGCGCCGGGGCGTACGTGAAGAGGCCGCCCGCCGGCTTCTGGGCCACGGGCTCCTCGGTGTTCTTCTTCTTGGCCATGGTGATCAGTCCACCGTCACGTAGTCGGGGCCGGAGTACCGTCCGGTGGTCAGCTTCTGGCGCTGCATCAGCAGGTCGTTGAGCAGGCTGGAGGCGCCGAAGCGGAACCAGTGCGGGGTCAGCCAGTCGTCGCCGAGGGTCTCGTTGACCATCACCAGGTACTTCATGGCGTCCTTGGTGGTGCGGATGCCGCCGGCGGGCTTCACGCCGACCTGGACGCCGGTGGCCGCGCGGAAGTCGCGGACCGCCTCCAGCATCAGCAGGGTGACCGGCGGGGTCGCGTTGACGGCGACCTTGCCGGTGGAGGTCTTGATGAAGTCGGCGCCGGCCAGCATCGCCAGCCAGGAGACCCGGCGCACGTTGTCGTACGTCTGCAGCTCGCCGGTCTCGAAGATCACCTTGAGGTGGGCGTAGCTGCCGTCGGCCCGGCGGCAGGCCTCCTTGACGGCGACGATCTCCTGGAAGACGTCCAGGTAGCGGCCGGAGAGGAAGGCCCCCCGGTCGATGACCATGTCGATCTCGTCGGCGCCGGCGGCGACCGCGTCAGCGGTGTCGGCCAGCTTGACCGGCAGCGCGGCGCGGCCGGCCGGGAAGGCGGTGGCGACCGAGGCGACCTGGATGGCGGTGCCCCGCAGCGCCGCCTTCGCGGTGGCGACCATGTCCGGGTAGACACAGATCGCCGCGACGCGGGGGGCGGTCGGGTCGGTCGGGTCGGGGTTGCGGCCCTTGGTGCACAGCGCGCGCACCTTGCCGACCGTGTCCGCGCCCTCGAGCGTGGTCAGGTCGATCATCGAGATGGCCAGGTCGATGGCGTACGCCTTGGCCGTGGTCTTGATCGAGCGGGTACCGAGGGTGGCGGCACGCGCCTCCAGGCCGACCTGGTCGACACCGGGCAGGCCGTGCAGGAAGCGGCGGAGCGAGGCCTCGGACGCCGCGACGTCCTCGAGACCGCTGCCCGCGATGCCTGGGGCGTTGGCTGCAAGAGTGGACATAGTCACCACACCAGCATATCTACGCGCGTAGTCAACCGCTAGGGCCCGCACGCATCGATGCCGGACCGAGACCTGGGGGTGTGATCGCCGCCCCTGTGGAGAGCGGGGGGGATGGGGCAGAATCGTGGGCATGACCGATTCCGACGGCCGGCCCGACCGGGCCCCGGCCGGCTCCGATGGGGAGCCCGTGTACGCCGACCGCGTGTACCGCTCCGTTCCCGGCGTCATCTCCGGGGTGCTGTTGCTGGCCGTCGCCGCCTGGCTGATCGGGGACGCGGCGCTGAACGGCACCGGCAAGACGCCGTGGGTGTCGCTGGCCGCCGTCCCGGTCTTCGCTCTCCCGGTGGTCGCCTACACCCTGCGTCCCGCCGTCCGCGCCAACGAGCGCCGCCTGGTGGTCCGCAACCCGCTGCGCACCATCACCGCGCCCTGGGCCGCCGTCGACGCGCTGCGCGCCGGGTACTCGGTGGAGCTGCTCGCCGACGGCAAGAAGTACCAGGTGTGGGCGGTGCCGGTGTCGCTGCGCCAGCGCAAGCGCGCGGCCCGCGTCCGGGACCGCGGCGGCCGGCCGCAGCACACCTCCCGGCTGGGCATGGTCTTCGGCCAGGGCAACGCCCCGGCCGGCCCCGGCGTGCAGGGCTCGTCGGACCCCACCCGGGCCTGGTCGGACCAGGTGGTCGGCATCCTGCAGGAGATGGCCGAGCGCAACGCCTCCCGCCCCGAGGCCGCCGGGCCGATCGAGGTCCGCTGGTGCTGGTGGATCATCGCCCCGACCCTGGCCGGGCTGATCGCCCTGATCACCGTGATCGCGGTCTGAGCCGTCCGGACACGACGGAACGCGCGGAAGGGCCCGCCGGGAACGGCGGGCCCTTCCGTGTGCCGGGGCGGCGTCAGGCGGTGATGCCGGCGGCTTCGGCCAGGTCGCGCTTGATCGTGGTGAGGATCTCGGCGGCCCGGGTGCGGGCGGTGGCCAGGTCGGCGGCGGAGGCGACCGGGAGGACGACCTCCAGGTAGCACTTGAGCTTGGGCTCGGTGCCCGAGGGGCGGACCACGATGCGGGCCGAA
Organism: Kitasatospora sp. NPDC001527; assembly: GCF_040298605.1. Classification (NCBI taxonomy): domain Bacteria; kingdom Bacillati; phylum Actinomycetota; class Actinomycetes; order Kitasatosporales; family Streptomycetaceae; genus Kitasatospora; species Kitasatospora sp. NPDC001527. The sequence continues at coordinate 16,323 of NZ_JBEPAM010000019.1, read as the reverse complement.
CGGACGGCCTCGCCGGCCAGGCGGTAGCGCAGGCCGTCGGTGGGCGGCAGGTCGGCGGAGCCGGCGGTGAGGTCGTCGGCGCGGGTCACCGCGAGGCCGGCCAGCACGGTGGGCGGCTGCTCGCGCAGGGTGCGCATGGCGTCCGCGATCAGCGAGAGGTCCTCGACCCGGACGGAGAGCTGGTCGGTGGCGTGCAGGCCGTGCTCCAGCGCCAGGTCGTCCAGCAGGTCGGACAGGGTGCGCCCGGAGCGCTTGAGGGTGGCGGCGAGCTCGGCGACCAGCAGGGCGGCGGTGATGCCGTCCTTGTCGCGCACGCCCTGCGGGTCGACGCAGTAGCCGAGCGCCTCCTCGTAGCCGTAGCGCAGGCCCTCGGCGCGGGAGATCCACTTGAAGCCGGTGAGGGTCTCCGCGTAGCCGAGCCCGGCGGCCTCGGCGATCCGGCCGAGCAGGGTGGAGGAGACGATGGTGGTGGCGAAGGTGCCTTCGGCCTTCTTGGCGACCAGCGCGGCGCCGAGCAGCGCGCCGACCTCGTCGCCGCGCAGCATCCGCCAGCCGTTGGCGCCCTGCCCGCCGCCGGCGGCGTTGCCGTTGGCGGGGACGGCCACCGCGCAGCGGTCGGCGTCCGGGTCGTTGGCGATGACGATGTCCGGCCCGGTCGAGGCGGCGGTGCGGAAGGCGAGGTCCATCGCCCCCGGCTCCTCCGGGTTGGGGAAGGCGACGGTCGGGAAGTCCGGGTCCGGCTCGGCCTGCTCGGCGACCACGGTGGGGGCGGGGAAACCGGCCCGGTTCAGGGCGGCGAGGAAGGTGTCGCGGCCGACGCCGTGCATCGGGGTGTAGACGACGTCGAGGTCGCGGGCGCTGTGCGGGTCGAGGATGGAGACGGCGCGGTCCAGGTAGGCCTCGACCACCGACTCGTCCACCGTCTCCCAGCCGCTCCCGGCGAGCGGGACCTCGGTGAGCGAGCCGATCGCGTCGATCTCGGCGGCGATGCCCGCGTCGGCCGGCGGCACGATCTGCGAGCCGTCGCCCAGGTAGACCTTGTAGCCGTTGTCCTGCGGCGGGTTGTGGCTGGCGGTGACGGTCACGCCGGCGGCCGCGCCGAGGTGGCGGACGGCGAAGGCGAGCACCGGGGTGGGCAGCGGGCGCGGGAACAGCGCGGCGCGCAGCCCGGCGCCGACCACCACGGCGGCGGTGTCGCGGGCGAAGTCGTAGGACTTGTGGCGGGCGTCGTAGCCGATGACGACGAGGTCGCCGAGGCCCTGCTGCTTGACGTAGGAGACCAGGCCGGCGGCGGCCCGGATCACCACGGCGCGGTTCATCCGCATCGGCCCGGCGCCGAGTTCGCCGCGCAGGCCGGCGGTGCCGAACTGCAGGCGGCCGGCGAAGCGCTCGGCCAGCTGGGCCCAGGCGATCTTGGCGGTCGCCTCCGCCTCGGGGGTCTCGGCGTCGGCGAGCAGCGCGGCGAGCTCCTCACGGGTCTGCGGGTCCGGGTCCTCGGCGAGCCAGGTGCGGGCCCGGGCGAGGAGGTCGGTGGTGGTTGCCTGCGTCATGGCTGCGGCTCCATCGGGAAGTGCGTCGGTGGTCGGCCGGGGAGGGTGCCCCGGCCCGGGCCCGGTGGGACGGGCGGGTGCGGTGGGACGGGCGGAAGGGGACGGGCGGGGCGCGAGGCCGGGACGGGGCGAACCGTACGGCGCGGTGGCGGCGCGGCGCCCGGCCGGATGGGGCGTGTCGGACCGGCGGACGCGGACGCGGACGGGGCCCGGGGCGGGTGTGATCCGGTGGTCACACCCGCCCCGGGCCCCGTCGCTCATGCCGTCCGCGCCCGCTCCGGCGTCAGATCCGCTCCAGGACCTTGGCCAGCAGCGCGCCCATGCGCTCGGCGGAGGCCTTGCCGGCCTCCAGCACCTCGGCGTGGTTGAGCGGCTCGCCGGTCATGCCGGCGGCCAGGTTGGTGACCAGGGAGATGCCCAGCACCTCGGCGCCGGCCTCGCGGGCCGCGATGGCCTCCAGGGTGGTGGACATGCCGACCAGCTCGCCGCCGATCACCCGGGCCATGTTGACCTCGGCCGGGGTCTCGTAGTGCGGGCCGCGGAACTGGACGTAGACGGCCTCGTCCAGGGTCGGGTCGACCTCGCGGCACAGCTCGCGCAGCCGCTTGGAGTAGAGGTCGGTGAGGTCGACGAAGTTCGCGCCGACGATCGGGGAGTCGGCGGTCAGGTTGATGTGGTCGCTGATCAGGACCGGCTGGCCGGGCACCCAGCTGGGGCGCAGACCGCCGCAGCCGTTGGTCAGCACGATGATCCCGCAGCCGGCCGCGGCGGCGGTGCGCACGCCGTGGACGACGGTGGCGACACCGTGGCCCTCGTAGTAGTGGTTGCGGCCGAGGAAGATCAGCGCGCGCTTCTCGCCGATCTTCACCGAGCGGATCGTGCCGGCGTGCCCGGCCACGGCGGGGGCGGGGAAGCCCGGCAGGTCGGTGACCGGGAACTCCGCCACGGTCTCGCCCAGGGCGTCGGCGGCCGGCACCCAGCCGGAGCCCATCACCAGGGCGACGTCGTGGCGCTCGGCACCGGTCAGCTCGCGCAGGCGCTCGGCGGCGGCCTGGGCGGCGGCGTAGGGGTCGGCGGGGACGACCGACTGAGGAGATGCGTTCACGTGTCCGAGGATAGTCGGGAAACGGCTACGCGCGTAGAAGTTCCTGGTACGACGTGCCGGATCGTTACCCGGATGGCCCGCACCCGCACCTGCGGCGCCGCGCGCCCGTCCGGTCGGCAGCCGTTCAGAGCCGCTTCGCGCTGCGCAGGCCCTTGGCGTACAGCCCGTTGTCGTCCAGCCGCGCGGTGCCGCCCTTGTCGCCGAAGGTCGGGCCGTCCGCCTCCTCGCGGCTGGAGAGGTACCGGGGGTGGCCGTCGGTGTCCAGGCCCAGGTAGATGCCGGTGTGGTCGAGCCGGGCGCCGGTGCGGGCGTCGATCTCGAAGAAGACCAGGTCGCCGGGGAGCAGCGGATCGGTCGAGGCGGGCCGCACCGTGGTGTCCGAGCCGGGCACGGTGGTCAGCGGCAGCACCGGCACGCCCGGTCCCGTCCGGGCCAGGCCGTTGGCGGTGCGCGGCAGGCCGGGGCCGGGCGCGTCCTTGGACAGCAGCGGGTAGCCGGAGCGGTAGCCGTACACCATGCGGACGAAGCCGGAGCAGTCGAACGCGCCGTAGCGGGTCCGGTCCGGGCGCTTGGTGACCTTGTCCGCGAAGGTGTACGGGACGCCGAGGTAGTCCAGGAAGTCGGTCTGCTCCAGGCGCAGGTCGTTGCCGGACGAGCCGTCGGGGTTGAGCGGGCCGAACGAGGCGTCGCCCCGGAAGCGGACGCCCTTGCCGTCCCGGGCCTCCGGCGCGCCCGCCAGGTACTGGGTGGCGACGGCGAGCACGTCGTCCTCGGTGGAGCCGAGGTACCGGCCGAACCAGGTGCGGAACCAGGCCTCGTCCTCCGCCCCGGCCTTCCAGGGCTGCGGCATCAGCCGCACCCAGCTGTCGCCGGTCAGCACCGCGCTGGTGGTCCCCGGTTCGGTGAAGGTGCGGCTGGGGCCGGTCAGCACGGCGGTGCGGGCCCCGTCGGTGAGGGTGGCGAGCACGCCGCCGCGGGTGTCGCGCACCACCGTGCGGTCGGGGCCGGTGAGCCGTTCCCAGCGCGGGCCGGCCGGCGCGGCGGCGGTGCCCGCGGTTCCGGCGGCGGGCGTGGCGGGAGCGGTGAGCAGCGGCGCGGTGGCCCCGACCGGGGCGGGCTGCCGCTCGCGCTCGCGCAGCTGGACGGTCAGGTAGCCGCCGGTGACCAGCAGGGTGGCGGCGAGGCCACCGCTGAGCAGGGATTTCCGGGTGACGGGCATGGCGGTTCGGGCTCCGGGGGATCAGGTGCCGGGCAGGGCGCCGAGCAGCACGCCGGCGGTGAGCACCACGTAGGTGGCGAGGGTGACGGTCGTGGTCGCCATCAGGGTGGCCGCCCGGGGCTGGCGGACCAGCTGGTAGGCGATCAGGCCGGGGACGATGAAGCCCAGCGTCTGGTTGGCGTAGAGGGTGGGCAGCTCGTGCTGGAGGACCAGCGTCACGGTGGCCTGGAGCAGGACGCCGATCAGCACCACGGCGGCGAACAGCCGCTTGCCGTAGAGGATCACCAGCTTCTGGACCACCCGGGTGGCCAGGTAGGCGAGCACGGTGACGCCGGCCACGATGGCGACCCGCTGGAGGTCCTCGACCAGGGTCAGGGCCAGCCAGCCGGGGGTGATCATGCCGCCGGGGGAGAGGTTGGTGGTCAGGTAGCAGACCAGCGAGAAGACCAGCCCGAGCGCGATGCCGAGGGCGGCGATCTCGGGGGTGAGCTCGGTGGGGATCACGGCTGGTCTCCGTAGCGGCGGTGGTGGGGGTCGTCGTTCGGGTCGTACGGGCCATAAGGGTCGTACGGGTGGTACGGGTGGTACGGGTCGTACGCCTGGGAGGGGACGGCGGGGGCGGTGGCCGGCTCGAACCAGGAGTCGGGCAGCGGCTCGGGGACGTACGCGGGCTCGTGCACGGGCTCGTAGGCCGGTTCGCGGAGCCCGCCGGCCTCCGGTTCGTCGTCCGGGGCGAGCCGGGCCAGCTCCTCCAGGAACAGCTCGCCCTGCCCGTGGATGTTGCCGATCGCGACCAGCGAGGAGTCGGGGCCGAGCGCGTCCAGCAGGTCGGCGGTGAGCCGCGCCGGGTCCCGCCGGTCGCCGCCGAGGTCGACCACCCGCCCGGACCAGCCGGCCGGGACGGCGTCCCGGGCGCTCCTGGTGGGGTGGCCGATCAGGAAGAGCGTGTCCGGGTCGAGGTCCGGCACGATCTGGCCCATCTGGCCGTTGCGCTCGACCCGGTCCGGCCGGCAGTTGACCACCACGTGCAGCGGCCGGTGGATCGCTCCCAGGCCCTCCAGCTGGCGGACGTTCATCAGCGTGGACTCGGGGTCGTTGGCGGCGAAGACGTTGGCGAACCGCAGCCGCTTGCCGTCCGCCGTCCGGTACCGCTCGACCGAGAGCACCCCGGGGTCCGGCGGCGCCGCCCACATGCCGCGCAGCGCCGTCTGCCGGTCCACCCCGAGGAGTTCGGCGACGGCCAGCGCGATGGCCACGTTCTCCTTGAAGGTGAACCAGCTGAAGCCGCGCAGCTCCTCGTCGCTGACCGACTCCGGGTCGACCACGATCAGCTCGCAGTCCCGCTTGGCGGCCTCCTCACGCAGGATGTGCGCGCGCTCCCGCTCGGCGGTGACGCAGACGCCGCCGACCGGCATCGAGCGCGACAGCGAGCGGGCGACGTCGTCCAGGGTGGGCCCCATCTCGGCGAGGTGGTCCTCGCGGACGTTGCACAGCACGCCGATGGTGGAGCGGATCAGCTTGGTCTGGTTGACCTCCTGGAGCGCCGGCATGACGGCCATGCACTCGATCACCAGCGCGTGCGGCCGGTAGGTGGCGGCCCGGCGGACGATGCCGATCTGCTCGACCACGTTGGCGATGCCGAACTTGCGGTAGACCGGCTCCTCGGTGGCGTCCGGGTGGATGAACCGGGCGGCGGTGCCGGTGGTCTTGGCGACGGTGACCAGGCCGCCGCCGCGCAGCGCGCCCGCGCACAGCCGGGTGATCGAGCTCTTGCCGCGGATGCCGTTGACCAGCACCCGGGTGGGGATCTGGTCCAGCGCGGCGAAGTGCCGGCGCTGTTCGACGATGCCGGCCACCAGCAGGACGGCGCAGCACACCAGCAGCACGAGGTAGAGGAAGAGCACGGGTCCCTCTCAGAAGGCGGTGGCGGCGGGGGCGTGGTGCCCGGCCCGCGCGCGGTCGGTGCGTTCGCGCTCGGCGCGCTCCAGGTCCTGGCGGATCAGCTCCAGGCTGCGGGCGACGGCGCCGACCTCGTCGTGGTGGACGGGGAACAGGACGGTGCGGCGGTCCCCGGCGGCCAGCGCCTCGGCGCTCGCGGTGAGCCGGCGCAGCGGCAGGCCCACGGCGACGTACAGCCAGCCGAGGCAGAGCGCGGCGGCGGCCAGGCCGAGCATCCCGGCCAGGACGGCGCGCCGGTCGGCCCGGTTCTGGTCGAGGTGCAGCCAGGACACCGGGTGGGCGCTGACGACGGACCAGCCGAGCCGGGCGACGGCGCCGCGGCCGCCGAGCGGGGCGGCGGCGAGCAGCACCGGGTCGCCGCCGGTGCGCACGACGTCGGCGGCGGCGTGCTTGGCGGCGCCGCCGGGCGGGGTGCCCGCCGAGGTGTCAAGGACGGCCCGGGCGCGGCCCTCGGGGAGTTCGCCGAAGGAGGCGTAGGCCCCGTTGGCGGCGAGCACCCGGCGGCGGTCGTCGAGCAGCCAGACCCGGCCGAGGCCGGGGCGTTCGAGCAGGCCGCCGAGGAAGTCGGTGCGGAACTCGCCGACCAGCACCGGGCCCGGTGCCTGCGCGTCGTCCGGGACGGCGTCCGCGGCGTCGGCGGCTCCGGCGGCCGCGGGGGCGGCGAGCGGTGTCCGGGCGGCGATCCGGGGCTCCTTGCCGGAGCTGTTGAGCAGCAGCACGCCGCCCGGGCCGAGCGCCCCGGGCCCGGTGCGGTGCGGCTCCTCGCCGGCCCGGGCGAGCACCTCGCCGCCGGGGCCGAGCACGTACAGCGCGCGGTAGCGCTCGTGCCGGGCGAGGGCGGTGCGCAGCAGCGTCCGGGCGGTGCCGACATCGGCGGCGGCGAGTTCGGGGGCGAGCGCGCGCAGGTCCGCGTAGCCCTCGTTGAGGGCCTGGCGCAGCCGGTCGGCGGCGTTGTCGGTGCGGTCCCGCTGGCCGGCCACCACCTGGGTGGGGACGCGGACCTCGCCGTCGTTGCCGCCGAGCAGCAGCAGCGGGGCGGACCAGCCGAGCACGACGGCGGCGCTCAGGCCGAGCGGCAGCGCGGCGCCCGGCCGGCGGCGCCGGGGCGCGGGTACGGGGGCGGCCGGCGGGCGGGCGGGGTCGAGGAGCTGGCGCCGCAGCTCCTCCAGGGCGCGGGCGATCCGGCCGGCCTCGCCGCGCCGCGGGCCGCGGACCGGCCGGTCCAGCTCGCCCCGGGTGAGCCGGCGGGCGTCCAGGAAGAGCCGCAGCAGCGGGCGCTGGAGGGTGCGGCGCAGGAACAGGGCGAGCAGCAGGGCGAGGGCCAGCAGGGCGCCGGCGGCGGACAGGCCGAGGGCCGGGTGGCGCAGGCCGGCGGCCTTGCCGTCGACGGTGCCGGTGGAGACGACGGTGAGTCCGAGCGCGGTGGCCGGGTCGTGCGCGTCGGCGCCGGCGACGGACGCCCAGCCGGCCACCCGGCGCACGCCCCCGGGGTCGGCGCCGCCGGCCGGGCTGCCGGAGGCGGCCCCGGTCGGGGCCTGCCCGGGGAGGGTGCCCCGGACGGTGGCGGCCAGCTGCCGGGCGGCCTCGTCGGTGAGCGCGGCGCCGGCGGTGTCGAGCACGGTGCCGTCGGCGCCGAGGACCTGGATGGTCTGGCCGTCGCGGGTGGCGAGGGCGGGCAGCCGCAGGTTGTCGGAGGCGACCAGCAGCGCCCGGCCGTCGTGCGCGGTGGTGACCAGCGCGAAGGTCAGCAGCCGGGTGCCGGCGGCGGAGGGGACGAGCAGCGGCGCGGGCGCGGTGTCGGTGACCCGGCCGAGGTCGAGGCCGGCCAGCGGGACGGTCTCGCCGCGGGCGGCGAGCAGCCGGCCGGTGTCCGGGCGGACGATCACCGTGCCGCGCCACTTGCGGTACGCCGAGCCGAGCGCGGCCAGCACCTCGGTGGGCTCGGCGGGCGCCCGGTCGTAGCGGGCGGCGGAGCGCAGCAGGTCGGAGCTGTTCTCCCGCAGGCCCGCCCGCAGCGACAGGGCGGTGTCCTCGGCGGCGTACTGGTGGGACTCGCGGACCGCCTGGGGGGTGTCGTCGACCCGCAGGCCGCCGACGGCCAGCGCGGTGATCGCGGCGACGGCCGACAGCAGGACGAGCAGCAGGGCGATCGGCGGGCGGATGCCCCCGAGCAGCGGCATGTCGGCCCGGCGGCGATAGCGGTGCTGCCGCGGAGGGGTGGGGGCCGTGCTCACGGGTAGGGGCCTCGTCGGGAGTCGGGTCGGGTCCGGGTGCCTCGGGCGGCAGTGCGCCACCCACCCCTGGAGCCCCACCGCGAACCGGGCGGGCCCGGCCGAAGCCTCAAAAGCGTACGAAGAGGTTCCGGTTATCCCGTCTCGTAACGGTCTCGGATCGGGGAAGGTTCGATCACGATCGATGTCGATCATGGAGTCGCTGTTGCGCGCGGTAGGTTCTCCCCTCGTGGAGAGACGGGGAACGCGACGCGCGGTGCGGTGGCCGGTGGCGGTGCTGGCCGTCCTGGCGGCCCTCGCCGCCGGGCTGACCCTGGCCGCCCGCGGTCCCGCGCGGCACCCGGCGGCCCCGGCGGCCTCCGCCGCGCCGGCCCCCGCGAGCCCGGACGGCCCGCGCCCGGTGGACCTCGCCGCCCGGGTGGACGCCTACACCGCCGCCTTCGCCGTCGGCACCTACACCGCCCCGGACCCCGCCCAGCGGCGGGCACTCGCCGACGCGGTCCTCCAGGCCGTCGACGGCCGACTCGGGCAGGCCGACCGGACGCTGGCCGGCGTCGGCTACCGGCTCACCGAGTTCACCGAGGCGGTCAGCGGACGGCGCACGGCCGAGATCGCCGACGCCTCCGGGGCGGACCCGCGCGGCTGGGGCCGGATCTACCTGGACCTCTCCGCCCGGACCGGCTGGACCGTCCAGGTCCCGCACCCGGTGGCCGACCTGCGCACCGAGACGCTCGGCGCCGCACTCCTCCAGCGGGCGCCCGGCGGCGTGCTCGTCCTCGCCGGCGCCCACCGGCGGGCCGGCACCGACGGGGCGGCGGACGCCGCGCACCGCGACGACACCGTCTTCGCCGCGGTCGTCGGGGCCCTCACCGAGCGCGGACTGCCCGGCCTCCAGTTGCACGGCTTCGACGAGGACAGCCTGCCCGGCACCGACGCCGTGGTCTCCGCCGGCGCCGGGGCGGCCGGCCGGGACGCCGAGCGGACCGCCGACGGGCTCGGCGCGGCGGGACTCGCGGTCTGCCGGGCCTGGCAGGAGAAGTGCGGGCGGCTGGAGGGCACCACCAACGTCGAGGGCCGCTTCGCCGCGGGCCTGGGCGTCACCTGGCTGCACGTCGAACTGGCCGCCCCGCAGCGCACCGACCCGGCCCGCCGCGCGGCGCTCGCCGAGGCCCTGGCCGCGACGGTCGGGCCCTGGAGGTAGCGCAGGCGCCTCAGCAGGGGCGGCGGCGCAGGTCCAGCACGTAGTCGTCGGGGGCGCCGGCGCTCTCCGCCGCGTCCGCGATCAGGCCCAGGTAGCGGGCCGCGGGCAGGCCGCCCTCGTAGTCGTTCAGCACGTACGTCCAGACCGGCACGTCGCCGTCCAGGGTCTGCGCCCGCAGCTTGATCTTGCGGTAGATGCCGAGCTGGACGCCCTCCCAGCGGTCCAGCCCCTCCTCGTCCATCGGCGCCACGTCGTACAGCGAGACGAAGACCTGCTCCTTCTCGTCCTCCACCACCGTGGCCAGCGAACCCTCCCAGCCGAGGTGCTCGCCGCCGAAGGTGAGCCGCCAGCCGGACAGCCACCCGGTGCCGCGCAGTGGCGAGTGCGGGGCGCGGCGGGTCATCTGCCGGGCATCGAGGTTCGTGGCATACGCGGCGTAAAGGGGCATGGGGGGAAGCCTACGTTCACCGGCCGATCCGACAGAAGCCCCGACCCCGGCGTGGCAGTGCTCCCGGCGTGCGGGACAATGGTTGACGTGACTCGGATCGTGATCATCGGTGGCGGACCCGGCGGCTACGAGGCGGCGCTCGTCGCCGCTCAGCTCGGCGCGGAGGTGACCGTCGTCGACCGCGACGGCCTGGGCGGATCGGCGGTGCTCACGGACTGCGTGCCGTCGAAGACGCTGATCGCGACGGCGGAGGTGATGACGACCTTCGACAGCTCGTACGAGGAACTCGGCATCATCGTCGCCGACGACACCCCGCACATCGACAGCCCGGCCCGGGTGGTCGGCGTCGACCTGGGCAAGGTCAACCGGCGTGTGAAGCGCCTGGCCATCGCGCAGTCCCACGACATCACCCAGTCCGTCACCCGCGCCGGCGTCACCGTGCTGCGCGGCCGCGGCCGGCTGGGCACCGGCGGGCAGGCCGTGGACGGCTCCCGCGAGGTGCTGGTGGACGCCCCCGACGGCAGCGTCCAGTCGCTGCGCGCCGACGCCGTGCTGATCGCCACCGGCGCCCACCCCCGCGAGCTGCCCGACGCCCAGCCCGACGGCGAGCGGATCCTCACCTGGACCCAGGTCTACGACCTGGAGGAGCTGCCGCGCGAGCTGATCGTGGTCGGCTCCGGCGTCACCGGCGCCGAGTTCGCCGGCGCCTACCAGGCGCTGGGCTCCAAGGTCACCCTGGTCTCCTCGCGCGACCGGGTGCTGCCCGGCGAGGACCCGGACGCCGCCGAGGTGCTGGAGGAGGTCTTCCGCCGCCGCGGCATGAACGTGATGAGCCGCTCGCGCGCCGAGAGCGTCAAGCGGATCGGCGACACCGTCGAGGTCACCCTCTCCGACGGCACGGTGATCGAGGGCACCCACTGCCTGATGGCGGTCGGATCCATCCCGAACACCGCCGGCCTGGGCCTGGAGGAGGCCGGGGTCAAGCTCAACGACTGGGGCCAGATCCAGGTCGACCGGGTCTCCCGCACCACCGCCCCCGGCGTGTACGCGGCCGGCGACTGCACCGGCGTCTTCATGCTCGCCTCGGTGGCGGCCATGCAGGGCCGGATCGCCATGTACCACGCGCTGGGCGACGCGGTGCAGCCGCTGAACCTCAAGACGGTGGCCTCCAACGTCTTCACCGACCCCGAGATCGCCACCGTCGGCTACACCGCCGCCGACGTGAAGTGCGGCAAGATGGACGCGGTCGAGGTCAAGCTCCCGCTGCGCGGCAACCCGCGCGCCAAGATGCAGGGCATCCGCGACGGCTTCGTGAAGCTCTTCTGCCGCCCCGGCACCGGCATCGTGGTCGGCGGCGTGGTGGTCGCCCCGCGCGCCAGCGAGCTCATCCACCCCATCTCGCTGGCGGTGGACGCCAATCTGACGGTCGAACAGGTGGCCAGCGCCTTCACCGTCTACCCGTCGGTCTCCGGCTCCACCGCCGAGGCCGCCCGCCAGCTCCACATCCGCAAGCGCGACGAGGGCGAATCCTGAGCCCAGGGCGCTCAGTTGGGGGCGGTCGCCGTTCGGCGGCCGCCCTCCGCGCGTTCCCGGCCGTCACTCGGACGGCGGGCGCAGTTCCGGATCGCCGACGGCGCGCATTGTACGGTCACGCGCCGCTCCGGCGTGAGCAATTCCCGCTACTAGCAGCAAACGCCTGAAAGCAGACGGTCACGCAGGTTACCGTCGGTTCTGTGTTTGCAGCAGAACGTCGCCAGTTGATCCTCGAAATGGTGCGCGCCAACGGAGCGGTCTCGCTCCGGGAGTTGGCCCGCGTCGTCCAGACCTCCGAAGTGACCGTGCGCCGCGACGTGCGGGCCCTGGAGGCAGAAGGGCTCCTCGACCGCCGGCACGGCGGCGCGGTGCTCCCCGGCGGCTTCAGCCGCGAACCCGGCTACCCGCAGAAGACCCACCTGTCCGCCGCCGAGAAGAGCGCCATCGCCGATCTCGCCGCCGGTCTGGTGGAGGAGGGTGACGCCGTGGTGGTCGGCGCCGGCACCACCACGCAGGAACTCGCCCGGCGCCTGGCCCGGGTGCCCGGGCTGACGGTGGTGACCAACTCGCTGCTGGTCGCCCAGGCGCTCGCGCACGCCAACCGGGTCGAGGTGGTGATGACCGGCGGCACCCTGCGCGGCTCCAACTACGCCCTCGTCGGCAGCGGCGCCGAACAGTCCCTGCACGGGCTGCGGGTGACCAAGGCCTTCGTCTCGGGCAGCGGACTGACCGCCGAACGCGGCCTGTCGACCTCGAACATGCTCTCCGCGAGCGTGGACCGGGCCCTGGTGCAGTCGGCCGCCGAGGTGATCATCCTCGCCGACCACACCAAGCTCGGCGCGGACAGCATGTTCCCGACCGTCCCCACCGACACCATCACCCGCCTGGTCACCGACGAGCTGGCGACCGCCGACGACGCCACCGCCCGCGAACTCGACGCGCTCGCCGACTGCGGCGTGCAGATCGACCTCGCGCCGCTCGGCGCCGCGCCGTCCGGCGACGCCCCGGTGCACGGCACCGGCAGCGGGCCCGTCCACCAGACCCAGCCCGGTCCGATGGCCCGCCGCGCCGTCCCGCCGCCCCCCGGCGGCGCCGCCCCGCTGCCCGGCCAGCGCCGGCCGGGCGTGCACGGCCCCGGCGGGCCGGGCGGCCCGGGACCGCTGCCGGCCAGGCTCGCCGAACTCGGCCTGCCGCGCGGCCGCTGAGCCCCCCGGCGGCCGCGGGCACCACCCGGACCGCCCGCACCACCGCTGTCGCCCGCAGCACCGGTACCGCCCGCACCACCGCCGACAACACGACCGGTCCGCACACCCGTAGGTGTACGGACCGGCGGCGGAAGACGCGGGAGGCGTCAGTCCTTGATCTCGCAGAGCGCCGCGCCGCTGGAGACGCTCGCCCCCACCTCGGCCTTGAGGCCGACGACGGTGCCCGCCTTGTGCGCGTTCAGCGGCTGCTCCATCTTCATCGCCTCCAGGACGACGATCAGCTCGCCCTCCGCGACGACCTGGCCCTCCTCGACGGCGACCTTGACGATGGTGCCCTGCATCGGCGAGGCCAGCGTGTCACCGCTGACCGCCGAGCCGGCCTTCTTCGCGCCCACCCGGCGCTTGGCCTTCGCGGCCCCCGCACCGGCCGCCGGAGCGGTCGAGACGCCCAGCGAGGACGGCAGCGAGACCTCGATCCGCTTGCCGCCGACCTCGACGACCACGGTCTCCCGGCCCTCGGCCTCCTCGCCCTCGCCGGCCGCACCGGCGAACGCGGGGATGGTGTTGTTGAACTCGGTCTCGATCCACCGGGTGAAGACCTTGAACGGCCCCTCGCCGCCGTGCACCTCCGGCGCGAACGCCGGGTCGGTGACGACCGCCTGGTGGAACGGGATGGCGGTCGCCATGCCCTCGACCTTGAACTCCGCCAGCGCGCGCTTCGCCCGCTCCAGCGCCTGCTTGCGGTCGCGGCCGGAGACGATCAGCTTCGCCAGCAGCGAGTCCCACGCGGGGCCGATGACCGAACCGGTCTCCACACCCGAGTCCAGCCGCACGCCCGGCCCGGACGGCGGCGCGAACAGCGTCACCGTGCCCGGGGCCGGCAGGAAGTTGCGGCCCGGGTCCTCACCGTTGATGCGGAACTCGAACGAGTGGCCGCGCACCTCCGGGTCGTCGTACCCGAGCTCCTCGCCGTCCGCGATCCGGAACATCTCGCGGACCAGGTCGATCCCGGTGACCTCCTCGGTGACCGGGTGCTCCACCTGCAGACGGGTGTTGACCTCCAGGAAGGAGATCGTGCCGTCCACCGCCACCAGGAACTCGCAGGTGCCCGCGCCCTGGTAGCCGGCCTCCTTGAGGATGGCCTTCGACGCCCGGTAGAGCTCGGCGTTCTGCTCCGGGGTCAGGAACGGCGCGGGCGCCTCCTCCACCAGCTTCTGGTGCCGGCGCTGCAGCGAGCAGTCACGGGTCGAGACGACCACCACGTTGCCGTGCTTGTCGGCCAGACACTGGGTCTCCACGTGCCGCGGGTTGTCCAGGTAGCGCTCGACGAAGCATTCGCCGCGCCCGAAGGCGGCGACCGCCTCGCGCACCGCGGAGTCGTACAGCTCCGGGATCTCCTCCAGCGTGCGGGCGACCTTCAGGCCGCGGCCGCCGCCGCCGAACGCCGCCTTGATGGCGACCGGCAGGCCGTGCTCCCGGGCGAACGCGACGACCTCGTCGGCACCCGAGACCGGGTCCGGCGTACCGGCCACCAGCGGGGCACCGGCGCGCTGCGCCACGTGCCGGGCGGTCACCTTGTCGCCGAGGTCGCGGATGGCCTGCGGCGGCGGGCCGATCCAGGTGAGGCCCGCGTCGATCACGGCCTGGGCGAAGTCGGCGTTCTCCGACAGGAAGCCGTAGCCGGGGTGGACGGCGTCCGCGCCCGAGTCGGCGGCGGCCTGGAGGACCTTGGCGATGTCCAGGTAGCTGGTGCCGGGGGTGTCGCCGCCCAGCGCGTAAGCCTCGTCGGCCGCGCGGACGTGCAGCGCATCCCGGTCCGGCTCGGCGTAGACGGCGACGCTGGCGATACCGGCGTCCGAGCAGGCACGGGCGACGCGGACGGCGATTTCCCCGCGGTTGGCGATGAGCACCTTGCGCACTGTGGCTCCCTTCTTGAACCTCGTTGAGTTTATGGATTCCTGGGCGGTACCGGCGAGTAGCCCCAGGTTGTGAACTATCCCACACGGAGGGTGATGCGCCCGGACGGGTGGTGGGCGGCCCGACGGGAGTCCTCGCAGGTGGTGGTGGGTGCGATGGTGGCGGCCCGGCGTTCGCGCTCGGTGACGGGGGCGGCGTGGCGCGGCGGTGGCTTCGGCCACACCCCAGCCGTTCGCGAGTCGGACTCAAGCGGTGGCGGCGGACGCGGGGGCCGGGGCGGCCGGTGCGGGCGCGCCCGGCGGGGCCGGCGCGCGCTCCAGGGCCCGCTCGGTGACGTCGGCGACCTGCTCGACGACGTCGGGGCCGTAGGCGGCCGGGTTGACCACCTTGAGCAGCAGCGCGAAGGTGCCGTCCGTGCCGTACCGGCGGGCCAGCCGGCGGTGGTGGGTCACCAGGTGGCGGACCCCGGCGTGGTTGGCGACGCCGGTCTGTCCGGAGACGAGGAAGACGGGGCGGCCGTCCCCGGGGGTGGCCAGCCGGGCCAGCAGGACGTACTCCCCGGCCTCCGCGTCGGCGGTGTAGGACCGGTCGCCGACGGTGACGGTGTTGTCCAGCACGGCGTGGTCGCCGGAGAACGTCACCCCGGGCAGGCCCCAGGCGAGGTGGGCGGCCATCCGCTCGTTGGAGACGGGGCCGCCGAAGCAGAGCTCGGTCCTGGTGCCGAGGCCGCGCGGCGCGGCGTCGTGCGCGACCAGGTCGGCGTGCGCGCCGCACTCCTTCACCAGGGCGGCCAGCTCCATCAGCGCGTAGGCGTCGCGCCGGGTGACCGTCCGGGGGTGGGCGCCGGTGCCGATGCTGCGGTTGACCACGATCAGGCACTCGCTGCCGGCGGGCAGGCCGAGGAAGGCCCTGGCCCGCTCCAGCCGGCGTCTTCGGCGCAGGCTCTGGCCGAGCCAGCCGAGCGCGGCACTGATCGCGCTGGCCAGCAGGCCCAGCAGCACGTTGAGCAGACTGTCGGTCATCCGCTCGCCACCTCCCCCGTCGCTCCGGAGCGCCGACGTCCGGACGCCCTTCCAGCGTGCATCAAATGAGGTTATCAACGGGTTCGTTGGCGACAATTGGGCCGCTGTTTGGCGCACCGGCGACGGTAGCCGGCGGGGCGGTCAGGTCCAGAGGTCGGTGATCCGGACGTCCAGCTCGGCCAGCAGCGTGCGCAGCAGCGGCAGCGAGAGGCCGATGACGTTGCCCGGGTCGCCGTCGACGCCCTCGACGAACGGCGCCGAGCGGCCGTCCAGGGTGAACGCGCCCGCCACGTGCAGCGGTTCGCCGGTGGCGATGTAGGCGGCGACCTCGGCGTCGTCCGGGGTGCCGAAGCGCACCGTGGTGGAGGCGGTGGCGGAGGACCGCCGGCCGGTGGCGGTGTCGATCACGCAGTGGCCGGTGCGCAGCACACCGGCCCGGCCGCGCATCGACTGCCAGCGGGCGAGCGCCTCGGCCTCGTCGGCGGGCTTGCCGAGGGCCAGGCCGTCCAGCTCCAGGACCGAGTCGCAGCCGACGACCAGTTCGCCGTCGGTGAGGCCGGCGGCGACGGCGTCGGCCTTGGCCTCGGCGAGGACGAGCGCGAGTGCGGCGGGGGTTTCGGCGGTGAGCGCGTCCTCGTCGACGCCGCTGACCACCACCCGCGGGTCGATGCCCGCCTGGCGCAGCAGCCCGAGCCGGGCGGGGGAGGCGGAGGCGAGGACGAGCGTGCGGCGGTCGGTCATGCCCACCAGGGTAGAGGGCCGCCCGGGGCGGCCGTCCGGTGATCCTCAGATCATCAGCAGAACGGCGATCAGGAGGGAGAGCACGGCGAGCACATGCCCGGCCCGGCGCAGCTTGCGCTGCAGCCGCCGGGCTTCCGGGGAGGGCTCGTCGCGGGGGTCTGACCAGAGCATCGTTCCAGGATGCTCCGGCGG
>NZ_JBEPAM010000018.1:0-127291 GCF_040298605.1 Kitasatospora sp. NPDC001527 | reverse complement strand
CGGCCCCCGCCGGGGGGGGGACTCCGTGGCACCCCCCCCCCCCGCCGCGTCCGGGGCGTGTCGGACACGCCCCGGACGCGGTCAGGACTCCGCGCGGCCGTTCCCGCCGCGGCGCCGCCGGGTCAGCGCACGGCGGACCGGTCCGGTGACCGCCCCGACGACCCGCGCCACCCGGGCGCCCGCCTTGAGCCGGGCGGTCAGCAGCACGTCCGAGATCCGCCACCGCAGCTGGGCGGAGGAGGCCGGCAGCAGCAGCGCCCTGATCCGGCCCCGCCGCCCGACCCGGGCCCGCAGGCCGTCGCGGGTGGCCCGGACGTCCGCCGCCAGCGGCTCGTCGACCTGCGCGGAGCGGGCGTAGAGCACCCGCTCGGTGGCCAGCGCCACCCGGCCGGCGGCTGCGGCCGAGGCCTCGTCCAGCTCGCCGGTCTCGGCGATCCGGCGGGCGGCGGCGCGTGGGGTGCGCGACTCGTCCGGCGGGATGCCGAGGTCCCAGGCGGAGTCGATCAGCTCGTCCCAGGCGGCCAGCACCTGGGCGTCGGTGAGCCCGTCCGGTCCCGGTCCGCCGCCGGGGCGGCGCCGCCCGCCCGCGCCCAGCCGGCGCCGGCGCAGCAGGGCGCGCCAGACCATCGGGGTGAGCAGCAGTGCCACCAGGAGCAGGGCGGCGACCAGGCCGGTCAGGGTCTTCCCGGAGGGGAGCGTGAACCCCTCGTCGGTGCCGGCCGCGGTGCCGCGCTCGTCGCCGCAGTCGCCCATCCGGCGCAGCTTGGCGTCGCAGTCGGGGTCGGCGGACGGCACCTGGACCGGCGCGGTGGCCTGCGGCTGCGGGGCCGGCGCGGTGGTCGGCTGGGTGGCCGGGGCGGAGACCGGGTCCGAGTAGTCGGGCTGGACGCCGCGGTTCGGGGTGGGCTCGAAGCGCAGCCAGCCGTAGCCCTCGAAGTACAGCTCGGGCCAGGCGTGGTACATCGCGTCGGTCACCGAGTAGAGGTTGCCGCCCTTGCTGTCGCCGGGGGTGAAGCCGAGCGCGACCCGGGAGGGGACGCCCAGGTAGCGGGCCATCACCGCCATGGTGGAGGCGAAGTGGACGCAGAAGCCGCGGCGGCGGGCCAGGAAGTCGGCCATCGCGTCGCTGCCGCTGTCGGTCCTGGTGGTGGCGTCGTAGGTGAAGTCGGGGCCGGTGAACCAGGTGCGCAGCGCGTCCATCTTGTCGTACGGGGTCGGCGCGTTCCTGGTGACGTCCAGCGCCGTCTTCCTGACCACCTCGGGCGTGTCGGACGGCACGGTGAGGTACTGCCGGGTGATCCGCTCGGGCGCCTTGGGCGCGATGCGCAGGCTGGTGGCGGTGGGCTGGACGTCCAGTCCGGTGGCCGTGTACTTGAGGCCCTTGATCGCCTTGTCCTTGGCGGGGAGCACGCTGGCGGTGAGCGGGTCGAGCTGCCAGGCGGCGTTGTCGCGCAGGTTGACGGTCCGGGCCGGGTAGGGGAGCGGCAGCCAGGCGTCTTCCAGCCGGTTGCCGATCATGACCTCGGTCTTGGCCTCGGGCACGTCGACCGGGCCCAGGCCCTCGGGGGCGGGCATCGCGCCGGTGAACGGCACGGTGTTCGAGGAGCCGCGCTTCCAGCTGGTGCCGTCGAAGGCGTCCAGCGCGCCGGTGCGCAGGTAGGTGGAGCCGGCGGACGGGCTCTCCGTCCAGTAGGTGAACAGCTCGACGTTGCGCGGGTTGGGCAGCGACCCGGTCAGGGCGACCAGCGGGTCGAGGCTGCTGGCGCCCCCGCTGCCGCCGCGGCCGGAGGCCGTGCCGGAGGCGGTGTGCAGCAGGCCGTCGCCCCAGCGCGGCAGGAAGGCCGGCACCAGCAGGGCGAGCACGAGGGCCAGCACGCCGACCTGGCGCCCGTTCTGGCCGAGCGCGCCCAGGCCGCTGCCCTCGCCGCGTTCGGAGCCGCGGAAGATCCGGCCCCAGCGGGAGACCCGGTCCTGGCCCTCGGCGAAGAGCAGGACCAGGTAGCCGGCGGCGGCGGTGGCGAACCAGAGCCAGCTGCCCCGGTCGCCGGCCAGGGCGTTGCCGACCGAGTAGAGCGCGAGCAGCGGCAGCCCGGCCAGGGCCGAGCGGCGGTAGGTGACCGCCACGGTGTCCACCGCGACGGCGATCAGCCCGACCGAGCCGACCAGGATCAGCCGCAGCCCGGGGTTGGGCGGGGCGGGGATGGCGTAGTCGCGGACGTCGGTGAACCCCTGGGAGAGGACCCGGCCGAGGGTGCGGACGGACTCGGTGCCGGGGACGACGCCGCCGAAGACCGCCGAGGAGGCGGCGAAGCCGAGCAGCAGCAGGACGAACAGCGCCAGCAGCTGGCCGATCGGGACGACCCACCGGTAGACCGGCGTGCGCCGCAGTCCGGCGCCGACCGCCGCGACGACGACCACCACCAGGAGGGCGTGCGCGATCCAGCCCCGGTCGGTCAGCAGCGGGGTGAGGCAGAGCGCGGCCAGGGCGGTGGCCAGCGCCGAGTACACGGTCAGTTTGGCCCGGGTGGTCACGCGCCGGCCTCTTCTCGGTAGGGGGCGGGCGACTCGGCCCGGTCGGCGGCCCGCCACAGCTCGGGGACGGAGTCGCCGGCGCGGACGGTGAGCACCGTCCAGCCGGCCTCGCGCAGCCGGCGCGCGCGGTCGCGGTACTCCTCGCTGCCGGTCTCGGGGGCGAGCAGGCGCAGGCCGGCCCAGGTGCCGGTGTCGAGCAGGAAGACGACGGCGCCGCCGGTGCGGCTGCGCAGCCGGGCGAGCCGGGCGGTCTGCTCCTCGTCGAGTTCGCCGAGGACGGCCACCAGCAGGCCCTCGCCGCCGGCCCGCAGCGGCTCCTCGGCGCGGGAGAGCCCGGCCCCGTCGGAGAGGTCGACGATCGCGAGCGCGTCCAGGATGACGCCGGAGGTCTCGGCGGCGCCGTGGCCGCCGTCCCCCTCCAGGCCGGGCACGGCGAGGCCGGTGTCGGTGAGCAGCCGGGTTTGGTAGCCGCGCTCCAGCAGGTGCGCGGCGACGGAGGCGGCGCAGCTGACCGCCCACTCGAAGGAGGAGGCCGGGCCGCTGCCCCGGTGGCCGGTCTCGCGGGTGTCCAGCAGGACGGTGGCCCGGGCCTTGCGGGGCTGCTCCTCGCGCCGGACCATCAGCTCGCCGTAGCGGGCGGTGGACTTCCAGTGCACCCGGCGCAGGTCGTCACCGGCCCGGTACTCGCGCAGGATGACGTCGTCGTCGCCGGCCAGCGCGAGCGAGCGGGTGCGGCTCTCGCCCTGCCCGGCCCACTCGCCGCTGAGCCGCACGTGCGGCAGCGCCAGCACCTGGGGGACGACGGTGAGCACGTCGGAGGCGGCGAACGAGCGGTTCAGCTCGCACATCCCGAACGGGTCGGAGAGCCGCAGCTGGAGCGGGCCGAGCGGGTAGCGGCCGCGCAGGTCGGAGCGGACCCGGTAGGAGACCTCGCGGTGGCCGCGCGGCTCGACCCGGTCCAGCACGAACCGCGGGCGCGGCCCGAGCACGTACGGGACCTTGTCCTCCAGCAGCAGCAGGCCGGTGGGGACCCGCGAGACGTTGTCCACCCGCAGGTGCACCCGGGCCTCCTGGCCGGCCACCGCCCGGTGCGGGCTGAGCCGGCGCCCGCTGGCGACCCGGTAGCGGGTGTTGGCCAGCAGCAGCGCGGCGGCCAGCGGCAGCACGGCCAGCAGCACGCCGACGCGCAGCAGGGCGTCCTGGCCGAGCAGGTACGCGCAGACCACCGCGGTCAGTCCGGCGGCGAGGAAGGAACGCCCCCGGGTGGTGAGGCCGCGCAGCCCGGCGCGCAGGCCCGACGGTTCGTCGGACGGGCCCACCTCAGCCCCTCCGGACGGCGGTGCCGCCCTGCTGCGGACGCGGCAGCGGCAGGCGGGCGACCAGGTCGGCGACGATCTGCTCGGCGGTGCGGCGGCTGAGCTGGGTCTCGGCGGTGGGCATCAGGCGGTGCGCGAGCACCGGGACGGCGAGGCGCTGGATGTCGTCGGGGGTGACGTAGTCGCGGCCGTCCAGGGCGGCGGCGGCGCGGGCGGCGCGCACCAGGTGCAGGGTGGCGCGCGGCGAGGCGCCCAGCCGCAGCTCGTGGCTGGTGCGGGTGGCGGCGACCAGGTCGACGGCGTAGCGGCGGACCGGGTCGGCCACGTGCACGGTGCGCACCAGGTCGATCAGCTTGAGGATGTCGGCGGCGTGCGCGACCGGCTGCAGGTCGTCCAGCGGGCTGGCGCCGGCGTGCACGTCGAGCATGGCGAACTCGGCCTCGGGGCTGGGGTAGCCCATCGAGATCCGGGCCATGAAGCGGTCCCGCTGGGCCTCCGGGAGGGGGTAGGTGCCCTCCATCTCGACCGGGTTCTGGGTGGCGACCACCATGAACGGCGAGGGCAGCCCGTAGCTGGTGCCGTCGATGGTGACCTGGCGCTCCTCCATCGACTCCAGCAGCGCGGACTGGGTCTTCGGCGAGGCCCGGTTGATCTCGTCGCCGACCACGATCTGGGCGAAGATCGCGCCGGGGCGGAACTCGAAGTCGCGCTGCTGCTGGTCGAAGATGTTGGTGCCGGTGACGTCCGAGGGCAGCAGGTCCGGGGTGAACTGGATGCGCCGCACGGTGCAGTCGACGGAGCGGGCGAGCGCCTTGGCCAGCATGGTCTTGCCGACGCCGGGCACGTCCTCCAGCAGCAGGTGGCCCTCGGCGAGCAGGACGGTCAGGGCGATCCGGACGGCCTCCGGCTTGCCCTCGATGACGCTCTCGATGTTGGCCCGGATCCGGTCGACGACGGCGGCGAGTTCCGGCAGGCCGACCGGGTGGTACCCCGTTGCCTCCTGGCCGTCCCCCGTACGACCGTCGAGACCGGCCTGATCGCTGTAGCTCGTCACCCGTTCGCTCCCTGGCACACCACGACCGGCTCCGACCGAGCCCGGCCCCACCCCATGCTGGACGCGGCCCCTCCGGGCGCGGTTCCGCGTGCGGGAGCCGGTGCCGGGGTACGGCCTGCGGCTGGCCGCCCCAGGTGGTTCGAGGTCAGACCGGCAGGCGCATTCTCCCCCCTGCGAAGCCCAGAAGTCACCACTTGGAAGGGCCGCACAGGTCGGAAGGGGGGCCGGGGGTGCCCGGCGGGCCCGGACGGCGTCGGCCGGGCACCCCGGGCGGGCGGGAATCAGTCGATCTCGCGCAGCAGGCCGGTGTGGACGTCGAACACGAAACCGCGCACGTCGTCGGTGTGGAGCAGGAAGGGGGAGGTGCGCACCCGCTGCATCGACTGCCGGACGTCGCCGTCCAGGTCGACGAAGGCCTCGACCGCCCACTGCGGACGCTGGCCGACCTCCGCCTCCAGTTCGCGGCGGAAGTCCTCGGTGAGACCGAGCAGGCCGCAGCCGGTGTGGTGGATCAGGGCGATCGAGCGGGTGCCCAGGGCGCGCTGGCTGATGGTCAGGGAGCGGATGGTGTCGTCGGTGACCACGCCGCCCGCGTTGCGGATGACGTGGGCGTCGCCGAGTTCGAGGCCGAGCGCGGCGAACAGGTCGAGACGGGCGTCCATACAGGCCACCACGGCGATCCGCTGGACCGGGCGGGCGTCCATGCCGCCGTCGCGGAAGGTCAGCGCGTACTCGCTGTTGGCCGCGACGAAGCGGTCGATGATGGTCGGTGTGGAGTGGTCGGCAGCGTCGGTCGGCACGGGCCGGTCGGGAGTCACTGTCATGGCGAAGACGTTAGTGCGAATTCCTCGTGCCCGGTGGGGATGATTGCTACAGAAGCGGCCCCCTGTGACCGGAGGAATCTCCACAACGGGCGGATGGGGGGCGATGCGCCACCCGGGTGCTCCGCCGGGCCCCTGGCATGTGCCACGAGCACCCTCGCGACCTGCGGAGATCCGTACCGCCGCCCGGGTGGTGCGCCGGAGCGGGCCATTGACTGACGGGGCGTGCGCGATAGAGTTGCGGCGCAGTGGAGCACACCCGCCGGGGCCCGTCAACCGGGCCTTTCCGGCCGTGCGGTGACCGACGCGGCCCGTGGCCTCCACCCGCTCTCCGTGCCACCTGGCGCACCTTCCCCGGCGCCGGGCGGTCACGACCTTCCCCTTGAGCGGGCGGGGACCACGGGCCGCGCGGCCCGGCCCGTGCGACGGCTCCGCCATCCGGTGGGACAGAATGGTCGCAGCTCCCCGGACGTCGGGCGGCTTTCGCACCGAGGAAGGGCGCCACAGCGCATGACCACCAACGAGCCGGCACCCAAGCACGTCCCGGTGATGCTGCAGCGGTGCATGGACGCGCTGGCCCCGGCGATCTCCCGGCCCGGCGCGGTCGTGGTGGACGCCACCCTCGGCCTCGGCGGCCACAGCGAGGCCCTGCTCACCCAGTTCCCGGACGTCCGGCTGATCGCGGTGGACCGCGACCCGGCGGCGCTCGAGCTCTCCGGCGAGCGGCTGGCCCGCTTCGGCGACCGGGCCACCCTGGTGCACGCCGTCTACGACGAGATCCCCGAGGTGCTGGAGCGCCTGGGCGTCCCGCGGGTGGACGGCGTCCTGTTCGACCTCGGCGTCTCCTCGATGCAGCTGGACGAGGCCGACCGCGGCTTCGCCTACGCCCAGGACGCGCCGCTGGACATGCGGATGGACCAGACCCGCGGGATCAGCGCGGCCGAGGTGCTGAACACCTACAGCCACGGCCAGCTGGCCCGGATCCTCAAGCTGTACGGCGAGGAGCGGTTCGCCGGCAAGATCGCCTCGGTCATCGTCCGGGAGCGCGAGAAGGAACCGTTCACCACCAGCGCGCGTCTGGTCGAGTTGGTACGGGGCGCCATCCCCGCCGCCACCCGCCGCACCGGCGGCAACCCGGCCAAGCGGACCTTCCAGGCGCTGCGGATCGAGGTCAACGGCGAGCTGGAGGTCCTGGACCGGGCGATCCCCGGGGCGCTGGACGTCCTGGCGCTCGGCGGGCGGATCGTCGTGATGTCGTACCAGTCGCTGGAGGACCGCCTGGTCAAGCAGTACTTCGCGGCCGGCGCGACCAGCACCGCCCCGCCGGGGCTGCCGATCGTCCCCGAGGAGCACCAGCCCTGGCTGAAGCTGATCACTCGCGGTGCCGAGCTGGCCACGGAGGAGGAGATCGAGGAGAACCGGCGCGCCGCGCCCGTGCGGCTGCGGGTGGCGGAGAGGATCAGGGACCGAAGCACCCGGGGCTGACCGGCACCGGGGCGGTCCGAAGGGCGGAGGAGCGACAGTGGTGGGGCCGGTGGCCGGAGGCGGGGCAGGGAGCCGGGTGCTCCCGGGGCAGAGCGGCAGGGCGCGGATCACCGTGCGCCCGGGCCGGCCGGTACGGGGGCGCACGCCGTTCGCGGTGCTGGTGGTGCTGCTGCTCGGGGCCGGGCTGCTCGGGCTGCTGGCGCTGAACACCGCGCTCAACGAGGGCTCCTTCGAGCTGTCCCGGCTGCAGCGGCAGACCACCGTGCTGACCGACGAGCAGCAGGGGCTGCAGCACCAGATCGACCAGAACTCCGCGCCGGACGCGCTGGCCCGCCGGGCCGCCGAGCTGGGCATGGTGCCGGCCGGCGGGATGGCCTTCCTCGACCTGCCGAACGGCGGCGCGGTGGTGGGCACGCCCAAGGCGGCCCAGGACAGCCCTCCGGTGAAACGGTCCACCACGGAACCGTGGCCCGGGAAGCCGTCCGCACCGGCTGCCCAGCCGAGTGTCCAGCCGGGTGTCCAGCCCGGCGCGCAGCCGCCTGCCCAGCCGACCCCGGGGGCGACGGCTCCGGCCGCCCCGCCGCCGTCCAGCCCGTCCACCCCGTCCACCCCGTCGGCCCCGGCCGCCTCGCCGACCGGCCCGGCGCCGGGCGGCGACGTCACCGTGCAGGTCAACCCGGGCACGGCGCAGCCGTCGCCGCACGCGGGCGGGGGGACCGGCCGATGAGCACGCCCCGCCAGCCCTCCGGCGGCGGCGCCGACGGGCGCCGTCCCGTCCGGGGCGCCGCGCCGCGTCCCGGCACGCCGCGCGGACAGTCCGCCGGCCGCGCCCAGAACCCGAAGCCGCAGCCCCCCAGGGCCCAGAACCCCAAGGCCCAGAACCCGAAGCCGCAGAACCCCAAGGCGCAGCCGCCCAGGGCCCAGAAGCCCGACGGGCAGAGCCCCAAGCCGCCGGCCGCCCGGGGCGAGGGCGCCCGGGCCCAGGCGCCCAAGGAGCAGCCCGGCCGCCCCCGCCCCGCGCGGGCCCCGCAGCAGCGCCGCTCCGACGGGCGCCCGCCGGCCCCCCGGCCGCGCCCGCAGCGCCGTCCGCCGGCCCGCCGCCCGGCCTCCCGGGGGATCCGGCTGGCCGATCCGCGCCGCCGGCTGCGGGTGATCACCATCTCGCTCTCGGTGGTGTTCTCGATCTTCGCCGGGCGGCTGGTCCAGCTCCAGCTGCTGGACTCCGACGCGCTGGCCGCCGACGCCAACACCAACCGCTACCTGAACATCCCGATCACCGCCGAGCGCGGCTCGATAACGTCCTCCGACGGCGTCGCCCTGGCCACCACCGTCGACGCCTACGACATCACCGCCGACCCGGCGATGTTCACCCCCGAGGCGACCGGCCTGCCCGACGCGCCCGAGCAGGCCGCCGCGCTGCTGGCGCCGATCCTCGGCGTGCCCAAGGAGAAGATCGCCGCCGACCTGCACACCCCCAAGAGCCGGTATAAGCGGCTGGCCGCCCAGCAGAGCCCGGACATCAAGAACCAGATCAGCGACCTCAAGTCCGGCCTGGAGAAGCAGGCCGGCTCGCGCGCCTGCCAGGCCCAGAAGCGGCTGCTGAACAAGCCCGCCGAGGAGGGCGGCCGCACCCGGCTGGACAACGAGTGCGTCAACCCGCTGGCCGGCGTCTTCAACCGGGACACCCAGAAGCGGGTCTACCCGTCCGACGGCCTGGCCGCCAACCTGGTCGGCTTCGTCAACGCCGAGGGCGAGGGCGCCGGCGGGCTGGAGCAGCAGTACCAGCAGTTGCTGGCCGGCAAGGACGGCCACAGCAGCTACGCCCAGGCCGGCGGCCGCCTGGTGCCGACCGCGGGCGGCTCGCTGGAGCCCGCCGTGCCCGGCACCGACCTGCGGCTGACCATCAACCGGGACATCCAGTGGGCCGCCCAGCGGGCCATCACCGACCAGGTCGCCAACGCCGGGGCGGAGAAGGGCTACGTGATCGTCCAGGACGTGCGCAACGGGCAGGTGCTGGCGATGGCCACCTCGCCCGGCTTCAACCCGAACGACCTGAGCACGGCCAAGAACTCGCAGCTCGGCAACACCGCCCTGCAGGACGCCTACGAACCCGGCTCCACCGCCAAGCTGATGACCATGGCGGCGGTCCTGGACACCGGCAAGGCCACCTGGGACACCAAGGTCACCGTGCCGTACCCGCTGGTCCGCGGCGACGTGGCGTTCAAGGACGACGTCGAGCACGACACCTGGTACCTCACTCTGGCCGGCGTGCTCGCCAAGTCCTCCAACATCGGCACCATCGAGGCCGCCCAGACCCTCGGCGCCACCCAGCCCGAGGCCAACCGGGTGCTCTACGACTACCTGCGGAAGTTCGGCATCGGCCAGCCGACCGGCCTGGGCTTCCCCGGCGAGACCGCCGGCCTGCTCGACAAGCCGGAGGACTGGAAGGCGTCCAAGCAGTACACCATCCCGTTCGGCCAGGGCCTGTCGGTCAACGCGCTCCAGGCGACCTCGGTCTTCTCGACCATCGCCAACGGTGGCGTCCGGATGACGCCCAGCGTCGTCCAGGGCACCACCGCGCCGGACGGCAAGTACACCCCGGCCCCGGCGTCCGGACAGTCACGGGTGGTCAGCGAGCAGACCGCCAAGACCCTCACCGAGATGCTGGAGTCGGTCGTCTCCGACGAGCAGGGCACCGGCGGCAGGGCCGCCATCCCGGGCTACCGGGTCGCCGGCAAGACCGGCACCGCGAACCGGGTGGACCCGAACGGCGGCGGCTACCGCGGGTACACCGCCTCCTTCATCGGCTTCGCCCCGGCCGACCAGCCCCGGGTCACCGTCTCCTGCGTGATCCAGGACCCGGTCAACGGCCACTTCGGCGGCCAGCTGTGCGGTCCGGTGTTCAAGCAGGTGATGGAGTTCACCCTCAAGACCCTCCAGGTCCCGCCGAGCGGCAGCGAGGCGCCCAACCTGCCCGTCGAGTGGAAGCCGTGATCGACCATGAGCAACGACCTGGCGGGTGCGGCCGCCGGTACGGAAAAGGCCCGGTTTGGCCCTGGACGCCCTTCGGCGGATAGCCTCTGCGCCGTGCCGAAACCCGATCAAATCACCGTGAGCCCGCCCCGTCCCGCCCGGACCGGCGCCCGGCCGCTCGCCGAGGTCGCCCGCCTGCTGGGCCTCGACCCCGTCGAGGGGCCCGAGGTCACCGGCGTCACCCACAACGCCCGCGAGGTCCGCCCCGGCGACGTGTACGTGGCGTTCCCGGGGGCCAACCACCACGGCGCGTCGTTCGCCGGACAGGCCGCCGAGGCCGGCGCCGTCGCGGTGCTCACCGACCCGGCCGGCGCCGAGCTGGCGGCCGGCACCGGCCTGCCGCTGCTGGTCGTCGACCGGCCCCGGGCCCGGATGGGCGAGCTCGCGGCCGCCGTCTACGACCGGCCGTCCGAGCGGCTGCTGATGATCGGGCTCACCGGCACCAACGGCAAGACCACCACCTCCTACCTGGTCGAGGGCGGCCTGCGCGGCGCCGGCCGCCACCCCGGCGTGATCGGCACCGTCGAGATGCGGGTCGGCGACGAGCGGATCAAGAGCGAGCGGACCACCCCCGAGGCCACCGACCTGCACGCGATCCTCGCCGTGATGGGCGAGCGCGGCGCCGACGCGGTGACCATGGAGGTCTCCAGCCACGCCCTGGTCTACGGCCGCACCGACGGCGTGGCCTACGACGTCGCGCTGTTCAACAACCTCACCCCCGAGCACCTCGACTTCCACCCGGACATGGAGGACTACTTCCAGGCGAAGGCCCGGCTCTTCCAGCCCGGCAAGTCCCGCGCCGGCGTGGTCAACGTGGACGACGCCTACGGCCGCCGGCTCGCCGCCGAGGCGAAGATCCCGGTCGCCACCTTCTCCGCCACCGGCGCGCCCGAGGCGCACTGGCGCGCGGTGGACGTCCAGCTCGGCCCGGTCGGCTCGACCTTCCGGGTGCTCGGCCCGGACGGCGCCGAGGCGGACGCCTCCGTCCCGCTGCCCGGCCCGTTCAACGTCGCCAACGCGCTGGCCGCGATCGTGGTGCTCGCCACCGCCGGGCTCCCGCTGGAGCAGGCGGTGGCCGGCGTCGCCGCCGTCGCCGGCGTGCCCGGCCGGCTGGAGCGGGTGGACGCCGGCCAGCCCTACGTCGCGGTGGTCGACTACGCGCACAAGCCGGACGCCCTGGAGGCCGTCCTCGGCTCGCTGCGCGAGGTCACCAAGGGCCGGCTGCACGTGGTGGTCGGCTGCGGCGGCGACCGGGACCCGCACAAGCGCGCCCCGATGGGCGGCATCGCCGCCCGGCTCGCCGACACGGCCCTGCTGACCAGCGACAACCCGCGCAGCGAGGACCCGCTGGCGATCCTCGCCACCATGCTGAACGGCGCCGCCGCGGTGCCCGAGGCCGAGCGCGGCGCCGTCCTGGTCGTGCCCGACCGCGCCGAGGCGATCGAGCTCGCGGTCGCCCGCGCCCAGGCCGGCGACACCGTGCTGGTGGCCGGCAAGGGCCACGAGCTCGGGCAGTACGTACGAGACGAGATCCGCCCCTTCGACGACCGGGAGGTGCTGCGCGAATCCATCGTGCGGACCACGGCCGCCCGGGGCACCGGAGGAGTAGAGCAGCCGTGATCGCACTGACCCTCGCCGAGGTGGCCGCCGCAGTCGGGGGAACCCTGGCCGGCGCCGACCCCGACGCCCTGGTGACCGCCCCGGTCGAGGTCGACTCCCGCAAGGTCCGCCCCGGCGGCCTGTTCGCGGCCTTCGTCGGCGAGCACGTGGACGGCCACGACTACGCGGTCACCGCGGTCGAGGCCGGCGCCGTCGCGGTGCTGGCCTCCCGCCCGGTCGGCGTGCCCGCCGTGCTGGTGGACAGCGTGGTGGACGCCCTGGGCAAGCTGGCCCGCACCGTCGTCGGCCGCTCCGACGCCACCGTGGTCGCGCTGACCGGTTCGGCCGGCAAGACCAGCGCCAAGGACCTCATCGCCCAGCTGCTCCAGCCCCTGGGCGAGACCGTCTTCCCGGCCGGCTCGCTCAACAACGAGATCGGCCACCCGACGACCGCGCTGCGCGTCGAGGCCACCACCCGGCACCTGGTGATGGAGATGGGCGCCCGGCACAAGGGCGACATCGAGTACCTCACCTCGATCACCCCGCCCCGGATCGGCCTGGTGCTCAACGTCGGCACCGCGCACGTCGGCGAGTTCGGCTCCCAGGAGGCGATCGCCGAGGCCAAGGGCGAACTCGTCGAGGCCCTGCCCGCCGACGGCGCGGCGATCCTCAACGCGGACGACCGGCTGGTGCGCGCCATGGCCGCCCGCACCAAGGCCCGGGTGGTGTACTTCGGAGAGTCCCCGGAGGCCGACGTCCGGGCACAGGACGTTCGCCTGGACTCCACCGGACGTCCATCCTTCACGCTGAGCACCCCGGCCGGTTCCGCACCCGTGCAGCTGCGCCTGTACGGTGAGCACCACGTCTCGAACGCCCTCGCCGCCGCCGCGGTGGCGATGGAGCTCGGGATGACCGTCGACGACACCGCCGAAGCACTGAGCCAGGCGGGTGCGCTGTCCCGCTGGCGCATGGAGGTCGTCGACCGGGCCGATGGTGTCACCGTCGTCAACGACGCCTACAACGCGAACCCCGACTCGATGCGGGCCGCGCTGCGGGCGCTGGTCTCGATGGGGGGGCGCGGCCCGGAGCGCCGCCGCACCTGGGCGGTGCTCGGCGAGATGCGGGAGCTCGGCGAGGACAGCCTGGCCGAGCACGACGCCATCGGGCGGCTCGCCGTCCGGCTCGACGTCACCAAGCTGGTGGCGGTCGGCGGACGCGAGGCGGCCTGCATGGAACTGGGCGCGAGGAACGAAGGTTCGTGGGGTGAGGAGTCGGTGCTGGTGTCCGACGCGGACGCGGCGGTCGAGCTGCTGCGCAGTCAGCTGCGGCCGGGGGATGTGGTGCTGGTGAAGGCCTCCCGTTCGGTGAGGCTGGAGAAGGTGGCCGAGGCCCTCCTCGCGGACGGTGCGGCCGAGTAATGAAGCAGATCCTCTTCTCCGGCATGATCGGCCTGATCCTGTCGCTGGCCGGCACCCCCGCGCTGATCAAGCTGCTCGCCCGGCAGGGCTACGGCCAGTACATCCGCGACGACGGCCCCAAGGCGCACCACAGCAAGAAGGGCACGCCCACGATGGGCGGCATCGCGTTCATCCTCGCGACGCTGATCGCCTACTTCGCCACCAAGGCGATAACGCGCGAGAGCCCGACCGCCTCCGGCCTGCTGGTGCTGTTCCTGACCACCGGTCTGGGCCTGGTGGGCTTCCTCGACGACTACATCAAGGTCGTCAAGCGCCGCTCGCTCGGCCTGCGGGCCAAGGCCAAGCTGGCCGGCCAGTCCATCGTCGGCCTGGTCTTCGCGATCCTGGCCCTGCAGTTCCCCGACAACGCCGGCCGCACGCCGGCCTCGGAGCACCTGTCCTTCGTCCGGGACTTCGAGTGGGCGGTCGGCCCGGTCCTGTTCGTCATCTTCGCGTACTTCCTGATCGCCGCCACCTCCAACGGCGTCAACCTGACGGACGGTCTGGACGGCCTGGCCACCGGCGCCTCGGTGATGGCCTTCGGCGCCTACACCTTCATCGGCGTCTGGGAGTACGGCCAGAGCTGCGCCTACGTGGCCTCGGCCACCTCCAACTGCTACGACGTCCGCGACCCGCTGGACCTCGCGGTGGTCGCGGCCGCCCTGATGGGCTCCTGCTTCGGCTTCCTCTGGTGGAACACCTCGCCCGCCAAGATCTTCATGGGCGACACCGGCTCGCTGGCCCTCGGCGGCGCGCTGGCCGGTCTGGCGATCTGCTCGCGCACCGAGATCCTGCTCGTCCTGCTGGGCGGCCTCTTCGTGATCATCACTCTCTCGGTGATCATCCAGGTCGGCTCGTTCCGGATGACCGGCAAGCGCGTCTTCAAGATGGCCCCGCTGCAGCACCACTTCGAACTCAAGGGCTGGAGCGAGGTCCTGGTCGTGGTCCGGTTCTGGATCATCCAGGGCCTGTGCGTGGCCGTCGGCCTCGGCCTCTTCTACGCGGGATGGGTGACCGGATGACCACCGCCGCACCGGGCAACCCGGACTGGGCCGGACTCCCGGTCGCCGTCGCCGGGCTCGGCGTCTCCGGCATCAGCGCCGCCCGCGTCCTGCACGGCCTCGGCGCGCGCGTCACCGTCGTGGACGGCGGCTCCGGCGAGGGCCTCGGCGCCCGCGCCGCCGAGCTGGAGGCGCAGGGCGTCACCGTCCGCCTCGGCGACGGCGCCACCCTGCCCGAGGGCACCCGCCTGGTCGTCACCTCGCCCGGCTGGCCGCCGAGCAGCCCGCTGTTCGCCGCCGCCGCCGAGGCCGGCGTCGAGGTCTGGGGCGACGTCGAGCTGGCCTGGCGCCTGCGCCGGCCGCTGCCCGCCACCGGCGAACCCGCCCCCTGGCTGGCCGTCACCGGCACCAACGGCAAGACCACCACCGTCCAGATGCTCGCCTCGATCCTCACCGCCGCCGGCAGGCGCACCGCCGCCGTCGGCAACGTCGGGGTCTCGGTGCTGGACGCGGTGCTCGCCGAGGAGCCGTACGACGTGCTCGCCGTCGAGCTCTCCAGCTACCAGCTGCACTGGGCGCCCTCGCTGCGCCCGTACGCGGCGGCCGTGCTCAACCTGGCGCCCGACCACCTCGACTGGCACGGCTCGATGGAGGCGTACGCCGCCGACAAGGGCCGGATCTACGAGGGCAACGTCGTCGCCTGCGTGTACAACCTGGCCGACCCGGCCACCGAGGCGCTGGTCCGCGAGGCCGACGTCGAGGAGGGCTGCCGGGCGATCGGGTTCGGCCTCGGCGCGCCCGGCCCGTCGAACTTCGGCGTGGTCGACGGCCTGCTGGTGGACCGCGCGTTCGTGGCCGACCGGGCCGTGAGCGCCGCCGAGCTGGGCTCGGTCGAGGACATCAGCCCGCCCGTCGCCCACCACCCTTCCGAGGAAGGCGCCTCGCGCCGCCGCCCTGCCGCCCCGCACAACATCACCAACGCGCTGGCGGCCGCCGCGCTGGCCCGCGCCTACGGCGTGGAGCCCAAGGCCGTCCGGGAGGGCCTGCGGGCCTTCCGGCCGGACGCGCACCGGATCGCCGAGGTCGCGGTGGTCGACGGCGTCACGTACGTCGACGACTCCAAGGCCACCAACACCCACGCCGCCGCGGCCTCGCTGGCCGCGTACCGGCCGATCGTCTGGATCGCCGGGGGCCTGGCCAAGGGCGCGACCTTCGACGACCTGGTCCAGGGCGCGGCCGAGCGGCTGCGGGCCGTCGTGCTGATCGGCGAGGACCGCGCGCTGATCCGCGAGGCGCTGGCGCGACACGCGCCGGATGTCCCGGTGATCGAGGCGGCCGAGGGCCAGACTGGCGCGGTGGCGATGACCGAGGTGGTCCGCGCGGCCGCGTCGCTCGCCCGAACGGGTGACACGGTGCTGCTGGCCCCGGCCTGCGCCTCGATGGACATGTTCACCAACTACGGCGAGCGCGGCGACCTCTTCGCCGCGGCCGTCCGGGAGCTGGCGGACGGGAACCGGTAGGCGACCTCCTGCCCCGTGGCCTCCGGCCCGGAGGCCACGGGGGACGGAAAAGGGGAGCTGTGGTGGGGCAGGGCGGCAGGGTGGGCGGTTCGAGCGCGCCGGAGAAGGGCCGCCCGGCCGGGTCCCTGCGGGTGATCTCGGCCACCATCACCGCCTACAAGTCGGCCGGTCCACTGGCCCGCCTGCAGGCCTTCCGGGCCCGCGTGCGGTACGCCCTGGACCGGCCGCTCACGCCCTACCTGCTGATCGCCGGCACGGCACTGCTGCTGGTGGTGCTCGGGCTGATGATGGTCTTCTCGGCCTCGCAGATCCTCGCGCTGGGCCAGCACCGCTCGACCCAGTTCTACTTCTACAAGCAGCTCCTCGCGGTGGTGCTCGGCTTCGCCCTGCTGCTCGGCTTCGCGCTGGTGCCGGTGGCGGTGCTGCGGGTGATCGTCTACCCGGTGATGTTCGCGGTGATCGGCGCCATGGTGCTGGTCGCGATCCCGGGCATCGGCATGGAGGTCAACGGCAACCGGAACTGGCTGGATTTCGGCGTGTTCCAGTTCCAGCCGTCCGAGTTCGCCAAGCTCGCCCTGGTGCTCTGGGGCGCCGACCTGCTGGCCCGCAAGCAGAAGACCGGCACCCTCGATCAGTGGAAGCACCTGCTGGTCCCGCTGGTGCCGGGCACCCTGTTGCTGCTCGCGCTGATCATGCTCGGCGGCGACATGGGCACCACGATGATCCTGGTGGCGATGCTGTTCGGCCTGCTGTGGATGGTCGGCGCGCCGCTGCGGCTGTTCGTCGCCACCCTCGGGGTGGCCGTCGTGGTCTGCACCGCCCTGGTGGTCACCGTCCCGCACCGCGCCGAGCGGCTCTCCTGCATCGGTGTGACCAAGCTCGACCCGGCCGGCGCCTGCTTCCAGGCCCTGCACGGCGTCTACTCGTTCGGCCTCGGCGGTCTGTTCGGCTCCGGGCTCGGCGCAGGCGTGGAGAAGTGGGGCCAGCTCCCGGAGGCGCACACCGACTTCATCTTCGCCACCACCGGCGAGGAACTGGGTCTGGTGGGGACGCTGTCGGTGATCGGTCTCTTCTCGGCACTAGGCTACGCGGGTATCCGTGTGGCCATCGGTACGAAGGATCCCTTCGTCAGGTACGCCGCGGGAGCCGCCACCACCTGGATCATGGCGCAGGCCGTGATCAACCTGGGGTCGGCGCTGGGACTGCTGCCCATCGCGGGCGTCCCGCTCCCGCTGTTCTCCTACGGCGGTTCCGCCATGCTGTCGGCCATGTCCGCGATCGGGGTGCTGCTCTGCCTGGCACGCAGCAGCTCGGGCGCGAAGGCGGCCCTGGCCGCCCGGAGCAAGAACTCCCGGATCAGGAAACAGCTGGCCCGGGTGCTGCCACGACGACGAACCACAGCGCGCCCGGCCAGCGGGCCGGCACGCAGGGAGCGGTGAATTTCGGTGCATGTCGTACTCGCCGGCGGGGGGACCGCCGGTCACATCGAGCCGGCCATGGCCCTCGCGGACGCCCTCCGCAGGCATGACCCGTCCATCGGGATCACCGCCCTCGGCACCGAGCGCGGCCTGGAGACCCGGCTGGTGCCCGAGCGCGGCTACCAGCTGGAGCTGATCCCGGCCGTCCCGCTGCCCCGCAAGCCCACCCCCGAGCTGATCACCGTCCCGGGCCGGCTGCGCGGCACCGTCCGGGCCGCCCAGGAGATCATCGAGCGGGTCAAGGCGGACGCCGTGGTCGGCTTCGGCGGCTACGTCGCGATGCCCGCCTACCTGGCCGCCAAGCGGGCCGGTGTGCCGATCGTGGTGCACGAGGCCAACGCCCGGCCCGGTCTGGCGAACAAGATCGGCGCCCGCTACAGCGACTTCGTCGCCGTCTCCACGCCGGACAGCAAGCTGCGCGACTCCCGGTACATCGGCATCCCGCTGCGCCGGACCATCGCGACCCTGGACCGCAACGCGGTCCGCCCCGAGGCCCGGCACTACTTCGGCCTCGACCAGCGGCTGCCCACCCTGCTGGTCACCGGCGGCTCGCAGGGCGCCCGCCGGCTGAACGAGACGATCAGCGCGATCGCGCCCCGGCTCCAGCAGTACGGGGTGCAGATCCTGCACGCGGTCGGCCCGAAGAACGAGCTGCCGCAGGTGGACGAGATCCCCGGGATGCCGCCGTACCGCCCGGTGCCGTACCTGGACCGGATGGACCTCGCCTACGCGGCGGCGGACATGATGCTCTGCCGGGCCGGCGCCATGACGGTGGCCGAGCTGGCCGCGGTCGGCCTGCCCGCCGCGTTCGTGCCGCTGCCGATCGGCAACGGCGAGCAGCGGCTGAACGCCCAGCCGATGGTCAAGGCCGGCGGCGGCCTGCTGGTCGACGACGCCGAGCTGACCCCGGACTGGGTGCTGCAGAACGTGCTGCCGGTGCTCACCGACCCGCAGCGGCTGTGGGACATGAGCCGGGCCGCCGCCGAGTTCGGCCGCCGGGACGCCGACGAGTTGCTGGTCGGCATGGTCTACGAGGCCATCGAGGCCGCCCGGGGCGGCCGCCGTCGTGGCTGACGCCCGGCTCGCCGACCCTCTCGACGAGGAGTTCGAGGCCGGGGAGTACGCTCCTCGGCTCCGGCTCTCCCGGCGGGGGGCGCTGGTGCTGGGCGGTCTGACCGCGGTGCTCCTCGGCACGCTGTCCTGGCTGGTGTTCTTCTCCTCGGTGCTGGAGGTCCGCTCGGTCTCCGTGCAGGGGATGCGGGACGACCGGCTGACGGCCGACGAGGTCCGCTCGGCGCTCGGCGGGGTCGGTTCCGGCCCGCTGGCCCGGGTGGACCTCGACGAGGCCCGCCGCCGGGTGGAGGCGATCCCCCGGGTGGCGAGGGCGGAGGTCTGGCGGGGCTGGCCGAACACCCTGCGGGTGAAGGTCACCCAGCGCACGGCGGTCGCCGTGGTCAGGGGCGAGGACGGGCAGTTCACCCAGGTCGACGCGGGCGGCGTGAGCTTCGCCACCGAGCCTGCCGCCCCGGAGGGGGTGCCGGTGGTGGAGCTGAAGCTCAGCCAGCAGGCCCTGGACGCCGAATCGGTGATCGACCATGCGCAGCTGGTGCGGGGCGCGGTCGCGGTGGCCGCCGGCCTGCCGGCGGACGTCCTGCAGCGGGCCGGGGCCGTCCTCGTGCACTCGTACGACGACATCCAGGTGCAGCTCGGCGGGGGTGTGACGGTGCGCTGGGGGAGCCCGGAGCAGACCGATCGAAAAGCCCGGGTCCTGGTGGCACTGCTGAATCAGAAGGGTACGAACTTCGACGTGAGCGCCCCTGACTCGCCTGCGGTGTCCGGATGATCCGGTAGGTTTTCTGCTGCAGGAAGGGGTTGACGCGGTTTCGTGTCGGCCTGACGCTTGGTGGTCACCCCGGTTTCATCCGCCGGTCGATGATCACATAGGCTCAAAAGAAAAAGGGAAGCTCGGCGTGTTCGTTGAAACACGTGGCCGGAGCCACCTAGTGTCCTGTGTCACCAGACTGTGTTTCCTGGTGATGTGACAGAGGCACAGCACTAACCCTAAAGGTCAAGTTTAGGGTTGGGGTCGGCGGTCGGCATTTCGGACATTACGTCAGAAACCAGGCTCCCTACCCATCGACATCCGTCGGTTCGGCCCGTTCCGGGTATCGGGCCGACCCGGAAATTCGAGGCGAGAGGCCTTCGACGTGGCAGCACCGCAGAACTACCTCGCAGTCATCAAGGTCGTCGGCATCGGCGGCGGTGGTGTCAACGCCATCAACCGGATGATCGAGGTCGGTCTCAAGGGCGTCGAGTTCATCGCGATCAACACCGATGCGCAGGCCCTCCTCATGAGCGACGCCGACGTCAAGCTCGATGTGGGCCGTGAACTCACCCGGGGCCTCGGCGCCGGCGCCAACCCCGAGGTCGGCCGGAAGGCCGCCGAGGACCACCGTGAGGAGATCGAGGAGGTCCTCAAGGGGGCCGACATGGTCTTCGTGACCGCCGGTGAGGGCGGTGGCACCGGCACGGGTGGCGCGCCGGTGGTCGCCAACATCGCCCGCTCACTGGGCGCCCTCACCATCGGCGTGGTCACCCGCCCGTTCACCTTCGAGGGCCGGCGCCGCGCCAACCAGGCCGAGGACGGCATCGCCTCCCTGCGCGAAGAGGTCGACACCCTCATCGTGATCCCCAACGACCGGCTGCTGTCCATCTCGGACCGCCAGGTCAGCGTCCTGGACGCGTTCCGCTCGGCCGACCAGGTCCTGCTCTCCGGTGTCCAGGGCATCACCGACCTGATCACCACCCCCGGTCTGATCAACCTCGACTTCGCCGACGTCAAGTCCGTCATGTCGGACGCCGGTTCGGCGCTCATGGGCATCGGCTCGGCCCGCGGCGAGGACCGCGCCAAGGCCGCCGCCGTGATGGCGATCTCCTCGCCGCTGCTGGAGGCCTCGATCGACGGCGCCCGCGGCGTGCTGCTCTCCATCTCCGGTGGCTCGGACCTCGGCCTGTTCGAGATCAACGAGTCCGCCCAGCTGGTCAGTGAGGCGGCCCACCCCGAGGCCAACATCATCTTCGGTGCGGTCATCGACGACGCCCTCGGCGACGAGGTCCGGGTCACCGTCATCGCGGCCGGTTTCGACGGCGGGCAGCCGCCGGCCATCGTCCGCGAGCCGGTCGTCAAGGCGAGCGCGTCCCCGGCCAGCCCGCCGGCCGCCTCGTCCGGTGGCGGCAGCGCCCCCGAGCGCCCGGCCGGCCGTCCCGCCTACGGCGGCATCGGCTCGGTGACCGCCCGCCCGGAGGGCGAGGGCGCCGCCCCGGCCCGCCCGGCCGAGTCCCCGGCCACCGCGACCGCCGCCCCGGTGCCGCCGCAGGTGCAGCCGGCCCGCCAGCCGTTCGTGGAGAGCCCGGCCGAGGAGCTCGACGTCCCGGATTTCCTTAAGTGATCGACCACGCGGTCCGCGACGGTGCTCACTTCGCCTTCACCACTCGGTGGGGCGGGGTGAGCACTTCGCCGTACGGGGAGCTGAACCTCGGCGGTGCGGTGGGGGACGACCCGGAGGCCGTCCGGGAGAACCGGGCGATCGCGGCCCGCGCGCTCGGCCTCGACCCGGCCGACGTGGTCTGGATGAACCAGGTGCACGGCGCGGACGTGGCCGTGGTGACGCGGCGGCAGCCGGCGGGGCAGGCCCCGACCGTCGACGCGGTGGTCACCGACCGGCCGCTGGCGCTGGCGGTGCTCACCGCCGACTGCACGCCGGTGCTGCTGGCCGACCCGGTCGCCGGAGTGGTCGGCGCCGCCCACGCCGGGCGGCCCGGCCTCGCCGCCGGGGTGGTCCCGGCGGCGGTCCGGGCGATGGTGGAGCTCGGCGCCGAGCCCGGGCGGATCGCCGCCGCCACCGGCCCCGCCGTCTGCGGCCGCTGCTACGAGGTGCCCGCGCAGATGCGCGCCGAGGTCGCCGACCGGGTGCCCGCCGCGTACGCGCAGACCTCCTGGGGAACCCCGGCGCTGGACGTGCCGGAGGGAGTCGCGGCCCAGCTGGCCGCCGTGGGGGTCACCGAGGTGGTGCGATCACCGGTCTGCACCCTCGAATCCGCCGATCACTACTCCTACCGCCGCGAGCAGCGCACGGGCCGGCTCGCGAGCTACGTCTGGTTGGGCTCTGAACACTGATGACGAATGACATCTACGGACCGTTCCCGAGTGGCGACGACCGGTTTCCGGACAAGGAGTGGCTGGACGCGCTGACGGAGGGTCAGCGCGCCCGCTACGAGGAACTGGGCACCAATCTGGAGGTCGTCGAGCGCCGGATCGCCGACGCCTGCGCCGCCGCCGGGCGGGCGCGCGACGAGGTCCGGCTGATCGTGGTCACCAAGACCTACCCCGCCGAGGACACCGCACTGCTGGCCGGCCTGGGCGTCACCGACGTCGCGGAGAACCGCGACCAGGACGCCGCGCCCAAGGCGGAGCAGTGCAGAAACCTTCCGCTTGCCTGGCACTTCGTCGGTCAGCTGCAGACCAACAAGGTCCGCTCGGTGGTCCGCTACGCCGACCACGTCCACTCGGTGGACCGGCCGCGGCTGGTGGACTCGCTCGCCGCCGCGGTGCGCAAGGCCGAGCGCGCCGACCTCGGCTGCCTGGTCCAGGTCGCCCTGGACAAGGAGGCCGGCGAGGGCGAGCACCGCGCGGGCGTCGCCCCCGCGGACGTCGTGGCCCTGGCCGACGCGATCGCCGACACGCCCGGGCTGCGTCTGGACGGTGTGATGACGGTCGCTCCGCTCGCCGGACCGCTGGCGGGCGACCCTGCCGCGGCCTTCGATCGGCTGGCGGAAATCGCAACCGCCGTACGGACCGCCCATCCGGCTGCCACCATGGTGTCGGCAGGGATGAGCGGTGACCTTGAGCAGGCCATTGCCGCCGGAGCGACACATGTGCGCGTCGGAACGGCGGTACTCGGAGTGCGGTCACCCCTCGGGTAACGTCACCGGGTAGTAGATCAGACTGCAGGACAAAATAGGACAGAAGCTAGCAGCTTATCTGAGCGCTAGCCAACCGTGGATCGCAGCTCCGCGGCCCTCATCCACGAACTCTGATTGGCCGTCGGCCTGATGAAGCGTCGTGGGCGGACCGCGGAATCCGCAGGCGGGGCCGTACGGCCCGGCCGCCGGGACGGAGCCGGTCCACCACAAGCGGAGGAGACAGGAGCATGGCCGGCGCGATGCGCAAGATGGCGGTCTACCTCGGCCTCGTGGAGGACGAGACGTACGACGGCCAGGGGTACGACCCCGATGACGACTACGACGCGGACCCCGAGCCGATGCGGACCGGACGGACCGAGGACATCCCCCGGCCGGCCGCGCCGGCGCCCGCGCCGGTCTCCTCGATCACCCCGCAGCCGGTGCCGGCCGCCGTCCCGATCCGCCAGGAGACCCCGAGGATGGCCCCAGTGTCGTCCATCACACCCGACCGCCGCCACAACCTGGAGAAGAGCGCCCCGGTGATCATGCCCAAGGTCGTGAACGAACGAGAGCCCTACCGCATCACCACGCTGCACCCGAGGACCTACAACGAGGCCCGTACCATCGGCGAACAGTTCCGTGGCGGCACCCCCGTGATCATGAATCTCACGGAGATGGACGACACCGACGCGAAGCGACTCGTAGACTTCGCCGCTGGACTCGTCTTCGGTCTGCACGGCAGTATCGAGCGCGTGACGCAGAAGGTGTTCCTCCTGTCGCCTGCTAACGTCGATGTCACGGCGGAGGACAAGGCCCGTATCGCCGAGGGTGGGTTCTTCAACCAGAGCTGACCCGGCCACGACTTTACGTGTGGATCTGATCGACAGTGAGTTAGCGACAGACGAGCGGCCCCAGGGCCGGGAACAGGGGAGAGGGAAGCGCGATGGAGATCGTGTGGGCAGTGCTCTACTACGCACTGACCGTCTTCCTGGTGTTCCTGCTCGTGCGGCTGGTGATGGACTGGGTGTTCCAGTTCGCGCGTTCGTGGCGGCCCGGCAAGGCCATGGTTCTGGTCCTCGAGGCCACGTACACTGTCACGGATCCGCCGCTCAAGCTTCTGCGGCGGTTCATTCCGCCGCTGCGTCTCGGGGGCGTGGCGCTCGACCTGTCCTTCTTCGTACTGATGATCATTGTGTATGTCCTGATCTCGCTTGTGCGGCCCTAGTCGTAGGTGAGCGATGCGACAGGATGCCGGTGTGCCGACGATCACGTTGAGGTGAAGAGATGCCATTGACCCCCGAGGACGTTCGGAACAAGCAGTTCACGACCGTCCGCCTGCGCGAAGGCTATGACGAGGACGAGGTCGATGCCTTCCTCGACGAGGTCGAGGCGGAGCTGACCCGTCTCCTCCGCGAGAACGAGGACCTGCGCGCCAAGCTGGCCGCCGCGACCCGGGCCGCCGCGCAGAACCAGGCCAACATGCGCAAGGAGCCGCCGCAGGACGCGCGTTCCGGCGCGCCGGTGCCGGCCGCCATATCCGGCCCGCCGGTCCCCGGCCAGCAGGGTGGCCCCGGTGGCCCGCAGCAGCAGATGGGCCCGGGCGGTCCGCAGCAGCAGCAGATGGGTCCCGGCCCGCAGCAGCAGCAGATGGGCAACCAGCCGCTCGGCCTGCCGTCCGGCGCCCCGCAGCTCCCCGCCGGCCAGGGCGGTCCGATGGGCGGCCCCGGTGGTCCGCAGCAGCAGATGGGCCAGACCATGGGCGGCCAGCAGCAGCTGGTGCAGCCGATGGGCGGTCAGATGCTGCAGCCGATGGGCGGCCCCGGCGGCCCGCAGGGCATGGGCAACCCCATGGGCCAGGGCATGGGCCAGCAGCAGATGCAGCAGATGGGCGGCCCCATGGGCGGCCCGCAGCAGATGGGCGGCCCGCTCGGCGCCCCGATGCAGCAGCAGGGCCCCGGCGGCGACAGCGCCGCCCGCGTGCTGGCGCTCGCCCAGCAGACCGCCGACCAGGCGATCTCCGAGGCGCGCTCCGAGGCCAACAAGATCGTCGGCGAGGCGCGCAGCCGGGCCGAGGGTCTGGAGCGGGACGCCCGCGCCAAGGCCGACGCGCTGGAGCGGGACGCCCAGGAGAAGCACCGGGTCGCGATGGGCTCGCTGGAGTCCGCCCGCGCCACGCTGGAGCGCAAGGTCGAGGACCTGCGGGCGTTCGAGCGTGAGTACCGGACGCGCCTGAAGTCCTACCTGGAGACCCAGCTGCGCCAGCTGGAGTCGCAGGCGGACGACTCGCTCGCCCCGCCGCGGATCCCGGCCACCGCGTCGCTGCCGCCGGCCGCGTCGTCGATGGCTCCGGCCGGTGCGAGCGCGATGAGCAGCCCGTCGCCGAGCTTCGGTGGCAGCCAGCCGTCCTTCGGCGGGAACCAGCCCTCCTTCGGCGGGCAGAGCTCCTTCGGCGGGAACTCGGGTGGGCAGGGCTTCGGCGGGCAGGCCTCGGGTGGCAACTCGGGCGCGCCGCAGATGCAGCCGGCCGGGATGACCCAGCCGATGGCGGCCGTGCGTCCGCAGCCTCCGCAGCCGATGCAGCAGGCGCCGGCGCCGATGCGGGGCTTCCTGATCGACGAGGACGGCGACAACTAGGCGGTAGCCGCTGTCGCGAGCGCCCCCTTCTCGACCCTTCGGGGCCGGGGAGGGGGCGCTCTGCGTTGCCGGCGCGCCGGGCCGGGTTCGCGCGGGGCCGGGTCGGGTCGCGCGGGGGGTACGGCGAAGCCGCCGCCGGTCGGGGACCGGCGGCGGCTTCGGCGGGTTCGGTCAGGCCTTGCGGAGCTGGAAGGCGAGGCCGAGGGAGTCGTCGGAGAAGGTGTCGGACTGCCAGTCGGCGGCGCCGGCGGCGAAGTCGGTGGCGAGGACCTCCTCGGCGACGAGGGCGCCGTGCTCGGCGATGGCCTCCGCGGTCTCGTCGTCGGTGGCCCGCCAGCGCAGGACGATGCGGTCGGCGACGTCCAGGCCGGAGTTCTTGCGGGCCTCCTGGATCTGGCGGATCGCGTCGCGGGCGATGCCGAGGCGCTTCAGCTCGGGGGTGATCGCCAGGTCGAGGGCGACGGTGGCACCGGACTCGTTGGCGACGGCCCAGCCCTCGCGCGGGGTCTCGGTGATGATCACCTCGTCGGGGGAGAGGGCGACGGTCTCGCCGTTCAGCTCGACGGAGGTGGTGCCCCCGGCGCGCAGCTCGGCGGCGAGCCCGGCGGCGTCCGCGGCGGCGACCGCCTTGGCGACGTCCTGCACGCCCTTGCCGAAGCGCTTGCCCAGCGCGCGGAAGTTGGCCTTGGCGGTGGTGTCGACCAGCGAGCTCCCGACCTGGGCCAGCGACTCCAGGGCGGAGACGTTGAGCTCCTCGGCGATCTGCGCGCGCAGGTCGGCGGGCAGCTCGTCCCAGCCCTGGGCGGCGATCAGTGCCCGGGACAGCGGCTGACGGGTCTTCACCCCGGACTCGGCGCGGGTGGCCCGGCCGAGCTCGACCAGGCGGCGGACCAGCGCCATGTGGCGGGAGAGGTCGGCGTCGACCAGCGACTCGTCCGCCTCCGGCCAGGTGGCCAGGTGGACCGAGGCCGGGGCGTCCGGGGCGACCGGGACGACCAGGTCCTGCCAGACCTGCTCGGTGATGAACGGGGTCAGCGGGGCCATCAGCCGGGTGACGGTCTCCAGCGCCTCGTGCAGGGTGGCGAGCGCGGCGGCGTCGCCCTGCCAGAAGCGGCGGCGGCCGCGGCGCACGTACCAGTTGGAGAGGTCGTCGACGAAGCCGGAGAGCAGCTTGCCGGCGCGCTGGGTGTCGTAGGCCTCGAAGGCCGCGTCCACCTCACGGACCAGGGTGTTCAGCTCGGACAGCACCCAGCGGTCCAGCTGCGGGCGGTCGGCCGGGGCCGGGTCGGCCGCGGACGGCGCCCAGCCGGAGGTGCGGGCGTACAGGGCCTGGAAGGCGACGGTGTTCCAGTAGGTGAGGAGGGTCTTGCGGACCACCTCCTGGATGGTGCCGTGGCCGACCCGGCGGGCCGACCAGGGCGAGCCGCCGGCGGCCATGAACCAGCGGACGGCGTCGGCGCCGTGCTGGTCCATCAGCGGGATCGGCTGCAGGATGTTGCCCAGGTGCTTGGACATCTTGCGGCCGTCCTCGGCCAGGATGTGGCCCAGGCAGACGACGTTCTCGTAGGAGTTCTTGTCGAACACCAGGGTGCCGACGGCCATCAGGGTGTAGAACCAGCCGCGGGTCTGGTCGATCGCCTCGGAGATGAACTGCGCCGGGTAGCGCTTCTCGAACAGCTCCTTGTTCTGGTACGGGTAGCCGTACTGGGCGAAGGGCATCGAGCCCGAGTCGTACCAGGCGTCGATGACCTCGGGCACCCGGGTCGCGGTGCCGCCGCAGTCGCGGCAGGCGAAGGTGACCTCGTCGATGTACGGGCGGTGCGGGTCGAGGCCGCTCTGGTCGGTTCCGGTCAGCTCGGTCAGCTCGGCCAGCGAGCCGACGCAGGTGAGGTGGCCCTCCTCGCAGCGCCAGATCGGCAGCGGGGTGCCCCAGTAGCGGTTGCGGCTGAGCGCCCAGTCGATGTTGTTGTTCAGCCAGTCGCCGAAGCGGCCGTGCTTGACGTTCTCGGGGAACCAGTTGGTGGCCTCGTTCTCCCGGACCAGGGCGTCCTTGACCGCGGTGGTGCGGATG
This sequence comes from Kitasatospora sp. NPDC001527, assembly GCF_040298605.1. Classification (NCBI taxonomy): domain Bacteria; kingdom Bacillati; phylum Actinomycetota; class Actinomycetes; order Kitasatosporales; family Streptomycetaceae; genus Kitasatospora; species Kitasatospora sp. NPDC001527. Next base: position 100,328 of record NZ_JBEPAM010000018.1, on the reverse strand, counting down.
TACCAGGACGGCTGCGCGTAGTAGAGCAGCGCGGTGTGGCAGCGCCAGCAGTGCGGGTAGCTGTGCTCGTACGGCAGGTGGCGGAAGAGCAGGTCGCGGGCCTGGAGGTCCTTGACCAGGGCCTCGTCGGCCTTCTTGAAGAACTGGCCGCCGACCAGCGGGACCTCGGGGGCGAAGGTGCCGTCGGCCAGCACCGGGTTGACCACCGGCAGGCCGTACTTGCGGCAGGTCGCGAGGTCGTCGGCGCCGAATGCGGGCGACTGGTGGACGATGCCGGTGCCGTCCTCGGTGGTGACGTACTCGGCGTTGAGGACGTAGTGCGCGTTCTCGATCTCGACCAGGTCGAACGGGCGGCGGTAGGCCCAGCGCTCCATCTCGGCGCCGGTGAAGGACTCGCCGGTCGGCTCCCAGCCCTCGCCGAGGGCCTTGGCCAGCAGCGGCTCGGCGACCACCAGCCGCTCGGTGCCGTCGGTGGCCACCACGTAGGTGACCTCGGGGTGCACGGCGGCGGCGGTGTTGGAGACCAGGGTCCACGGGGTGGTGGTCCACACCAGCAGGGCGGCCCGGCCGGCCAGCGGGCCGCTGGTCAGCGGGAAGCGGACGAAGACCGAGGGGTCGACGACGGTCTCGTAGCCCTGGGCCAGCTCGTGGTCGGACAGGCCGGTGCCGCAGCGCGGGCACCAGGGGGCGACCCGGTGGTCCTGGACCAGCAGGCCCTTGTCGAAGATCTGCTTGAGCGACCACCAGACGGACTGCACGTAGGACGGGTCCATGGTGCGGTAGGCCTCGTCGAGGTCGACCCAGTAGCCCATCCGGGTGGTGAGCTCGGTGAAGGCGTCGGTGTGGCGGGTCACCGACTCGCGGCACCTGGCGTTGAACTCGGCGATGCCGTACGCCTCGATGTCCTGCTTGCCGGAGAAGCCCAGCTCCTTCTCGACGGCCAGCTCGACCGGCAGGCCGTGACAGTCCCAGCCGGCCTTGCGGGCGACGTGGTAGCCCTTCATCGTCCGGTAGCGGGGGAAGACGTCCTTGAAGACGCGGGCCTCGATGTGGTGGGCGCCGGGCATGCCGTTGGCGGTCGGCGGGCCCTCGTAGAAGACCCACTCCGGGCGGCCCTCGGACTGCTCCAGGCTGCGCTGGAACACCTTGTTGTCCTGCCAGAAGGAGAGGATCCGGTGTTCGAGGGCGGGCAGGTCCACCTGCGCGGGGACGGGGTTGTAGGTACTGGCCATCGCGGGTGTCTACCTCCGGCGGATGCGTGGACGGGATCCGACGGAGGGACGAGACGGCGTGCCGTCCCGCGGTACCACCCTCCTTGGCCGCGGTGCTGCGTGCGGCCCTCTTGTTTGGGCTTGCGGCCGGATCTACTGGGCCGGCGAGCGACGTCGCGGACCGTTCTTCCGGCGGCTCCGGGGTGATCTTCGCGCGGTGCACACCCCCGGGCTCACACCGTCCCCGGGTCGCTGGTGGCTGCGTACTGCGGTACTCGTCCCCATCTGCGCCTTGCAGGCCCAGTGTATCGGCCGTCGCAAGTCGGTTTCGGCGCGCCCGGGCGGGGGGCACAACTCTGTTCGGCGTGCTGGGCGTGGCGGCTGTGACGTCTGCCCGGGTGGGATCATTGTGAGGCGTCGGTATGTCATGTTGTGACCGTTTTTGATCGGGATTATCGTTCCGGCACCGGAGGCCGCCGGGAACCGGCGGCTCGATTCGTTCGTAGATGGGGTCGAAGCCATGGCTGAGAAGGCAACCGGCGCGGGTACCGCCACCAAGCGGGCACGCAAGGCCGTGGCAGGCGACCCAGGGGAGGGGACCGTGACCACTACCGCACGGCGCAAGAACACCACCGATCTCGTGGCCCCGGGCCGCACCCGTACCCCGGCCCCGGCCGGGACCTCCGCGCGGCCCGCGGGGGGCGGCGCCGAGTCGGTCGACCCGGCCGAACTGCCGGTCCGGCCCGGCGAGGACCCGTGGACCTCCGAGGAGGTGCACGAGCTGCACGCCGAGCTGATCAGCGAGCTGGAGCGGCTCCAGCACGAGATCGGCGCGGCCGAGGCCGCCATCACCGGTCTGATGCGCGACTCCAACGACGGAGCCGGCGACGACCAGGTGGACGCCGGTACGAAGAACATCTCGCGGGAGAGCGAGCTGGCGCTGGCCAACAACGCCCGTGACAGCCTCGCCCAGACCGAGCACGCGCTGGCCCGGCTGGAGGGCGTCGGGTTCGGCACCTGCGAGTCCTGCGGCCAGGCCATCGGCAAGGCGCGGATGCAGGCCTTCCCGCGGGCGACGCTCTGCGTCCAGTGCAAGGCGAAGCAGGAACGCCGCTGACCACTCCGGGCGACCGACCGGGGCGACGTGGGGGGTCGGGCTTGCCGTAGGCTCGACCCCGTAACGTCGCCCGATCCCTCGGTGGATCGGGTTTTCCACCGGCCCTCGGCCCCCACGTCACGGCAGCGGAGCGGATCATCAGTACGCAAGGTTCCCCCCAGACCCGGGACGAGTCCGTCCCGACGCCCGCCGACGTCGCGGCCGAGACCCCGGCCGCCGGGGAGGCGCCCGTCGCGCAGCCGGAGGCTCCCGTGCAGACCGAGGGTCCGGCCCCGTCCGGGGACGCCGAGCAGGCCGAGCGGGCCGAGGAGCCCAAGGGTCCCCGGCGGGTCGGCGTGCTGCTGGCCGTCGCCCTGCTCGCCTTCCTGATCGACTTCGGCAGCAAGCTGCTGGTCGTGGCCCGGCTGGAGAACCACGCGGCGATCGAGGTGATCGGCGACGTGGTGACCTTCCAGGTGATCCGCAACTCCGGCGCCGCCTTCGGCATGGGGCAGGCACTGACCGTCGTCTTCACCATGATCGCCTCGGCCGTCATCGTGGTGATCTGGCGGATCGCCCGACGGCTGTACAGCCTGCCCTGGGCGATCGCGCTCGGCCTGCTGCTCGGCGGGGCGCTGGGCAACCTCACCGACCGGCTGTTCCGCTCGCCCGGCGTCTTCCGCGGGCACGTGGTGGACTTCATCTCCGTCCAGCACTTCGCGGTCTTCAACCTCGCCGACTCGGCGATCGTCTGCGGCGGCATCCTCGTCGTCCTGCTCTCCTTCCGCGGCAGCAACCCGGACGGCACCGTGCACCAGCAGACGGAGAAGGGCGAGAAGGCGGGCAAGGCCGAGTAGGGCCGGGCGGCCCCCGGGCGGGAGCGTCCGGGGGGACGGCGCGCGTCCGGCATACTCGTACGGGTGAGTACCGCAGCGCAGATCCGCAGCCTCCCCGTTCCCGACGGCCTGGAGGGCGAGCGCCTCGACGCCGCCCTGGCCCGGATGTTCGGCTTCTCCCGGACCAAGGCCGCCGAGCTGGCCGCCGACGGGAAGGTGACGCTCGACGGCGCCGTCGCCGGCAAGTCGGACCGGGTCACCGCCGGCTCCTGGCTGGAGGTCGAGATCCCGGCGCCCGCCGCGCCGGTGCGGATCGTCGCCGAGCCGGTCGAGGGCATGCGGATCGTCCACGACGACGAGGACATCGTGCTCGTCGACAAGCCGATCGGCGTCGCCGCGCACCCCAGCCCCGGCTGGACCGGCCCCACCGTGATCGGCGGGCTCGCCGCGGCCGGCTACCGGATCTCCACCTCGGGCGCGGCCGAGCGCCAGGGCATCGTGCACCGGCTCGACGTCGGCACCTCCGGGCTGATGGTGGTGGCCAAGTCCGAGCGCGCCTACACCGACCTCAAGCGGCAGTTCCACGACCGGGTGACCGAGAAGAAGTACCACACGCTGGTCCAGGGCCACCCGGACCCGCTCAGCGGCACCGTCGACGCCCCGATCGGCCGGCACCCCAGCTCCGACTGGAAGTGGGCCGTCACCCGCGAGGGCAAGCCGTCGGTCACCCACTACGACCTCGTCGAGGCCTACCGGGCCGCCTCGCTGCTGGACATCAAGCTGGAGACCGGCCGCACCCACCAGATCCGCGTCCACATGTCCGCGCTGCGCCACCCCTGCGTCGGCGACCTCACCTACGGGGCCGACCCGACGCTCGCCAAGCGGCTGGGCCTGACCCGGCAGTGGCTGCACGCGGTCTCGCTCGGCTTCGAGCACCCCGCGGACGGCGAGTGGGTGCAGTTCGCCAGCGAGTACCCCGCCGACCTGCGCAAGGCGCTGGACATCATCGCGTCGGAGAGCTGAGGAGGCCGGGATGGCCGGGACGGTCCGGGTGGCGCGGGGGGAGTCCGACCTCGCGCTGGTGCACCGTGTGCGGCGGGACGTCTTCATCGTCGAGCAGGGGATCTCCGAGGAGGAGGAGTGGGACGACCTCGACCCCACCTCGGAGCACCTGCTGGCGCTCGGCCCGGACGGTGAGCCGGTCGGGACCGCGCGGCTGATCTTCGGGGAGCAGGCGCTGAAGATCACCGGCGGGATCGAGGGGCGGGTGCTGCTCGGCCGGCTCGCGGTGCTGCGGACGGCCCGGGGGACCGGGCTCGGCGCGGAGCTGGTGCGGGCGGTCGAGGCCGCCGGGCTGGCGCGCGGAGCGCGCGAGGTGGAACTGCACGCGCAGGTGCAGGCGCTCGGGTTCTACGAGCGCCTGGGGTACGCGGCCGAGGGGCCGGTGTACGACGAGGCCGGGATCCCGCACCGGACGATGACCCGGGTGCTGTAGGCCCGCCGCGGGCCTCCGAGGCCGGCGGCGCCGGTGGTGGACGCCGGTGATTTTATCGGACGCCTACTCCGCGGGCGGCTACGATCACCGCCATGGAGCTCGGTGGGGCGTGGCGCCGGTGGCGAGGCCGTGGGACGGCCGCCGGACGGAGACTGGTGGCCGGGGCGGTGGCCCTGGTGGCCGTGGCCGGCGTCGGGACGGCGGTGGCCGTCGCGGCCGGCGGCGAGCAGTCCGTCCGGCAGGAGGACCGTTTCCTCGCGATGCCCGAGACACCGGGCAGCGCGCAGGTCGTCCAACTGGACACCTCCTTCTTCACCACCGGCGACAGCCCGCGCCCGGCCGTCCTGCTCGGACACGGCTTCGGCGGCTCCAAGGAGGGCGAGCGGGAACGCGCCCAGGAGCTCGCCCGGCAGGGGTACGCGGTGCTGACCTGGTCGGCGCGCGGCTTCGGGCGCTCCGGCGGACGGATCGGGCTGAACGCGCCGGACCGCGAGGTCGAGGACGTCAAGCACCTGGTCGACTGGCTGGCGCAGCGCCCCGAGGTACGGCTGGACGGCCCCGGCGACCCCCGGGTGGGGATCACCGGCGCCTCCTACGGCGGCGCGGTGGCGCTGCTCGGCTCGGCCCACGACAGCCGGATCGATGCCGTGGCCAGCGCGATCACCTGGTGGAACCTGGCCGACGCGCTGTTCCCGCAGGGGGTGCGCGGCTCGGGCGCGATCGACGGCGTGTTCAAGAAGCTGTGGGCCGGGATCTTCTTCACCACCGGCTCGGCGGGCGAGCTCGGGCCGTCCGGCGGTGCGCCGCGCCCGGCCCTGGCGCCCGATCAGGGCGGCGGGCAGGTCGGCTGCGGCCGGTTCCTGGACGAGCTGTGCCGGATGTACGACCGGGTGGCGGCCTCCGGGCACGCCGACCCGGAGGCGGTCGCGCTGCTCGACCGCTCCAGCCCGTCCTCGGTGGCCGCGCGGCTGAAGGCGCCCACGCTGGTGATCCAGGGCCAGCAGGACTCGCTGTTCCCGCTCGACCAGGGCGACGCGATCGCCCGGGCGGTGGCCGCCAACGGCGCCCCGGTGGCGGTGGACTGGTTCGCCGGCGGGCACGACGGCGCGACCGACACCAGTGCGCGGGTGGACGGCCGGGTGGCGGAGTGGTTCGACCGGTACCTGAAGGGCGGCGACGGCGACACCGGCGCGGCGTTCCGGGTGACCCGGACCGGCGGGGTCGACTCGACGGGCTTCCAGGCGGTGCTGCGCGGCGCGAGCGCGGACGCCTACCCGGGCCTCGGCGGCACCGGCTCCCGGCAGTTCGAGCTGAAGGCCCCCACCGGCGAGCCCGAGCAGGCCTTCGCCAACCCGCCCGGCGGCGCACCGCCCAACATCTCCGCGCTGCCCGGATTCGGCGGCGCGCTCAGCCAGGCCTCCTCGCTGGGTGCCGGGCTGTCGCTGGACTTCCCCGGGCAGTTCGCCGCCTTCGAGTCGGCGCCGCTGGACGGCTCGGTGCACCTGACCGGACAGCCGACCGTGCCCGTCCGGGTCCGGGCGGACCGGCCGGACGCGGTGCTCTTCGCCAAGCTGTACGACGTCGCCCCGGACGGCAAGCAGAGCCTGCCGCAGCAGCTGTCCGCGCCGCTGCGGGTGACCGGCGCGGACGCGCCCGAGGGGCGCGAGGTCACGGTGGCGCTGCCCACCCTCGACCACACCTTCGACACCGGGCACCGGCTGCGGCTGGTGCTCGCCTCGACCGACCTGGCCTACGCCTCGCCCGTCGAGCCCGCGACCTACCGGGCGGCGGTCACCGGGCCGGTGACCGTGCCGACCGTGGACGAGCTGGTCACCGAGGCGGCGCCGCTGCCGTCCCGGACCTGGGTGCTGCCGCTGGTCGCGCTCGCGCTGGCCGCCGCGCTGGTGCTGGTGCCGCGGCTGCGCGCGGCCCGGTCCGCGCGCCGGGCGCACGGACCGGCGTACGACCCGGCGCTGGCCGGGGTGCCGCTGCAGATCACCGGCCTGAGCAAGCGCTACAAGGGCGCCGCCGACCGCTACGCCGTCCGCGACCTGGGTTTCCGGGTGGAGCAGGGCCAGGTGCTCGGCCTGCTCGGGCCCAACGGCGCGGGCAAGACCACCACGCTGCGGATGCTGATGGGCCTGATCCGGCCGGACGCCGGTGAGATCAGGCTCTTCGGCCACCTGGTGCGGCCCGGCGCGCCGGTGCTCTCCCGGGTCGGCGCGTTCGTCGAGGGCGCCGGCTTCCTGCCGCACCTCACCGGGCGGGCCAACCTGCGGCTGTACTGGCAGGCCACCGGCCGCCCGGAGGCGGACGCGCACCTGGAGGAGGCGCTGGCCATCGCCGGGCTCGGCGAGGCGCTGGACCGGGCGGTGCGCACCTACTCGCAGGGGATGCGGCAGCGGCTGGCGATCGCCCAGGCCATGCTCGGCCTGCCGGACCTGCTGATCCTCGACGAGCCGACCAACGGGCTCGACCCGCCGCAGATCCGCGAGATGCGCGAGGTGATGATCCGCTACGCGGCGGCCGGGCGGACGGTCATCGTCTCCAGCCACCTGCTGGCCGAGGTCGAGCAGAGCTGCACCGACCTGGTCGTCATGGACCGGGGCCGGCTGGTCACCACCGGCGCGGTCGCGGAGATCGTCGGGGCCGGCACGCAGCTGATGGTCGGCACCGACGCCTCGTTCGGGTCGGCGGACCTGGAGGCGGCGGCCGGCAAGGTGGCCGCGCTGGACGGGGTCGGCTCGGCCGAGGCCGTGGAGGGCGGACTGCTCGTCCGGCTGGACGGCATGGCGGGCAGTCAGCTGCTCGCCGAGCTGGTGCGGCTCGGGGTTCCGGTGGAGTCGGCCGGGCCGCAGCGCCGGCTGGAGGACGCGTTCCTGTCGCTGATCGGAGGTACGGCGTGAGCGCCGTGGGTGCAGGGGTGGCGGCCGAGGCCGCGCCGGACCACGCGGCCGGCTACCGGGCCGGGCGGACGCTGCCGTTCCGGGTCGAGGTGGTCCGTCAGCTGCGGCGGCGCCGGACGCTGGTGATCGGCGGGGTGCTGGCCGCGATGCCGCTGGTCGTGCTGGCGGCGTTCGCGGTCGCGGGCACCCCGGGGCGGACCGACCGGACCACGTTCATCGAGCTGGCCACCGCCTCCGGGCCGAACTTCGCGGCGACCATGCTCTTCATGGGCACCGGCTTCCTGCTGGTGATCCCGGTCGCGCTGTTCTGCGGCGACACGGTGGCCTCGGAGGCCAGCTGGTCCTCGCTGCGCTACCTGCTGGCCGCGCCGGTGCCCCGGGCCCGGCTGCTGGTGCGCAAGTTCCTGGTGGGACTGCTCTTCTCGGCGGTGGCCGTGACGCTGCTGCCGCTGGTCGGGCTGCTGGTGGGCACCGTCGCGTACGGCTGGGGGGACCTCCAGCTGCCCGCCGGCGCGAGTCTGACGGCGGGGGAGGCACTGCCGCGGCTGGCGGTCGCGGTGGTGTACGTGTTCCTGAGCGAGATCGTGGTCGCCGCGGTGGCGTTCTGGCTCTCGACCGCCACGGACGCGCCGCTGGGGGCGGTCGGCGGGGCGGTGTTCGCCTCGATCGTCACCGGGGTGCTGGACGCCATCACGGCGCTCGGGGACCTGCGGGCCTGGTTGCCGGCGCACTGGCAGTACGCGTGGGCGGACGCGCTGCAGCCGCGGATGGAGTGGGGCGGCATGGTGCAGGGCGTCTCGCTGTCGCTGTCCTACGCGGTGGTGCTGCTGGCGCTCGCCTTCCGGGGCTTCACCCGCAAGGACGTGGTGTCGTAGGCCCGGTCCGCGGTGGCCCGGGCGCGGCGACGGCCCCGTCCCCGGCGTCCTGACGGAGGCCGGGGACGGGGCCGTTCGGGGTCGGCCCTGCCGACCGGTACTACGGTGTGTGACTGATGCTACGGTGCGTGACAGGCGTTACGGGGCGGCGTGGACGGCGGCGGCCGTCGCGCGGCGCCGGGCCCGGTGGAGCAGCGCGCCGCCCGCGAGGGCGAGCAGGCCGCCGGCCGCGGCCAGGCCGGTGACCGGTGCGCCGGTGTCGGACAGGCTGCCGGGCCCGTCGTTCGGCGGTACCGCGTGCGGGCCGGAGGCGCTGTCCTGCGACTTCCCGTAGCCGCCGCCGTGACCCGGGTGGCCCGGGCAGGCGCCGCCCTTGTCACCGTGGCCCTTCGGGGGGCAGGGGACGACGGTGATGCAGAGCTCCACGTCCGGGCTGCGGACCGGATCGCCCTGGGCGTCGGTGCCGGTGGCGAAGGCCCGGTTGGTCACGTGGCCGGCCTCGGCGTCGGCTTCGGTGACGGTGTAGGTGGCGTGGCAGGTGGCGCTCTCGCCGGGGTCGAGGGTGGTGCGGTCGCAGGTGACGTTGGGCGCGTGGTCGTCGGACACCGCGAGGTCGTGCACCGTGGAGCCGCCGGTGTTGGTGACGGTGTAGGTGTAGGTGAGGGTCTCACCGGGGTGGACCGAACCGTCGGTGTCGGCGGTCTTGGTGATGCTCAGACTCGCCGCCCCGGCCGTGACGGGCAGGGTGACCTGGGCGTCGGGGCTGCGGACGGGGTTGCCCTGGGGGTCGGTGCCGGTGGCGTGGGCGGTGTTGGTGAGGCTGCCGGCCTGGGCGTCGGCGGCGGTGACGGTGTAGGTGGCGTGGCAGGTGGCGGACTCGCCGGGGTCGAGGGTGGTGCGGTCGCAGGTGGCGTTGGGCGCGTGGTCGTCGGACACCGCGAGGTCGTGCACCGTGGAGCCGCCGGTGTTGGTGACGGTGTAGGTGTAGGTGACGGCGTCACCCACGTGCACCGGTCCGGCGGTGCTCGCCGTTTTGGTCAGGCCCAGCGCGGCGGGGACCGGAGCGACGGGCAGGGTGACCTGCGCCGGCGGGCTCTCCACGGGCTGGCCCTGCGGGCCGAGCGCGTCGGCCAGCGCGGTGTTGGTGAGGTGGCCGGCCTGGGCGTCGGCGGCGGTGACCGTGTAGCTGCCGCTGCAGGTGGCGACCTGGCCCGGGGTGAGGGTGGTGCGGTCGCAGGTGACCGTGGGGGTGTGGTCGTCCCGGACGGTGAGGGTGTTCACCGTCGTCCCGCCGGTGTTGGTGACGGTGTAGGTGTAGGTGACGACGTCACCCACGTGCACCGGTCCGGCGGTGCTCGCCTGCTTGCGCAGGTCGAGCCCGAACGTCCCGGTGATCGTGACGGTCGCCTCGGCCTCCGGCGAGACGACCGGCTGGCCGCCCGAGGTCCCGCCGGCGCGGGCGTGGTTGGTGACCGAGCCGAACTGGCCGTCGGCAGCGGTGATGGTGTAGCTGCCGTGGCAGACGGTGCTGTCACCCGGGCTGCCGGCCGGTGCCAGCACGGTGGAGTCGCAGACGATGCCGGTGACCTTGTCGTCCGTCACCACCAGGCCGTCCACCTGGGTGCCGCCGGTGTTGGTGACCACGTAGCTGTACGGCACGGTCGCCCCGACCGCGAACGGCTCGGGCGCGTCCACGTGCTTGGTCAGGGTGATGCCCGGCGGGGCGACCACCGGCACGGTGGCGGTGGACGGCGGGGAGAGCACCGGGTCGCCGTTGGAGGTCCCGGAGGCCTGTGCGGTGTTGGTGAAGTGGCCCAGGGCGGCGTCCGCCGCGGTGAGTTGGTACGTCCCGGTACAGGTCATCGTCTCGCCGGGGGCGAGGGTGGTGCTGGGGCAGGTGATCTCGCCGACCAGCGGGTCGTTGACGGCCACGTTGTTCAGCGTGGTGCCGCCCGCGTTGGTGACCACGAAGTCGTACGGCACGGGCGTGCCGACCGTCAGCAGCCCGGGCAGGGGTTCGTGCGGCTGCTTCACCAGGTTCAGCTGGGGCAGCGGCGCGACCGTGGACAGGGTGACGTTGCGGATCAGGTGCACGTCGGTGAACAGGCCGGTCGAGCCGGCGAAGCCGAACTTGTAGGTGGAGGGCACCGGTTCGGGCGCCGGGGTGGAGAGCACCTGGTGCGAGCCGGTGCCGTCGTTGAAGTCGATGCTGACCGTCAGCACCGGGGAGGGGGCGGGCGTCAGGTGGACGTTCACCCGGCGGCGGGAGGGCTCCAGCAGGGTCTGCGCCTGGTCCGGGGTCACCCCGGGCGGCAGCGTGGTGAGCGGGCCCTGCAGGGTGCCCGGCAGGGTGGAGGGCCACGGGCCGGTGGTGGTGAAGTTGCTGGTGGTCGCGGTCAGGAAGCAGTAGCCGGTGGTGCCGTCGCCGGGGCCGCGAACGGTGACCATGTTGGAGCCCGGCGCGGGGATCCGGAACCCGGTGCCGGCCGGCGAGCGCTGGGCGCAGCCGTTGCCGCGCTGCTCCCAGTCGCCGAAGTAGTTGCCGAGGACGTCCAGGCCGACGCCGAGGTAGCCCCGGTCGACGCCGGGCAGGAAGGCGAGGTTGGGGTCGTCGTCGGGCAGTTTCTGGGCGTAGCCGAGGCTGCCGCCGAAGGCGCCGGGGTGCTGGAGCGAGGTGTCGCCGTTGACCAGGAAGAAGGAGATGCCGTCGGCCGGGGTGTTGGGCGTGGTGCTGCCGTACTGCCACTGGTCGAAGGTGACGTCCAGGCCGTTGCCGGCGGGCAGCGCCTGGTCGAACAGGACGGCGCCGCTCTGGTCGGTGGAGGCGTCGGTGAGCCGGAGGTAGCCGAGCGGCGCGCTGTTGAGCGGCGGCACCGGTCCGGTCTCGGCGGCGGGGCAGCCGCCGAGCGGATGGTTGCCCGGCCCCGGGGTGGCGGGCGCCGCACCGGTGAGGCAGGCGGAGCCGACGGCGAGGAAGCGCGGGTCGGCGGTGGCGCCGGTGAACGCCTCGTCCAGCAGGACGCTGCCGGTGGCCCGGACGCGCTCCGGAGCCGGCGCGGCCGGGTGGAGGGCCGGGGGTACGGCCGCCTGGGCGGCGGCGCCGGTCAGGCCTGTGCCGAGGATTCCCAGGGTGGCGATGGTGGTGACGAGGCGGGCCGTTCGGGCACGGAGCCACGGAGGACCGCAGGATTCTCTGGTCATATCGTCACTATGTGCGACCAGTGCACGGTGTGACGGATCGATTGCTCTGAGTGTGGAGGGTGGGTCGCCCGGACGACGGAGGGCGGAGCCGTCCGGGTCTCCCCGGCGGGGCGGGCCCCGCCTCTCCGGGGGCGGCCGGAGGGGCGGGGCCCGGTGGGGTGGTGGCTACTTGACGGGGGAGTAGACCCGCTCGATCTTCTGGGTGCCGGACTTGGTGCGGTAGGAGCGCGTCCACTTGCTGGTCGCGTCCTTGCGGGTCCGGTCGGAGAGGGAGTAGTAGTCCATCTGGGTCTGGGTGGGGGTGACCTCCAGGACGCCGTAGCCGTGCGAGTCCAGGTCGACCCACTTGATGTGCGGGTTGGCGGCCTTCAGCGCGGTGGCGGCGACCAGCGACAGGGTCTGCGGCGCGACCTTGAGGATGTCGTCGATGTTGTCCGAGGTGACCGAGGTGACCACGAACTCGGTCGCGGCGCTGCCGGACAGCGGGTAGGTGGCGGCCTCGTGCGGGACGTCCGAGGCCCAGGCCGAGTGAATGTCGCCGGTGAGGAAGACGGTGTTGGTGATGCCGTTCGCCTTGAGGTGGCCGAGCAGCTCGCGGCGGTCGTGGGTGTAGCCGTCCCACTGGTCGGTGTTGATCGCCAGGCCCTCGCCGGGCAGGCCGAGCAGCTTGGCCAGCGGGCGCAGCAGGTAGTCCGGCAGCGAGAAGAACGCGACCGGGGAGATCATCACCTCGTTGCCGATCAGGCGCCAGGTGGTGTCGGAGGCGGAGAGGCCGGCCTTCAGCCAGTCCATCTGGGCGCGGCCGGTGATGCTGCGGTCGGCCGAGTCGACGTCGCCGTTGCCGACCTTGACCTGCTGGGAGCGGAACGAGCGCTGGTCCATCAGGTGCAGGTCGGCGAGCTTGCCGTAGCGCAGGCGGCGGTAGGTGGTGCCGGCGATGGAGGGGCGGACCGGCATCCACTCGAAGTAGGCCTGCTTGGCGGCGGCGACCCGGGCCGCCCAGTCGCCCTCGGCGCCCGGGGTGTGGTTCTCGGCGCCGCCGGACCAGGCGTCGTTGGCGAACTCGTGGTCGTCCCAGATCGCGATGGCCGGGACCTGGGCGTGCAGGGCCTGGAGGTCCTCGTCCGTCTTGTACCGGCCGTGGCGGGTGCGGTAGTCGGCGAGGGTGAGGATCTCGTGGGCGGGCGCGTGCGGGCGGACCACCGAGCCGGCGGCGCAGAACTCGCCGCTCTTGTACTCGTAGATGTAGTCGCCGAGGAAGAGGAAGGCGTCGAGGTCGCCGCGGGCCGCCAGGTGGCGGTAGGCGGAGAAGTAGCCGGCCTCCCAGTTGGCGCAGGACGCGACGCCGAAGCGGAGCCGGTCGAGGGCGGCGTCGGCGGCCGGGGTGGTGTGGGTGTGGCCGACCGGGGAGGTCGTGGTGCCGGCGGTGAAGCGGTACCAGTAGGCGGTGTCCGGGGCGAGGCCGCGGACGTCCGCCTTGACGGTGTGGTCGGCTGCGGCGGAGGTGGTCACGGTGCCGCTCGCCGCGATCCGGGTGAAGCCCTTGTCGGCGGCGAGCTCCCAGCGGACCTCGGTGTCGGCGCCCAGGCCGGAGCCGGGGACCGCCTCGGGGGCCGGGGTGACGCGGGTCCAGAGCAGGATGCCGTCCGGCAGCGGGTCGCCGGAGGCGACGCCGTGCAGGAACTGCGGGGCGGTGGCGGCCTGGGCCGTGGCGCCGAGGGTCAGCGGCAGGGCGGCGGCGCCCGCCACGATGGCGGTGGCCTTGAGCACCTGGCGACGGTGCGGGTGGGCGGGGGTCATGTCATTGACAAGGTCGGTCACGGCGGACAGGCTACCGGCGGGTAACGATGTGTTCCATATGTAGAACTGACTGTTTGTCGGTGATTCACCGGTGTGTGATGTCCCGCCACTCCGCCGGGTGGGGGCGGCCACCTGGCGGCCATGAGCGATGATGGGGTGGTTCCCGCCCGCTGCAAGGAAGTTCTCCCCGTGGCCCAGATCCTGCTCCTGCACTCCGCCTACGGCCTGCGCCCCGCCGTCCACGCCGCCGCCGACCGGCTGCGCGCCGCCGGGCACACCGTGCACACCCCCGACCTCTTCGAGGGGCGGGCCTTCGACGACGTCGAGGAGGGCATGGCGTACAAGGAGGAGCTGGGCAGCGAGGAACTGCTGCGCCGGGCGGTCGGCGTGGCCGCCCCGCTGCTGGCCTCCGGCGCCACCCTGGTCTACGCCGGCTTCTCGCTCGGCGGCTCGCTCGCCCAGAACCTCGCCCTCGCCGACGAGAACGCCCGCGGCCTGCTCCTGCTGCACGGCACCTCCGACATCCGCGAGGACGCCGCCACCTCGATCCCCGTCCAGCTGCACGTCGCCGAGCCGGACCCGTTCGAGCCGGAGGACTGGCTGAACGCCTGGTACCTCAACATGCGCAAGACCGGCGCCGACGTCGAGATCCACCGCTACCACGGCGCCGGCCACCTCTTCACCGACCCGGACCTGGCGGACTACGACCCCGAGGCCGCCGAGCGCACCTGGGCGATCGCCCTGGACTTCCTCGCCGAGCTGGACGGCTGACCCGCCGTGCGCGGGAAGTCGGCCCGGCCGACTTCCCGCGCACGGCAGGGGAAAGGCCTCAGGAAGGGGCTTGGTAGGAGGGGGCGCGTTGTCCGGGCCGGACAACGCGCTCTGTCTGGCCGTCCGCGCCCGCACCGAGGCCGGCCCGCCGACACCTGGTTCGGCTACTCCCTCCAGAAACACCACGTCCACCTCTCCCAGGCGTTCACCCTCCTGGGACAGACCCGCGAGGCGTACGCCGAGCAGGAAGCCGCCCTCGCCCTCACCCACTCGGCCTCCGTGATGACCCGCGCCCTGCTGGCCATGGACACCGCGATCTGCCTCAACACCGATGGCGACCCGACCGCCGCGGCCACCATGGCCGTCGACGTCTGGGAACACCTGCCGAAGGCGTACCGCGACGGGCTGGTGCGCACCCGGGCCGAAGGCCTCCGCCACGCTCTGTCCGTCCCGGCCCGGCCCGGCCCACGCCCGGCTCGGCGAAGCCCTGGCCGGCTGACGGCCAGCTGATCCCAAAACCGCCGAGCGGGCAGTGGCGCTGGACTTCCCGGCGGAGCTGGACGTGCACAACGGGGGCGCCTACGGTGTCGGCCATGACCGAACCCGGCCCCGGCGCCTGGCCCCCGGCCCCGATCAGGACCGAGCGGCTGGTGCTTCGTGCGTCCGAGGCCCGGGACCGTGCGGCGTTCATCGAGCTGTTCGCCTCGCCGGAGGTGGGTGCGTACACCGGTGGCGCCCGACCGCGTGACGAGCTTGAGTGCATGGTGCCCGCGGTGCCGGGGCGGCGTCCCGGCTTCTTCGTGATCGAGCTCGACGGGGCGATGATCGGCACCGTCGAGCTCAACCGGCGGGCGGTGGAGCACCGGAGCCAGGTCCGTCCGGACACCGGGGAGGCCGAACTCGGCTACCTGTTCCTGCCGGAGGCGTGGGGGTTCGGGTACGCCGCCGAGGCGTGCGAGGCGGTGCTCGACTGGTACGCCGACGCGCTTCCCGGCGAGCCGGTGGTGCTCACCACCCAGACCGCCAACGACCGCTCGATGCGCCTCGCCGCGAAGCTGGGGTTCGCCGAGGTCGCGCGGTTCGAGGAGTGGGGCGCCGACCAATGGTGCGGCGTGCGGCCCCCCAAGGGGCTGCACGACTATCTCGCCCGTCGCTGCGAGGAGGTCGCCAAGGTGGGCTTCACCTGCCGCGACGGGCGGGAGTTCCTCGGCTGGATCGCGGAGGTCGCCGGGGACCGCGTCCTGCTGACCTGGGCCCCCGGCCCCCTCGACGACCGCGACCCCGACGACGAGTGGCTCCCCCTCACCGCCCTCCGCCCGGAAACCGCCGCCCACTACGACACCGTTTCTTCCGGCTGGATCCCTTACCCGGGCCGACTTCCTGCGCCGAGGTGGGGGTAGCGCCGGGGTCGTGGTGCGCAAGGGAGCCGGGCTCTCGGGAGCCCGGCTCGCTGGGGCGGGGGTCCGGCCGCCTTCGTCATGTGTGACGAAGGCGGCCGAGGGAGGTGTTCAGCGCAGGTGGTCGAAGGCGCCGGACTTGGCGCCGTCGAGGAGGGAGGCGATCTCGGTGCGGGTGTAGACGAGTGGGGTCTGTGTGGGGTTCTTGGAGTCGCGGATGGCGACGTACTGGCCGATCACGCCGAACTCCACACAGTTGCCGCCGCCGCTGAACGGGGACTTCGCCCAGGAGACGCCGGAGAAGTCGAGTTCGGCGGGATCGGGCTTGTTGATCACTTTCGCGTCTCCTTGAGCAGCTCGTGCAGGTGGGCATGGGTCTCAGGCGGCCCGCGGGCTCGGGGAAGCTCATGATGACGAAGGGGCCGTCCAGGCCGGGGTGAAGACCAGCGCTGAATGGGAGGACTTGCATGGTGATGTTGGTCCGCGCGCCCATGTCCAGCAGGTGTTGCAGTTGGCCGCGCAGAAGCTCGGGTGTTTCTGCGAGCCGACGAATGGCTGCTTCGTCGATGACGGCCCAGAGCTTGACGGCCTGCTCCCCCGCGAGCAGGTCGCGGCGCATCATTCTCACCTTGACCAGCTCTTCGATCTGAGGCAGCTCCAGATCGAAACGCATGACGGTCAGGACGTGGCGGGCGTACTCCTCGGGTGGGCAGGTCGTTGGCATCGGGGTTCGGGTGGCCAAGGCGGGGGCGGTGGTGATTCGGGTCGGTGATTCGCACCCGGGGTTCTTCGGTGGGCGAGTGTCGCGGGAGCCCGGGGAGCATGGGCGGGGGCTCGTCATGGTGCGGCGGTTGGCGCGGTGCTGGTGGTGGGAGCCGTTGCCGGAGGGGAAGGTGGTCTGTGCCCTGGTGGAGCTGGGCGGGGGAGGATGTGGGGGTGACGAGGATGAGTGATGGGCGGTATGCGCCGGCGGGGTCGTTGATCGGGATGGTGCAGCGGGGGCGGGGGTTGGGGGCCCGGATGGCTGTGGAGGATCCGGTGGGGGTGGCGGAGGTCGTCCATGGGTGTGTGCGGTGGGACTGGCGGTGGGACGGGCTGGATGAGCGGGGGGTGTATCTCGCGCGGCTGGTGAGGGATCTGGGGTTGCCGCTCGGGCCGGTGGTGGAGGGGTTGGCCGGGAGCCAGGAGCGGTGCGAGCGGGCGGCGCGGGTGTTGGGGTTGCTGGCGCTGAGCGGGTCGGGGGAGGCGCGGGAGGCGCTGCGGAGGTACGTGGGCGAGGGGGAGCACTGGCGGGATGTGCTGGAGGAGATGGCGCGTGGATGGCCGGTGGAGTGGTGGGAGGACCTGGGGGAGACCGCGCGGGCGCGGTTGAAGGGGGACGAGACGGATCTCTGGGGGGAGCCGTGGGTTCGGTGGGGAATGGGGACGAGGCCCCCGGAGGACGGGCCCGGGCCGGCGGATCCGCTGGTGGCGGAGACGAACGCGCGGTTGTTGGAGTTGCTGGCGGATCCGGGGGAGAGGCGGCAGTGGGGGGACGCGGTGCGGTTGTTGGCCGGGCGGGAGCCGGAGCCCGGGTTGCTGCCGTTGGTGCCGTCGTTGGGGTCGGCGGACGGGGAGCGTCCGATGCCGTTGCTGCCGCGTGCGGTGCGGCGGCTGGGGCCGGTGGCGGTTCCGGCCGCGCGGGAGTGGGCCGGGTCCGGGACGGGCTGGTTGGCGGAGCTGGGGTGCCGGGTGTTGACCGAGCACGGGGAGGTGGCGGACATCCCCGTCCTGGTGGCCGATCTGGAGCGGGACTGGGTGGAGAAGCGGTGGTGCGGGCCGGTGCACACGGCGCGGGGGTTGGCGCGGTTCGGCGTGGAGGCGCGGCAGGCGGTGTCGTTGCTGCGGCGGTTCTGGTTGTGGACTCCGCACTCGTACGAGCGGGCGGGGTATCTGGAGGCGTTGGCGGCGATCGAGCCGGCGGGGTTGGACGGGATCCATGTGGAGTGTCTGTGGGACTGTGAGGAGGCGGCCCGGTTGCTGGGGGTGAGGAAGGCGAAGGACGGGGTGGAGGTCAGGGAGAGGTTGGCGTACCTCAGGGACGACGAGATGGAGACGGCGGAGGTCAGGGCCGCCGCCGGGGAGCGGCTGGCGGCCCTGACCGGGCAGGGCTAGAGGCCCGGGATGCGGTTGTTGCGGTAGAGGTCGACGAAGAGCTGGTGGTCGGCGCGGGCCCGGGCGCCGTAGGTGTGGGCGAAGTCGACCAGCATCTCGGTGAAGCCCTTCGAGTCGCGGGCGATGGCCTCGTGGATGGCGTGCTCGGTGGAGAACGGGACCAGGGTGTGGCCGCTGGAGGACTCGTCGGCGGCCGCGTGCATGGTCGCCGTGGCGCGGCCCAGGTACTCGGTGACCGTGAGCAGGTCGGGCAGCTCGTTGAGGTCGCGCCAGTCGAGGTCGGTCGCGTACGGGGACACCTCCGCCACCAGCTGGCCGCGGCCGCGCAGGGTGGTGTGGCCGAGCCACGGGTCGCTGTGGGCCTGGAGGGCGCGCTGGGAGATCACCGTGCGGTGGCCCTCGTGCTCGAAGTAGCCGGCGATCGCCGGGTCGGTGACGTGACGCGAGACGGCCGGGGTCTGGCCCTGCTTCATATAGATGATCACATCGTTCTCGAGGGCGTCGGTGTGGCCTTCGAGGAGCAGGTTGTAGGAGGGGAGACCGGCGGAGCCGATGCCGATGCCCCGGCGGCCGACCACGTCCTTGACCCGCAGGGCGGCCGGGCGCACGAGGGAGGACGGCGGCAGGGTGGCGAGGTAGGCCTCGAAGGCGGCGAGGACCTCCGCCTTGGTGGGCTCGTCCAGCTCGATCGCGCCGCCCCCGAGGCGGAAGCGGCGGTCGTAGCCCTCGATCACGGTGTCGCCGTCGAGCAGGGAGACCCGGGTCTGCAGCCGGGCCTGCCGGAGGGTGGCCAGGATCGGGCCGCCGGTGGTGTCCAGGGTGTACGGGTCGGCGTCGCCGGTGGTGACGTGGGCCGAGATCCGGTGGCGGTAGGCGTCGGCGAAGGAGGTGACCAGCTCGGTGATGGTCGCGTCGGAGAGCGCCTTGGCGTAGCCGATCAGCGCGAGCGAGGCGGCCAGGCGCTGGACGTCCCAGGTGAAGGCGCCGACGTAGGCCTCGTCGAAGTCGTTGACGTTGAAGACGAGCCGGCCCTCGGCGTTGAGGTAGGTGCCGAAGTTCTCCGCGTGCAGGTCGCCGTGGATCCAGACCCGGCTGGTGCGCTCGTCGAGGAAGGGCTCGCCGAAGGAGGAGAAGGGCGCGGTGGTGAGGTCCGCGTAGTAGAGGGCGGCGGTGCCCCGGTAGAACGCGAAGGCCGAGGCGGCCATCTTGCGGAACTTCACCCGGAAGGCCGCCGGGTCCTGGGCGAGCAGGTCGCCGAAGGCCGTGTCGAAGACTCCGAGTATGGCCTCGGCGCGGTCCGTGGCGGGGAGCGTCTGGTGGGACATCGTGGCGGTTCCCTTGCGGTGGGTGAGTGCGGGCGGTCGAGGGGCCGGGGGCTAGAGTAGGGAGCGTGAACGCGTGAGTGACGGTCCGGGTCGGGTTGGCGACTCGGACCTCATTCATTTTCCGGCGCATCCGCCGTGACCTGCGCGTTCACCGGCCCACCTGCCAGCACGAGCCTACGGAGGCCCCGCCTTGAGCGATCAGCCGTTCGCGCATCTGCACGTTCACACCGAGTACTCGATGCTGGACGGTGCCGCCCGGCTGAAGCAGATGTTCAAGGAGGTCGAGCGGCTGGGCCAGACCCACGTCGCGATGACCGACCACGGCAACATGTACGGCGCGGCCGAGTTCCACAAGCAGGCCACGGCCGCCGGCATCACCCCCGTGATCGGCATCGAGGCGTACGTCGCCCCGGAGTCCCGTTCGAACACCAAGCGCATCCTGTGGGGCCAGCCGCACCAGAAGAAGGACGACGTCTCGGCGTCCGGTGCCTACACCCACAAGACCATCTGGGCCCGGAACAAGGAGGGCCTGCACAACCTCTTCAAGCTGACCTCGCGCTCGTACTCCGAGGGCTGGCTGGTCAAGTGGCCCCGGATGGACAAGGAGCTGATCTCCGAGCTGTCCGGCGGCCTGATGGCCACCACCGGCTGCCCCTCCGGCGAGCTGCAGACCCGGCTGCGCCTCGGCCAGTTCGACGAGGCGCTGCGGTCGGCCGCCGAGTACCAGGAGATCTTCGGCAAGGAGAACTACTTCCTGGAGCTGATGGACCACGGCCTCGACATCGAGAAGCGGGTCCGCGACGGGCTGATCGAGATCGGCAGGAAGCTCGGCATCCCGCCGGTCGTCACCAACGACTCGCACTACACCACCGAGGCCGACGCCGGCGCCCACGACCTGCTGCTCTGCGTGCAGACCGGCAAGAACCTCTCCGACCCGGACCGCTTCCGGTTCGACGGCACCGGTTACTACATCAAGTCGGCCGCCGAGATGTACGCGCTCGACCAGTCGGACGCCTGGCAGGAGGGCTGCCGCAACAGCCAGCTGCTGGTGGCCTCCCGGGTCGACACCGAGGGCATGTTCCAGTTCCGCAACCTCATGCCGCGCTTCCCGATCCCGGAGGGCTTCGAGTCCGAGGCGGACTTCTTCAAGTCCAAGGTCTGGGAGGGCATGGACTGGCGCTTCCCGCACGGGTACGACGAGGAGCACAAGAAGCTCGCCGAGTACGAGATGGACACCATCATCCAGATGGGGTTCCCGGCGTACTTCCTCGTGGTCGCCGACTTCATCATGTGGGCGAAGAGCCAGGGCATCGCGGTGGGCCCGGGCCGCGGTTCGGCGGCCGGCTCGCTGGTCGCGTACGCCATGGGCATCACCGACCTCGACCCGATCCCGCACGGCCTGATCTTCGAGCGCTTCCTCAACCCCGAGCGCATCTCCATGCCCGATGTCGACATCGACTTCGACGAGCGCCGGCGCGGTGACGTGATCCGGTACGTGACGGAGAAGTGGGGATCCGACAAGGTCGCCATGATCGTCACCTACGGCACCATCAAGGCGAAGGCCGCCATCAAGGACTCCTCGCGCGTCCTCGGCTATCCCTACGCGATGGGCGACCGGATCACCAAGGCGATGCCGCCGGACGTCATGGGCAAGGGCATCCCGCTGTCCGGCATCACCGACAGCAGCCACCCGCGCTACAGCGAGGCCGGCGAGATCCGCGGGCTGTACGAGACCGACCCCGACGTGCGCAAGGTGATCGACACCGCGCGCGGCATCGAGGGCCTGATCCGCCAGCCCGGCGTGCACGCGGCCGGCGTCATCATGTCCGCCGAGCCGCTGACCGACCACATCCCGGTCTGGACCCGGCACACCGACGGCGTCACCATCACGCAGTTCGACTACCCCACCTGTGAGGGCCTCGGCCTTCTCAAGATGGACTTCCTCGGCCTGCGCAACCTGACGATCATGGACGACGCCGTCAAGGCGATCGAGAAGAACAAGGGCATCAAGATCAACCTTCTTGAGCTGCCCCTGGACGACAAGCCGACCTACGAACTGCTGGCGCGCGGCGACACGCTCGGCGTCTTCCAGCTCGACGGCGGCCCGATGCGCTCGCTGCTGCGGCTGATGAAGCCCGACAACTTCGAGGACATCTCCGCCGTACTGGCGCTCTACCGGCCCGGCCCGATGGGCGTCAACTCGCACACCAACTACGCGCTGCGCAAGAACGGGCAGCAGGAGATCACCCCGATCCACCCGGAGCTGGAGAAGCCCCTGGAGGAGGTGCTCCGGCCCACCTACGGCCTGATCGTCTACCAGGAGCAGGTGCAGAAGGCCGCGCAGATCCTGGCCGGCTACTCGCTCGGCCAGGCCGACCTGCTGCGCCGCGCCATGGGCAAGAAGAAGAAGGAGATCCTGGAGGCCGAGTTCGTCCCGTTCCAGAAGGGCTGCCGGGAGCGCGGCTACTCGGACGCGGCGATCCAGGCGGTGTGGGACGTCCTCGTCCCCTTCTCCGGCTACGCGTTCAACAAGGCGCACACGGCGGGCTACGGGCTCGTCTCGTACTGGACGGCGTACCTCAAGGCCAACTACCCGGCCGAGTACATGTCCGGCCTGCTGACCTCGGTGAAGGACGACAAGGACAAGTCGGCCGTCTACCTCAACGAGTGCCGCAAGATGGGCATCAACGTCCTGCCGCCGGACGTCAACGAGTCGGACGCGGACTTCACCCCGCACGGTGACACCACCGTCCGGTTCGGCCTGACCGCCATCCGCAACGTCGGCGGGCCGGTCGTCGAGTCGATGATCCGGACCAGGAAGACCAAGGGGAAGTTCTCCTCCTTCCCGGACTTCCTGGAGAAGGTGGAGTCGGTGGTCTGCAACAAGCGGACCGTCGAATCGCTGATCAAGGCCGGTTCCTTCGACTCGCTCGGGCACACCCGCAAGGGCCTGACCGCGCAGTTCGAGCCGATGATCGACAACGTCGTCGGGATCAAGCGCAAGGAGGCCGAGGGCCAGTTCGACCTGTTCGGCGGCGACCCGGCGAGCGACGAGCCGAGCTTCGGGCTGGACGTGGTCTTCTCCGAGGAGGAGTGGGAGAAGTCCTTCCTGCTCACCCAGGAGCGGGAGATGCTCGGCCTGTACGTCTCCTCGCACCCGCTGCACGGCATCGAGCACGTGCTCGCCGACAAGGCGGACTGCGCGGTGGCGGACCTCGCCGAGCGGCCGGACGGGACGATCGTCACCATCGGCGGCATCATCTCGGGCCTCCAGCGGAAGATGACCAAGCAGGGCAACGCCTGGGCGATCGCGACCGTCGAGGACCTCGCCGGCTCGATCGACTGCATGTTCTTCCCGGCCAGCTACCAGCTGGTCTCCTCGCAGCTGGTCGAGGACGCGGTGGTGTTCGTCCGCGGCAAGCTGGACAAGCGCGAGGACGTGCCGCGGCTGATGGGCATGGAGCTGTCCGCCCCGGACCTGTCGAACGCCCACGCCGAGGCGCCGATCATCATCAGCATCCCGAGCGGCAAGGTGACGCCCCCGCTGGTGGCGCGGCTCGGCGAGGTGCTGAGCAGCCACCGGGGGACGACCGAGGTGCGGGTGCGGCTGGAGGAGCGGAACAAGACGACCGTGCTGCGGCTGGACCGGCACCGGGTGAAGTCGGATCCGGCGTTGTTCGGCGACCTGAAGCAGCTGCTCGGCCCGAGCTGCCTGGCGGGCAACGGGGCGGCGTAGCGCGATCGGCCGCCCGTACCCGGCCACCGGTACGGGCGGCCGTCGGCTACGCGGAGTTGCGCAGCGGGGCCGGGACGGCGGTGTGCAGGGCGGAGACGAAGGCGGAGATCGCGGGGTGGGCGCCGGCGCCCGCGCGGAACGCGGTGCGGGTGCGGCGGTACATCGGCAGCCGGGTGAGCACCACCCCGGGCGGGAGCGGGTCGATGCCGAGGTGCGGGACCAGCGCGACCCCCTGACCGGCCGCGACCAGCGCGAGCACGGTGACGAAGTCGTCGATCTGGTGGCGGATCCGGGGCGCGAAGCCCGCGCTCTCGCAGGCCCGGACGGCCATGCTGTGGCACAGGGTGCCCGGCGGGGCGAGGATCCACGGCTCGGCGCGCTGGTCGGCGACGGTGCCGGTGGCGCGGGCCGCCAGGTACATCGGCTCGGTGAAGATCGGCCGGGTCAGCGCCAGGCCGGGCTCCGGGTCGGCGGGCACCAGGTCGTACTCGTGCACCAGCGCCACGTCCAGCTCGCCCGCGCGCAGCGCCGCCGCCACCGCGGCCGGGTCGACCTCGGTGACCATCGGCTCCAGCCCCGGGTGCCAGCCGGCCAGCTCGGCGAGGACGGCGGGGATGATCGCGCGGGCCGCCGACGGGTAGGTGCCGATCCGCAGCGGGCCGGCCAGCCCCTCGCGGGCGTGGGCGAGTTCGGCGTCGGCCTGTTCCAGCCGCTCCAGCACGGCCTCGGCGTGCCGGACCAGGTTGCGCCCGGCCGGGGTGAGGGTGACCCGGCGGCCGGTGCGCTCCAGCAGCGGGACGCCGGCCTCCTTCTCCAGGACGGACAGCTGCTGGGAGACCGCCGAAGGGCTGAAGCTGAGGGCCTCGGCGACGGCGGCGATGGTGCCGAGGTGGGCGAGTTCGCGCAGCAGGCGCAGGCGTCGGACGTCGAGCATCGGCTCAGCTTACGAGAAGCTTCGGAAACGTGAACTGGACCTGGGGGATCGGCGGGCCCGAGGATCGTGGGCATGGAACTCAAGGGCATTCTCGTCCCGCTGGTCACCCCGTTCGCGGCCGACGGCTCGGTGGCGCTGGACGCGCTGGAGAAGCTGGCCGGCTCGGTGCTGGACGACGGTGCGGCGGGGCTGGTCGCGCTCGGCACCACCGGGGAGCCGGCCGCGCTGAGCGCGGACGAGCGGCGCGCGGTCACCGAGGTCTGCGCGGCGGTCTGCGCGGCGCGGGGCGTGCCGCTGCTGGTCGGCGCGGGCGGGCCGGGCACGGCCGCGGCCGCCGAGGAGCTGGCCGCGCTGGCCGGGCGGGTGCCGGGGGCGGCGGGCGCGCTGGTCACCGTGCCGTCCTTCGTGCGGCCGGGCGAGGCCGGGACGGTCGCGCACTTCCGGGCGCTGGCCGAGGCCAGTTCGGTGCCGCTGGTGATCTACCACATCCCGTACCGGACCGGGCAGCCGCTGTCGGGCGCCGCGCTGCTGGAGCTGGCCGCGCTGCCGAACGTGGTGGGCGTCAAGTACGCGACCGGCGGGGTGGACCAGGCGGCGGCGGAGCTGCTGGCGGCCGCGCCGGCCGGGTTCTCGGTGCTGGGCGGGGACGACGCCGTCCTGGCGCCGCTGCTGGCGCTGGGCGCGGACGGCGGCATCCTGGCCTCCGCGCACCTGGCCACCGCGCGCTTCGTGGAGCTGGCCGCGGCCTGGCGGGACGGGGACGTGGAGCGCGCCCGGTCGCTGGGGCACCGGCTGACCGCGCTGGCGGTGGCGGCCTTCGCCGCGCCGAACCCGGCGGTGGTCAAGGGTGTGCTGCACGCGCGGGGGCGGATCCCGACGCCGGACGTCCGGCTGCCGCTGCTGCCGGCCGGACCGGCCGAGGTCGGGCGGGCGCTGGAACTGGCAAATGGTCTGGACCACCGAGGACCACAGGATGGAATGCCGGGCCGTCCGGTGCCGGTGACAAGGCATGATGGGCGGAGTGCGGCTGTGAGCGGCAAGATCAAGAGGAGTAGTCGGATGAAGATCGGCATTGTCGGGGCCACCGGCCAGGTGGGCGGCGTGGTCCGCGAGATCCTGGCCCAGCGCAACCTTCCGGTGGAGCAGCTGCGGCTGTTCGCCTCGGCCCGTTCGGCCGGGCGCACGCTGCCCTGGCAGGGCACCGAGATCACCGTCGAGGACGCGGCCACGGCCGACTACGCTGGCCTGGACATCGTGATCTTCTCGGCCGGCGGCGCCACCTCCAAGGCGCTCGCCCCCAAGGCCGCCGCCGCCGGCGCCGTCGTCATCGACAACTCCTCCGCCTGGCGCCGCGACCCCGAGGTCCCGCTGGTCGTCTCCGAGGTCAACCCCGGGGCGATCGCCGACCGCCCCAAGGGCATCATCGCCAACCCGAACTGCACCACGATGGCCGCCATGCCGGTGCTGCGCCCGCTGCACGAGGAGGCCGGTCTGGCCGCCCTCGTCGTCTCCACCTACCAGGCCGTCTCCGGCAGCGGCGTGGCCGGCGTGGCCGAGCTGCGGGACCAGGCGGCCAAGGTCGTCGACGGCGCCGCCGCGCTCGCCCACGACGGCTCGGCGGTCGACTTCCCCGAGCCCAAGGTCTACCAGCGCCCGATCGCCTTCAACGTCGTCCCGCTGGCCGGCTCGATCGTCGAGGACGGCTCCAACGAGACCGACGAGGAGCAGAAGCTCCGCCACGAGAGCCGCAAGATCCTCGGCATCCCCGGGCTCAAGGTGGCCGGCACCTGCGTGCGCGTCCCGGTCTTCTCCGGCCACTCGCTGCAGATCAACGCCCGCTTCGAGCGCCCGATCAGCCCCGAGCGCGCGGTCGAGCTGCTCACCGGCGCCCCCGGCGTCGAGCTGAGCGACATCCCCACCCCGCTCCAGGCCGCCGGCCAGGACCCGAGCTACGTCGGCCGCATCCGCGTCGACGAGACGGTGGAGAACGGCCTGTCGCTGTTCGTCTCCAACGACAACCTGCGCAAGGGCGCCGCGCTCAACGCGGTGCAGCTCGCCGAGCTGGTCGCCGCCGAGCTCAAGGGCTGAACCGCCGCACGCCCCGCGAGGGCCCCCGTCCCCGATCCCCGGTACCCGGAATCGGACGGGGGCCCTCGTCGTGCTGGGGGAACAGTGGCGACGGCCGGGGTTCGGCGGGCGGATCCGGGGGAAAAAGCTGACCCAACGATCGGGCGGCTGCGGGCACCCCCTCACCCCACCCGCCCGGGCGCCGGGCGTACGCGCCCACCCCGGCACCGTCGGTCCCGGCGGAGCCCCACCCCGAGGGCGAGCGGAAAGAGGTGCGCGATGGACCGCTGTGTCGTCCTGGTGGACGCCGGATACCTGCTGGGCGCCGCCGCCAGCCTGCTCGCCGGTGACCCGTCCCGCTCCAAGGTCACCGTCGACCACACCGCGCTGATCGCCGCCCTGCGCGAGCGCGCCGAGGCCGAGACCGGCCTGCCGCTGCTGCGGATCTACTGGTTCGACGCCGCGCCCGAACGCCGCCCGATGCCCGAGCACCGGCGGCTGCGCGTCCTGCCCCGGGTCACCGTGCGGCTCGGCGCGCTCACCCGGGCCGAGGGCCGCTGGGTGCAGAAGGGCGTCGACGCCGCGATGCACGCCGAGCTCTCCGAACTCGCCCGCAACCGGGCCTGCGCCGACGTGGTGCTGATCACCGGCGACGGCGACCTGCTGCCCGGCATGATGTCCGCCAAGGAGCACGGCGTCGTCGTCCACCTCTGGGCGCTGCAGGCCGCCGACGGAGACTTCAACCAGTCCGAGGACCTCGTCGGCGAGGCCGATGAGCGGCGGGTGCTGGACCGCGAGTGGATCGAGGGGTCCTTCAGCCTGCGCGACACCTCCAGCGTCTTCCCCGGCCCCGGTGCCCGGCACGACATCGCCAAGATCCTCGCCGCGCCGCCCGCCGCGCCCCCCGGCGCCCTGCCGGGCCCGCTGCCCGCGGCCCAGGTGCCCGGCCGCCCGGCCGCCGAGGAACCCGCCGTGGCCGTCGCCGCCGTGGCGGCCCCCGCCGTCAACGGGCGCCCCCAGCCGGCCGCCGCCGGGCTCAAGGTGGTGCCCACCCCCAAGGACCTCGCCGGGCGCAGCGCCGACCGGCAGGCCGCCGTCGCCTCCCAGCCGCAGACCGGCCCGGTGCTGCGCTGGTCCTCCGACCGGGGCTGGATCGACCGGCCGGTCGCCGAACCCGCCGTCACGGCCGGGGACGGCCTGCCCACCCTCGCCCAGCTCACCACCGCCGAACAGCGCTGGGCCGACCGCGAGGAGGACATCACCTCCATCGGCGGCGACGCCCACGAGGTGGGGCAGGTCTTCGCCCGCCGCTGGACCAGCCGGATCGGCGACGCCGAACGGCTCGCCGTCCTGTGGCCCGGCTACCCGCGCATCCCGCACCGGGTGGACGGCGAGCTGCTGCGCTACGCCGCGCGCTTCGGGCTGCTCGCGCACAAGGACGACCAGATCGACGAGCACGACCGGTACGCGATCCGGGCGGGCTTCTGGAAGGAGCTCGCCGCCCGCGTCCCCGGCGGTGACCTGCTGGTCGACGACTAGAAGCCCTCTCCCGGGGGCGGGGCGGGGCCCCGTTGTCCGGTTCGCCCGTCGCACCGCGTAGAGTCGTCGGTCGTGAGTGAGACGGCCGGGCGGGCACCCCAGGAGACCTCGCCGTGCTGTGCCGTACGCGACCTTGTACGGACGTACCGCGCCGGGCGCGGAGCCTCCGCCACCGAGATCCGGGCCAACGACGGCATCAGCCTGACCGTCCGGCAGGGCGAGATCTTCGGCCTGCTCGGACCCAACGGCGCGGGCAAGTCCACCCTGGTCCGCCAGCTCACCGGCCTGCTGCGGCCCGACTCCGGCAGCATCGAGATCCTCGGCCACGACGTGGTCCGCCACCCCGAACGGGCCGCCCGGCTGCTGGGCTACCTCGGCCAGGAGTCCACCGCGCTGGACGAGCTGACCGTCGCGCTGGCCGCCGAGACCACCGGACGGCTGCGCGGCCTGGGCCGGGCCCAGGCCCGCGCCGCCGCCGACGAGGTGATCACCGAACTCGCCCTGGAGCCGCTCGCCCACCGGCCGCTCGCCAAGCTCTCCGGCGGCCAGCGCCGGCTCGCCTGCTTCGCCGCCGCCCTGGTCGGCGACCGGCCGCTGCTGGTCCTCGACGAGCCCACCACCGGCATGGACCCGGTCGCCCGGCGCGCCGTCTGGTCGGCGGTCGAACGCCGCCGGGCCGAGCGCTCCGCCACCGTCCTGCTGGTCACCCACAACGTGATCGAGGCGGAGACCGTGCTGGACCGGGTCGCCGTGGTCGACGAGGGCCGGGTGATCGCCTGCGACACCCCCGGCGGCCTCAAGGCGCTGGTCGACGGCGACGTCCGGCTGGACCTGGTCTGGCGGGACGAGGCGCCGCTGGCGGTGCCCGCGGTGGCGGCGCTCGCCGAACGGGCCGAGCGCACCGGCCGCCGCTGGACCGTGCGCACCACCCCCGAGCAGGCCCGCGAACTGGTCGCCGCCGTCACCACCGGCCCGGCCTTCGCGGCCCTGGACGACTTCACCCTGGCCACCCCGAGCCTTGAGGACGCGTACCTCAAGCTGGGCGGCCGCCACGGAGGACTGGCCAAGTGACGCTGCTCTCGGCACCGCCGCGGACCACCCCGGACGCGGCCGGCGGGCCCGCCCCGCTGGCCCCGGCCGCCCGGCTGCTGCCCGCCCTCGCGGCGGTCTACCGGGCGCAGCTGGCCCGGGCCCGGGTGGCGCGGATCCCGCTGCTGTTCGTGGCGACCTTCCAGTCGCTCGGCATCCTGGTGATGATGCGGGGCGTCGTCGAGCCCGGGCAGACCTCGGCCGCCCGGTACGTGGTGTCCGGCTCCAGCGTGCTGGTGGTCGCCTTCGTGGCGCTCAACCTGCTCGCCCAGTACTTCGGCCGGCTGCGGGCCAGCGGCGGGCTGGACCACTACGCGACCCTGCCGGTGCCGGCCGCCTCGGTGGTGCTCGGCGCGGCGGCCGCGTTCGCCTCGTTCACCCTGCCGGGGACGCTGGTCACGGCGGCGGTCGGCGCGGTGATGTTCGGGCTGCCGCTCGGGCAGCTGTGGGTGCTGCTCGCGGTGGTGCCGCTGGCCGGCGCGGCGCTCTCCGGGCTCGGCGCGGCCTGCGGGCTGCTGGCGCCCAAGCAGGAGATCGCCACCATGCTCGGGCAGCTGGGCATGTCGGCGGCGCTGCTGCTCGGCGTGCTGCCGGTGGACCACCTGCCGCAGCCGGTGCTGTGGCTGCGCGACCTGCTGCCCTCCACCTACGCGGTGGAGGCCTTCGCCCGGACCTTCCACCCCTCGCCGGACTGGGCGGCGGTGGTCGGGGACCTCGCGGTGTGCGCCGGGGTTGGCGTGGTGTCGCTGGCCGTCGCCACCTGGGCGTACCGGCGGGCGACCCGACGGTAGGGCCCGACTCCTGGATTCCGCGGCCCGGCATGGCGCGGCCCCGGAGAGGAGCCGCGGGACAGGCCCTGACGGCGGGGGGACGGTCATCCGGTCGGTGGGCGGCCGGGCCGCGGGGGCGGTGACCGTGAAACGATGGGGGGTGTGACCGTACCGAACACACCTCCGGACCCCGCGCGCGCCGACGGCACCGATGCCGTGGCGGACGCCGTGCCCGCGGACGCCGTGCCCGCTCCGTACGCCGCGCCCGGTCCGCACGCCGCGCGTGATCCGTACGCACCGCCGCCCGGGCCGGACCTGGTGACCGGGAAGGCGGGGCCGGCCCAGTCGCCGGCGCAGCGGCTGATGCCCGAGCTGAGGGTCGGGGCGGCCACCCTGCTGGCCTGCCTGGTGCTGGGCGTCGTGATGGGCGGGCTGTGGGCCTGGCTGGCGCCCAAGGTGCCGCTGGTGGTGGACGGCAACAAGATCCTCTACGGCGACCCGGAGGGGGAGCAGCGGGCCGGGGCCGACAGCGTCTTCGTGCTGATCGGCCTGGGCATGGGCATCCTGACGGCGCTCGGGGCGTTCCTGGTCACCCGCAAGCGGGGCGGCGGGATCGCGGTGGCGGTCGGACTGGCCGTCGGCGGACTGCTGGCGTCGGTCGGGGCGTGGGGGCTCGGGCGGTGGCTCGGGCCGAGCCGCGATTTGATCGGCGAGGCGCGGCGGGTCGGCAACGGCGGACACTTCCAGGCGGACATCGACCTCGGGGCGTACGGCGCGGTGCTGGCCTGGCCGATGGCGGCGATGGTGGTGCTGCTGGCGCTGTCGGCGGCGTTCGGGAAGCGGGAGGAGGACCCGCCGCCGTACTGGGTGCCGGGGCCGCCGGCCGTGGACGCGGGTGCGGGCGCCGTCCCGGGCACGGGAGCGGGTGCGGCCACGGGCGTCCCGGCGGAGGACCGGCGGGACGCCTGAGGATCCGGGGCCGGTGCGCGGCGCACCGGCCCCGCGGCGTGTCCGGGCCCGGTCAGCGGGCGATCGGGGCGGTGCTGGCGCTGGTGAGGCCGACCAGGTGGGCGGGGGAGAGCTCGACCTCCAGACCCCGGCGGCCGGCCGAGACGTAGACCGTGGGGTGGTCGAGGGCGCTGGCGTCCACGACGGTGCGCAGCGGGCGCCGCTGACCGAGCGGGGAGATGCCGCCGCGGACGTAGCCGCTGCTGCGCTCGGCGGCCGCCGGGTCGGCCATCGCGGCGCGCTTGCCGCCGACCGCCGCCGCCAGGGCCTTGAGGTCGAGCTGGCCGACGACCGGGACCACGCCGACGGTGAGGACGCCGTCGACGTCGGCGACCAGGGTCTTGAAGACCCGCTCGGCCGGGACGCCGAGCGCCTCGGCGGCCTCGGCGCCGTAGGAGGCGGCGGCCGGGTCGTGCTCGTAGGAGTGGACGGTGAACGGCACGGCGGCGGTCTCCAGGGCGACCGTCGCGGGCGTGCCCTGGCCGCCCTTCTTCGGCTTCTTGGCCACGGGGGCTCCCGCAATCGGTGGGCTCGGTGGGTGGGCTCGGTGGGTGGGCTCGGTCAGTTGGGGCTGAAGGACTGGCGGGTGAGGTGGACGGCGGGCAGCGAGGGCAGCCAGCCGAGCACCGCCGTCTCGCGGCGCAGCAGGTCGAGCTCGGTGCGCAGCCGCTGGGCGTTGTCGGGGCAGGCGAGCAGCTGCTGCTTGAGCGGCACCTCCAGGACGGCGGCCGCGGCGACCAGGTAGGACAGCACCTGCGGGTCCTCGGGCAGCTCCTGGCGGCCGACGGTGCTGGCCTCGCGGGCGCCGGCGAGGCGGCGCTGGTAGGTGCGGAAGACCCGCTCGACCTCGGCGGCCAGCGCGCCGGAGCCCTCGCCGGTGCGCTCCTCGATGGGTTCGAGCTCGCCGGTGAGGTACGGCCCGCCGACGTCGACGGAGCGGAGCCAGAACCGGGTGGTGCCGGTGACCAGCAGCTCGTACCGGCCGTCCGGCTGCGGCTGGACGGAGGTGACGTCGGCGACGCAGCCGACGTGGTGCAGCGCCTCCAGCGGGTCGCCGGTCGCGGTGCCCAGGCCGTCCAGCGGCCCGGCCGGGCCGTCCTCGGGACGGACCGGGGCGGTCTCGCGGCCGTCCTTGATGGCGAGCACGCCGAAGCGGCGCGGCTGGTCCTCGGGTTGTTCCAGCAGGTCGGCGACGAGACGGCGGTAGCGCTCCTCGAAGACGTTCAGGGGCATCACCAGTCCCGGGTAGAGGACCGTGTTCAGCGGGAAGAGCGGAAGCCGTTCTGTCACGGCGGACAGCGTAGTTCCCTTGACCCGCCGGGCGTCCACGGCCCTGGACCCGGCTGCCCGCGGCCCGGTCGTCCGAGGCCCGGTCACCGGCGCCCGGGTCGTCGCGCGCCCCGGCTATCCGCGCTGGAGCATCCGGCTGGCGCCGGCGGCGACCGTGGTGGCCAGCACCCAGCCGACGACGACCAGGCCGGAGGAGATCCACTGGGCGGTGCCGCCCGGGTTCCAGCCCTTCTGGCCGAGGTCGACGACGGGCAGCAGCTGGCCCAGCGCGTACAGCACCGGGTTCCAGTGCGGGCGTTCGTCGGCCTTCAGCGGCTGCGGCGCGTGGGTGGCGAAGTAGAGGCTGCCCAGGGCCCAGGCGAGCAGCATCCAGAGCGCGGCCCGGCCGGGCCGGAAGCCGTAGCCGACGGTGACGTCCTGGACCCGGCCCCAGATCCGGGCCGGCAGCGGCAGGGTCTGCCGGCGGCGGCGCTGCTTGGCGTAGAGCACCTCGCGGGCGTCGTCGTCGGCGCCGTCGCGGCGCAGGGCGGCGGCCAGTTGCTCGTAGGACTCGGGCTGGAACTCCACGGAGGAACGTTCCAGCCAGCCGATCCGATCGTGGACGGGGAACGGCACGGCCGGGCGCAGGCACTCGTAGGTGAACCCGGTCAGGCCGACCGCGCCCTCCCGGGGCCAGGAGCCGGGCGCGTCGACGAGGTTGCCGACCCGGGCCCGGGACAGCGAGACGGCGCCGCCGCCCGGGAAGCGGCAGGTGAAGCGCAGCTCCGGGGTCTGGATCCGGCGCAGGGTCACCTCGTCGCCGTCGGTCAGGTGGAACTCGGCGTCGGAGAGCAGACAGGCGTTCTCGAAGCGGCCGTCGGAGAGCCGGACCTGGCCGAAGGCGCGGAACGGCGTGCTCGGCGCGTCCGGCGGCGGGACCTCGCCGTACCCGGAGCCGTAGTAGGTCTGCGACCCGTACCAGCCGCCGTCGGCCGAGCCGCTCAGGTACAGGGTGTGGCCGACGGTGACCCGTACGGCGTTCAGGGCGTTGCGGTTGCCGGGCACGGCGCGCAGCTGGGCGCCGCGCAGCGAGAGCCGCCCGCCGATCCGGGCGGTGCGCAGGCTGACCTCGCCCTCGGCCTCCAGCCGGTCGGCCTCGCAGTCCTGGCTGACCGCGATGCCGTCGGCGGACAGCGCCCGGCCGAACCGGTCGCCGCCCAGCACGGCCTGGTTGATCAGCAGGTCGGTGCCGATCCGGGCGTCGGTGAGCCGCACGCCCTGGCGTATCCGGCAGCGGGCCAGGTGGAGGTCCCCCGAGGTGGCCAGCCGGGAGGCCTCCAGGCGGGGGATCAGGCAGTTGATGAAGCGCAGCGTGCCGGCCTCGGCCTCGGAGATCAGGATCTTCTGGTCGAAGCGGCAGTCGTGCAGCTCGACGTAGTGGCCGATGGTGCCGCCGGCGAGGTCCAGCGGGCCGGTGACCAGGGCGCCGGTCAGCTTGAGCGAGGCGACCCGGCCGGGGACGGGGGCGGGCCCGTCCAGCAGCAGCCGGGCGAGCACCCGGGCGCGGACCGTGCGCCCGGGGCCCCAGACGGCCTCGCCGAACGGGTCGTCCTCGGCGGCCTCGCCGCTGCGCAGGTCGTGGATCCGGCCGAGCCGGAACGCCTGCCAGAGTGCCTGCTCGGCCGCCGTCCAGTCCTCCGGTGCCCGATCCGTCATGCTTCCCCCCGAATCCCACGGCCTCCCCCGGGCCGTCTCGCCCTTCGTATCACGGACTGAAATGCGGGACCGTCGGTTCCGGCCACTCCTTACACTGGGTGGCGTGATCTCTCGAATCGATCTGCGCGGCTCGCTCGACGACCCGCGCGACCTGCTGCCCCGTGCCGACTTCGACGTCGCGGCCGCCCTGGAGACGGTGCGCCCGATCGCCGAGGACGTGCATCATCGCGGCGTCGCGGCGCTGATCGAGATCACCGAACGCTTCGACGGCGTGCGGCTGGAGTCCACCCGCGTCCCGGCCGAGCAGCTCGCCGAGGCCCTGGAGGAGCTGGACCCGAAGGTGCGCGCCGCACTGGAGGAGTCGATCCGCCGCGCCCGCCTGGTGCACGGCGACCAGCGCCGAGAGGGGCACACCACCCAGGTGGTGCCGGGCGGCACGGTGACCCAGCGCTGGGTGCCGGTGGACCGGGTCGGGCTGTACGTGCCGGGCGGACTGGCCGTCTACCCGTCCTCCGTTGTGATGAACGTGGTGCCGGCCCAGGAGGCGGGCGTGCGCGGCATCGCGGTGACCTCCCCGCCGCAGAAGGCCTTCGGCGGCCGGGTGCACCCGACCATCCTGGCGGCCTGCGCGCTGCTCGGCGTCACCGAGGTGTACGCGGTCGGCGGCGCCCAGGCGGTCGCCATGTTCGCGCTCGGCACCGAGGAGTGCGAGCCGGTCAACATGGTCACCGGCCCCGGCAACATCTACGTGGCCGCCGCCAAGCGCTACTTCGCCGGGCGGATCGGCATCGACTCCGAGGCCGGCCCGACCGAGATCGCCGTCCTCGCCGACGACAGCGCCGACCCGGTGGACGTCGCCGCCGACCTGATCAGCCAGGCCGAGCACGGCCCGACCTCGGGCTCGGTGCTGGTCACCGACTCGGTGGCGCTCGCCGACGCGGTCGAGGCCGAGCTGAAGGCCCAGGTCGCCCGCACCCGGCACGGCGAGCGGGTGGCCGAGGCGCTCGGCGGCCGGCAGTCCGGCGTCATCCTGGTCGACGACCTGGAGCAGGGCCTGGCCGTGGTCAACGCCTACGCGGCCGAGCACCTGGAGATCCAGACCCGGGACCCGCGCGCCGTGGCCGCCCGGGTGCGCAACGCCGGCGCGATCTTCCTCGGCCGGTTCACCCCGGTCTCGCTCGGCGACTACGCCGCCGGCTCCAACCACGTGCTGCCCACCGGCGGCTGCGCCTGCCACTCCTCGGGCCTGTCCGTGCAGACCTTCCTGCGCGGCGTGCAGGTCGTCGAGTACGACCGCGAGGCGCTGGCCGGCATCGCCGCGCACGTCGTCAACCTGGCGAACGCCGAGGACCTGCCCGGTCACGGCGACGCGATCAAGGCCCGATTCGGATGGAGTGTGCCGGGCGCGTGACGAAGATCGACGACCTTCCCGTCCGGGACGAGCTGCGCGGCCAGTCGCCCTACGGCGCCCCGCAGCTCGACGTCCCGGTCCAGCTGAACACCAACGAGAACCCCTACCCGCTCCCCGAGGAGCTGGTGGCCCGGATCGCCGAGCGGGTCGCCGAGGCCGCCCGCAACCTCAACCGCTACCCCGACCGGGACGCGGTCGAGCTGCGCGAGGGCCTGGCGGCGTACCTCACCCGCACCACCGGCCACGCCGTCGCCCGGGAGAACGTCTGGGCCGCCAACGGCTCCAACGAGGTGCTCCAGCAGCTGCTGCAGACCTTCGGCGGCCCCGGGCGCACCGCGCTCGGCTTCGAGCCCTCGTACTCGATGCACGCGCTGATCTCCCGCGGCACCGGCACCGGCTGGATCTCCGGCCCGCGCAACGCCGACTTCACCGTCGACCTGGACGCCGCCCTCGCGGCGATCGCCGAGCACCGCCCGCACGTGGTGTTCGTCTGCTCGCCGAACAACCCGACCGGCACGGCCGTCGAGGCCGACACCGTGCTGCGGCTCTACGAGGCCGCGCAGGCCGCCCGGCCCAGCCTGGTGGTGGTCGACGAGGCGTACGTCGAGTTCTCGCACCGCGCCTCGCTGCTGTCGCTGATCGAGGGCCGCCCCAACCTGGTGGTCTCGCGCACCATGTCGAAGGCCTTCGGCGCGGCCGGGCTGCGCCTGGGCTACCTGGCCGCCGACCCGGCGGTGGTGGACGCGGTGCAGCTGGTCCGCCTGCCGTACCACCTGTCGGCCGTCACCCAGGCCACCGCGCTGGCCTGCCTGGAGCACACCGACACCCTGCTCGGCTACGTCGGCCGGCTCAAGGCCGAGCGCGACCGGCTGGTCGACGCGCTGCGCGGACTCGGTCTCGAGGTGACCGACTCGGACGCCAACTTCGTCCAGTTCGGCCGCTTCGCCGACACCCACGCCGTCTGGCGGGCCATCCTCGACCACGGCGTCCTGGTCCGTGACAACGGCGTTCCGGGATGGCTGCGCGTCACCGCCGGCACCCCCGCCGAGAACGACGCCTTCCTGGAGGCCGTCGCCACCGCCCTCCCGTCGCCCACCCCCGCCCTTGAACGTGCGCGCTCCGCGCGCGCGGCCAGTCAGGAGCTGTAACCGCTGATGACCCGCATCGGACGCGTCGAGCGCACCACCAAGGAGACCTCCGTCCTGGTCGAGATAGACCTGGACGGCACCGGCAGGACCGACATCTCCACGGGCGTCGGCTTCTACGACCACATGCTCGACCAGCTCGGGCGCCACGGCCTCTTCGACCTCACCGTGAAGACCGACGGCGACCTGCACATCGACACCCATCACACCATCGAGGACACCGCCCTCGCGCTCGGCGCCGCCTTCAAGCAGGCACTGGGCGACAAGGTCGGCATCTACCGGTTCGGCAACTGCACCGTGCCGCTGGACGAGTCGCTCGCCCAGGTGACCGTCGACCTCTCCGGCCGCCCCTACCTGGTGCACAGCGAGCCGGACGGCATGGCGCCGATGATCGGCAGCTACGACACCACCATGACCCGGCACATCCTGGAGTCCTTCGTGGCCCAGGCCCAGATCGCCCTGCACGTCCACGTGCCGTACGGTCGCAACGCGCACCACATCGTGGAGTGCCAGTTCAAGGCGCTGGCCCGGGCCCTGCGCTATGCCGCCGAGCGCGACCCGCGCGCGGCCGGCATCCTCCCGTCGACCAAGGGTGCGCTGTGAGCAACTCCACGATGATCCTCCTCTTTGTCGGGCTGTTCCTGGCCGGCGGTGTCATCTCGTTCTGGAAGCAGAAGCAGTCCAAGGGCGTCATCCTCGTGCTCGCGCTGGGCTCGGTGATGTGCCTCGCCTCGGGCCTCATGCGCCTGTAACCGTCGAGCCAACGAGAGACTGGACACCTGAACATGGGCAAGAACGTCGTGGTGCTCGACTACGGCTCGGGCAACCTCCGCTCGGCGCAGCGCGCCCTGGAGCGGACCGGGGCGAACGTCACCGTCACCTCCGACTACCAGACCGCGATGGACGCCGACGGCCTGCTCGTGCCCGGCGTCGGCGCCTTCGAGGCCTGCATGCGCGGCCTGAGGTCGGTCCGCGGGGACTGGATCATCGGGCGCCGGCTGGCCGGCGGCCGGCCGGTCATGGGCATCTGCGTCGGCATGCAGATCCTCTTCGAGAGGGGCGTCGAGCACGGCGTGGAGACCGCCGGCTGCGACGAGTGGCCGGGCACGGTGGAGCCCCTGGAGGCGCCGGTCGTGCCGCACATGGGCTGGAACACCGTGGACGCCCCCGAGGACAGCCGGATGTTCGCCGGCCTGGACGCGGACACCCGCTTCTACTTCGTCCACTCCTACGGGGTGCGCAGCTGGGAGCTGGAGGCGCACAGCGCGCGGATCAACCCGCCGCTGGTCACCTGGGCCACCCACGGGCAGCCGTTCGTCGCGGCCGTCGAGAACGGCCCGCTGTGGGCCACCCAGTTCCACCCCGAGAAGTCCGGCGACGCCGGCGCCGCCCTGCTGACCAACTGGGTCAGCACTCTCTGACGACCCCTGACGACGGAAGTTGTGACACCATGAGCCGCCTCGAACTGCTGCCCGCCGTCGACGTCCGGGACGGCCAGGCCGTGCGCCTGGTCAAGGGCGCCTCCGGCACCGAGACCTCCTTCGGCGAGCCGCTCGCCGCCGCCCTCGCCTGGCAGAAGGCCGGCGCCGAGTGGCTGCACCTGGTCGACCTCGACGCCGCCTTCGGCACCGGCTCCAACCGGGACCTGGTGCGCGAGGTCACCGGCACCCTGGACATCAAGGTCGAGCTGTCCGGCGGCATCCGCGACGACGCCTCGCTGGCCGCCGCCCTGGCCACCGGCTGCACCCGGGTCAACCTCGGCACCGCCGCCCTGGAGAGCCCCGAGTGGGTCGCCAAGGTCATCGCCGAGCACGGGGACAGGATCGCCGTCGGTCTGGACGTGGTCGGCACCACCCTGCGCGGCCGCGGCTGGACCAGCGACGGCGGCCAGCTCTTCGACGTGCTGGCCCGCCTGGACGCCGAGGGCTGCGCCCGCTACGTGGTCACCGACGTCAACCGGGACGGCACCCTGACCGGCCCCAACCTGCAGCTGCTGCGCGACGTGTGCGCCGCCACCGACAAGCCGGTGGTCGCCTCCGGCGGCGTCTCCTCGCTGGACGACCTGCGGGCGATCGCCGGTCTGGTCGGCGAGGGAGTCGA
Source organism: Kitasatospora sp. NPDC001527 (assembly GCF_040298605.1). NCBI lineage: Bacteria > Bacillati > Actinomycetota > Actinomycetes > Kitasatosporales > Streptomycetaceae > Kitasatospora > Kitasatospora sp. NPDC001527. The sequence continues at coordinate 62,477 of NZ_JBEPAM010000018.1, read as the reverse complement.
GGGCGCGATCGTCGGCAAGGCACTCTACGAGCAGAAGTTCACCCTCGGAGAGGCGCTGGAGGCGGTTTCGGGATGACGGAACGTCGGATCGTACGCGGCCGGGTCGGCGGGTTCTCCGTCTGGGAGGACGTCCTCGGCGCGTCGCAGGCGGTCGCCGCCGGGGACCACGTCCACGTCGCCGGGGCCAGGCCCCTGGTGGAGGGCGTGCTGCACGGCGAGGGCGACCCCTACGAGCAGGCGGGGGCCGCCTTCCGCAACGGGCTGGAGGCCCTGGCCGCGTACGGTCTGACGGCGGACGACGTGGTCCGCACCCGGATGTACCTCACCCACTCCCGTGACATCGACGCGGCGGGCCGTGCCCACCAGGAGGCCTTCGGCGCGGTGCGCCCGGCGGCCGCCGTCGTGGTGGTGCAGAGCCTGGTCGACTCGCGGATGCTCGTCGAGGTCGAACTCGACGCCCACCGCGCCGGACTCGCCGCGACCCTCGAAGCTCTGGAAGGCAATCAGCCGTGACCCTCGCCGTACGTGTCATTCCCTGCCTGGACGTCGACGCCGGCCGTGTGGTCAAGGGCGTCAACTTCCAGAACCTGCGCGATGCCGGGGACCCGGTCGAGATGGCCAAGCTCTACGACGCCGAGGGCGCCGACGAGCTGACCTTCCTCGACATCACCGCCTCCTCCGGCGACCGCGAGACCACCTACGACGTGGTCCGCCGCACCGCCGAGCAGGTGTTCATCCCGCTCACCGTCGGCGGCGGCATCCGCGCCGTCGAGGACGTCGACAAGCTGCTGCGGGCCGGCGCCGACAAGGTCGGCGTCAACACCGCCGCCATCGCCCGCCCCGAGCTGGTCCGGGAGATCGCCCGGCGGTTCGGCCGCCAGGTGCTGGTGCTCTCGGTGGACGCCCGCCGCTGCCCGGAGGGCACCGAGACCGCCTCCGGCTTCGAGGTCACCACGCACGGCGGCCGCCAGGGCACCGGGCTGGACGCCGTCGAGTGGGCCGGGCGCGCCGCCGAGCTGGGCGCGGGCGAGATCCTGCTCAACTCGATGGACGCCGACGGCACCAAGGACGGCTACGACCTGGAGCTGATCCGGGCCGTCCGCAAGACCGTGTCGGTGCCGGTGATCGCCTCCGGCGGCGCCGGGAAGCTCGCCGACTTCGCCCCGGCGGTGGAGGCGGGCGCGGACGCGGTGCTGGCCGCCAGCGTCTTCCACTTCGGCGACCTGCGGATCGGCGAGGTCAAGGACGCGCTGCGGCAGGCCGGGCACCCGGTCCGCTGAGGTCGTCCGGCCCGTCGGCCAGTGCCAGCAGGCCGGGCAGCGAGAGCACGGTGGTGCTGCGCCGGCCGAGCCGGATCAGGCCCAGGCCGGCCAGTTCGTGCAGGGCGTGGTGGACCCGGCGCTCGCCGGCGCCGGTCAGCGCGGCCAGCTCCGCCTGGGTGAGCCGCGGGCGGACGGTGATGCCGGCGCCGCGCGGGCCGGGGACGCCGTAGCGCCGGGCCAGCTCGGCGAGCTGGCGGGCGAGCCGGCGCTGCACCGGCTCGGAGGCGAGGCCGACCAGCCGTCGGGTGGTGGTCCGGCCGCGGTGCACCAGGCAGCGGCTCAGCGCGATGCCGGCCGGTGCGTGGGCGCCCAGCCAGTGCAGCCAGTCGGGCTGGGAGATCCGGCGCAGGGCGACCGGTCCGGCCGCGGTCACCGTCGCCGAGCGGGGGCGGCCGTCCAGGGCGGCGGCCTCGCCGACCACGTCCCCGTAGGCGCGCACGTCCAGCAGGGCGGTCGCGCCCGCGCCGTCCTCCACGGTGGCCTTGGCGAAGCCGGCCAGCAGGAGCAGGACGAAGCCGCCGAGGTCCCGGTCGAGGATCAGCGTCTCGCCGTGGCCGTGCGCGCGCCGGGTGCCCAGCCGCAGCACGGCCCGCTCGGCGGCGAGCGCGGCGGGCGAGCCGTCGCGGTGCAGCTCGGCCAGCAGGGTGCCCTCGGGCCAGCCCCCGCTCGCTCCGTGCACGGCGTCCACCCCCTGCGCTGCGCTCGTTCGGGAGGCTAACGCAGGGGGTGCGGGCGCGGAAGGGGTCAGGACTCCTTCGGCGGCTCGCCCTTGATCAGGGCGAACGGGGCGCCGAACGGGTCGGCCAGCCAGGCGATCCGGCCGACGTCCGGGACGTTCTCCGGGCCCATCAGCACGGTGGCGCCGGCGCCGGTGGCCTGGGCGAGCACGCCGTCCACGTCGGAGGCGCCGAAGTACGGGGTCCAGCTGGGCGGCTGGGCGTCGCCCGTCACCGGGGCGATGCCGCCGAAGGAGGTCTCCCGCAGGTCGCCCTCGGCCGGGGAGATCACCTTGTACGTCATGCCGGGCGCCGGGAAGTTCTCGGAGCGCCAGCCGAAGACCCTCTGGTAGAAGGCGAAGCCCGCGTCCACCGCGCCGGTGTGCAACTCGACCCAGATCAGCGCGCCGTCCTCGGAGACGACGTCCAGCCCGGCCACCGTGCCGGGCTGCCAGACGGCGAACTGCGCGCCCTGCGGGTCGGTCAGCTGGGCCATCCGCCCGGCGTCCATCACGTCGAAGGCGGGGACCCGGACGGTGCCGCCGGACTGCTCGACGGCCTTGGCGGTGGCCCCGGCGTCGGGCGCGTGGAAGTACGTCGTCCAGGCGGACTGCGCGCCCTCCTCGGTGAGCGGGCCGACGGCCGCGGCCGTCCTGCCGTTCAGCTGGAGGAAGCCGTAGCCGCCGGCCTCCGGGCCGGCGGACCGGAAGGTCCAGCCGAAGACCGTGCCGTAGAAGCCGGCGGTGGCGGCCGGGTCCGGGCTGCCGAGGTCGATCCAGCAGGGGGAGCCGGCGGGGAAGGCGGTGGTGAGCATGGTGGAGCGTCCCTTCGGGGGAGAGGGAGCCGGTGCACGACGGGGACGGGCCCGGGCGGTGGCCCGCCCGGACCGCGCCCCCTGCGAGTCTGCACCCCACCACGGACATCCGCAGCCGGGGCGTTCTACGGAACCGGCAGGACGTGGCGCAGGGCCTCGACGGCTTCCCGGGGACCGTCCACCGTCAGCTCGGCGCGGGCGCCGCGGCCGAAGGCGAAGAGCAGCAGCTCGCCCGGCTCGCCGGTGATCCGCACGGTCGGCAGGCCGGCCGGGCCGACGGTCAGGCTCCGGCCGTCCGGGCGGCTCAGCTCCAGGCGCACCGGGGAGCGGCGCCCCGCCTCCAGCCGGGCGATCAGCGGCAGCCGGCGCCAGAGCGCCTCGGTCCGGCCGGGCGGCACCGGCCGCGGTGCGGGGCCGTCACCGGCCCGGGCGACGTCCTCGGCGTGCACGTAGTACTCGACGGTGTTGGCCGCCTCGTCCGCGCCGGGCAGCGAGAACAGCGAGAGCACCGGCGGGCCGGAGCGGAACAGCCGGACCAGCTCCTCGTAGGGCCGGTCGGCGTACGACTCCTGCACCCGGTGGGTCCAGCCGGCCAACGGGCCGATCCGGATGCCCGCGGCGGCGTCCGGCCGCCGCTCGCGGATCACCAGGTGGGCGGCGAGGTCCCGGGTGGACCACCCGGCGCAGAGGGTGGGCGCGTCCGGCCCGGCGGCGGCCAGCAGTTCGGCCAGGCGGTGGCGTTCGGCGAGCGCGTGGTTCGACATGCGCCCAGCCTAGGCGCCCCGCACTGACGGCGGCTCAGCGCAGCCGGCCGGTGAGCTTGGTGGAGCCGGGCCGGTTGCTCGCCGTCAGGATGCAGGTGTAGTCGCGCCAGCCCTGCTGGTAGAAGGTGAAGTTCGGGCCCACCGGGTAGCCGTAGTACGGCCCGCCGCCGCCCTGCCGGGCCTCGGCGGCGGCCTGCGCCTCCTTGCAGCCCTCCCGCATCGTGTTGGCGATCTGGTAGTCGCCGGTCAGCCCCTCCGGCAGCAGCTGGTCGGCGATCGCCTCGCCGTCGTGCTTGTCCTCGCAGGGACGGGCCTCCGGTTTGGTGACCGTCTTGTTCAGCTGCGGGTGGTCCAGGCAGGTGCCGACGGTGAAGAAGCTGTACGGGACCACCTTGGTCGGCGTGGGGGTCGGCGTCGGCGTGGGCGTCGGCGTCGGCGTCGGGGTGGGGGTCGGCGTGGCCGTGGTGGGGGAGGGCGGCGGCGGCTTGGGCGCCGGGTCGTCCTCGGGCCAGAGCAGCACCGTCGCCACCACCGCGAGCAGGAGCGCCAGCACCGCCGCGACGGCGATCAGCAGGCCCCGGGACGGCCGGGCGTCGGAGGTGCCCCCCGGGCGGGGGAGGTCGTCGTCGCCCGGCGGCTCGGCGGGGCCGGCGGCGCGCTGCTCGGAGGTCATGGGCACGAGAATGGCGCAGAGCGGGGCCCTCCGGCAGGCGGTTTGCACAACTCGTTCGATCGGATGGTCTGCCCGGCCCCCGCCGCACCCGCCCCCGCGTCCGCCCGCCGCGTCCGCCCGCCGCCGCCCACGGGGACGGCCGCGATCCGGACGGCGGCCCGTCCGGGCGGACCGGGCTGACACAATGGGCCCCATGCCCACCTCACCCGCCGCCCCCGGTTCCACCGCACTGGCCCCCGAGATCGCCGCCCGGCTCAAGCGCACCGCGGACGGCCTGCTGCCGGCCGTCGCGCAGCAGTACGACACCGGCGAGGTGCTGATGCTGGGCTGGATGGACGACGAGGCGCTGCACCGCACCCTCACCACCGGCCGCTGCACCTACTGGAGCCGCAGCCGCCGCGAGTACTGGGTGAAGGGCGACACCTCGGGCCACGTCCAGGCGGTCAAGTCGGTCGCGCTGGACTGCGACGGCGACACCCTGCTGGTGAAGGTCGACCAGACCGGTGCGGCCTGCCACACCGGCGACCGCACCTGCTTCGACGCCGACGTGCTCCCGCTCGGCTGACCGCTCCCTGCTAGCCCCTTCCGCCCCCTTCCGCCCCTCCGTCGTAAGGTGCCGCTCGTCATGGACCTGGAAGCCTTCCGCAAGCTCGCCGTCGACACCCGGGTCATCCCGGTCACCCGCAGGCTCCTCGCGGACGGCCTCACCCCGATCGGCCTCTACCGCAGCCTCGCCGACGAGCGCCCAGGCACCTTCCTGCTGGAGTCCGCCGAGCAGGGCCGCAGCTGGTCGCGCTACTCCTTCGTCGGCGTCCGCAGCGCCGCCACCCTGACCGCCGGACCGGACGGCGGCGCCCGCTGGCTCGGTACCCCGCCGGTCGGCATCCCGACCACCGGCGACCCGCTGGAGGTGCTGCGCGCCGCGCTGCGGGCCCTGCACACCCCGCGCCACGCCGACGACGGCCTGCCCCCGCTCACCGGTGGCCTGGTCGGCTACCTCGGCTACGACGTGGTGCGCCGGCTGGAGAAGCTGCCCGACCTCAACCCGGACGACCTGAAGCTGCCCGAGCTGACCCTGCTGCTCGCCACCGACCTCGCGGTGCTCGACCACGCCGACGGCACCGTGCTGCTGATCGCCAACGCGGTCAACCACAACGACCTGGCCAGTGGCGTGGACGAGGCCTACGCGGACGCCGTCGCCCGGCTCGACGCGATGGAGGCCGACCTGCTCAAGCCGGTCGACCCGGGCCTGGCCACCTTCACCCCGAGCGGCCCCGGCGAGGTCCGCTCGCCGTTCGGCGGGGAGCCGTACCGGGCCGCGGTGGAGGAGATCAAGGAGCGGATCCGGGCCGGCGAGGCCTTCCAGGTGGTGCCCTCGCAGCGCTTCGAGGCGCCCTGCCCGGCCTCCGCGCTGGACGTCTACCGCGTCCTGCGCACCACCAACCCCAGCCCGTACATGTACCTGTTCCGCTTCCCCGGCCCGGACGGCGGCGCCGAGGGCGGCTTCGACGTGGTCGGCTCCAGCCCGGAGGCGCTGGTCAAGGTCACCGACGGCGCGGCGATGCTGCACCCGATCGCCGGCACCCGGCACCGCGGCGCGACCCCGCACGAGGACGCCGAGCTGGCCGCCGAGCTGCTCGCCGACCCCAAGGAGCGGGCCGAGCACCTGATGCTGGTCGACCTCGGGCGCAACGACCTCGGGCGGGTCTGCGAGCCGGGCAGCGTCGAGGTCGTCGACTTCATGCAGATCGAGCGCTACAGCCACGTCATGCACATCGTCTCCACGGTGACCGGCCGGGTCGCCGAGGGGCGGACCGCCTTCGACGTGCTGACCGCGTGCTTCCCGGCCGGCACCCTGTCCGGCGCGCCCAAGCCGCGGGCGATGCGGATCATCGAGGAGCTGGAGCCCACCCGCCGCGGCCTGTACGGCGGCTGCGTCGGCTACCTGGACTTCGCCGGCGACTCCGACACCGCGATCGCCATCCGCACGGCGGTGCTGCGCGACGGCACCGCCTACGTCCAGGCCGGCGCCGGTGTGGTGGCCGACTCCGACCCGCACGGCGAGGACACCGAATGCCGCAACAAGGCCGCCGCCGTCCTGCGCGCGGTCGCCACCGCGAATACGCTGCGTAGGCCGTAGAACGCCGGCCCCCGCGCGGGTCGCGGGGGCCGCCGCAGCGGAAGGGACAGCAGGATGCCGGAGGTGCAGCGGCGGATCGTGACCGCCGCCAGGGAGCAGCTCGTGCGGCAGCCGGGCGGCCACGGCGGCGTCCTCGCCGACGTGCGGCTGGAGGGGCAGCCGGCCGCGCTGGTGCTGCTCGCCCCGGGCGCGGTGCCCGACCCCGCCGGGCACTACCGGGCCGGGGACGCGCTGGTGGTGCTGGACGTGCTTCCGGCGCCCGAACCGGTCGACCGCCACCGCTTCCACGCGGCCGCGGGCGTCCCGCTGTACGTCGTGGTGGATCCGGGGGAGGGCGTCTGCACGGTGCACAGCCGTCCGCTGCGCGGCGCCGGGTACCGGGAGGCGGAGCGGGTGCCCTTCGGGAACGATCTCTTCCTGCCGCTGGGGGAGCGGACGCTGGTGCTGGAGACGGGCGATTTCCCCACCGAGCCGCCCACCCCGGGTGCGGCGGCGGGGTGAGGGCGGGGGACACTGGTGGGGTGAGCGCTGAAGCCCCTACCGACGCCGTGTCCGCCGACCCCGCCGCCGCACCCGCGCCCGCCGCGCGGGCCGGGCGGCGCACGTTCGCGGTGATGCTGCTGCTCACCGTGCTGGGCGCGGTGCTGGTGCTGACCGCCGCCGGCCGGGTCTGGGCGGAGGGGATGGCGGGCACCCTGGAGGTCTCCGTCACCGGCGGGAAGATCTCCGAACTGCCCGCCGGACTGGCGCTGGTGGCGATGGCGGCGGCGGTCGCGGTGTTCGCGGTGCGCGGCGCCGGCCGGCTCGCCGTCGGGGTGCTGACCGTGCTGGCCGGGCTGGGCGCGGCCGCCCCCGCCGCGACGGGCGCCGGGGACACCGCGGCGCTGGACGCCGAGGCGGCCCGCAAGCTCGCGCTGACCGGGTCGGCCGCGACCGGCGTCGGGCACACCGCCTGGCCGTGGGTGGCGCTCGTGGGCGGGCTGCTGCTGGCCCTGGCCGGGCTGCTGACCGTCCTCCACGGGCGCGGCTGGCCGGCGATGGGCAGCCGCTACGAGGCACCGACCGGCAAGGCGCCGGCGAAGCGGCGGGCCGCCGCGCAGAGCCCGGCCGACCTGTGGAAGGCGCTGGACCGGGGCGAGGACCCGACGGCGGGCTGACCGGCCGGGCGGGCGCGTGCCGCACTGTGACGCGATAGACCCGCCACCCCCTTTGGGGGCCCGGTGTGTGGCCCGGCACAATGGGACACGTCAATGGGACACGTCAAGCGTAGGAGCACCATCCGATGGCAGCAGCAGCACACGGCCACACCCCCGCCGCCTGGACCGGCGTGACCATCTCGTTCATCGGCTTCGGCGTCGCGGGTGTCGCGATGATCCTGCCGTCGGTGCTCCTCACCTGGGTGGGCCTGGCGGTCGTCCTGCTCGGCGGCGTGGTCGGCAAGGCCATGTCGATGGCGGGCATGGGCAAGCAGCCCAGCACCATGGTGTACACCCCCGAGGAGCAGGCCGCGCTGGCCGCCGCCGCTGCCTGACCGACCGGTACTTCGCGTGAACGGCGGCCCACGGGCCGCCGTTTCGCTTCTCCCGCGCGGCCGCCGGGACGGGCACAATCATGGGCGTGAACGCCGCCCCCGCCTCCACCGCCTCCGCCCGGCCCTCCGCGCCGCGCCGGCTGGTGCCGCCGCTGTCCGCGGCGGCCGCCGTGGCCCTCCCCGCCGGGTACGTCGCCGCGGTGGACCCGAACGTCCCCGGCCACTACCCCGACTGCCCCTTCCTGGCGGCCACCGGCTGGTGGTGCCCCGGCTGCGGCGGGCTGCGCTGCGTGCACGCGCTGACCCACGGGGACCTCAGCGGGGCGCTGCACGACAACGCGGTGGCGGTGCTGCTGTTCGCCGTGCTGGGGGTGCTCTGGGCCCGCTGGCTCTGGGCGGCGCTGCGCGGCCGGCCCGGCCCCCGGCTGGCGCTCGGGGCGCGCCGCTGGGTGCTGGTGGGGCTGCTCGTCCTCGTCTTCACGGTGGTCCGCAACCTGCCGGTCGGCGCCGGTCTGGCCCCGCCACCGGTCTGATCGTCGGCGTGGCGGGGGTGTGAAGCCGCAGCTCGCGGCGGGTCCGGGGGGTCCGTACGGTGAGACGCGCGCCGGGCGGATGCGCTGTGCGCTCCCCCTTGCCGATACCATCGAAGGGCCGGAGGCCTGGTGGCCGCCGGCTCCTCGCTAGCAGAATCAGGACTAGCAGACATGATGGGGGCGCCCGAGTGAGTGTGCTCGACTCGATCGTCGAAGGGGTCCGCGAGGACCTCGCCGAGCGGCAGGCCCGGGTCTCGCTGGACGAGCTCAAGGAGCTCGCCGCCAAGGCCCCGGACGCCAAGGACGGCGTGGCGGCCCTGCGCGGCGACGGTGTCCGGGTGATCTGCGAGGTCAAGCGCTCCAGCCCGTCCAAGGGCGCGCTGGCCACGATCGCGGACCCGGCGTCGCTGGCGGTCGACTACGCGGCCGGCGGTGCCGCCGCGATCAGTGTGCTGACCGAACAGCGCCGCTTCGGCGGGTCGCTGGCGGACCTGGACGCCGTCCGGGCCGCGGTGGACACCCCGCTGCTCCGCAAGGACTTCATCGTCACCGCCTACCAGCTGTGGGAGGCCCGCGCGCACGGCGCCGACCTCGCGCTGCTGATCGTCGCGGCCCTCGACCAGCCGGCCCTGGTGTCGCTGATCGAGCGGGCCGAGTCGATCGGCCTCACCCCGCTGGTCGAGGTGCACGACGAGGAGGAGATCAAGCGCGCGGTGGACGCCGGCGCGCGGATCATCGGCGTCAACGCCCGCAACCTCAAGACCCTTGAGGTGGACCGCAACACCTTCGGCAACGTCGTCCACGCCATTCCGGACGGCATCGTCAAGGTCGCGGAGTCCGGGGTGCGCGGCCCGCTGGACGTGATCTCCTACGCCAACCTGGGCGCGGACGCGGTGCTGGTCGGCGAAGCGCTGGTCACCGGCAAGGACCCGCGGGCCGCGGTGGCCGACCTGGTCGCCGCCGGTGCCCACCCGGCGATCCGGCACAAGGACTGATCCCGCCGCCATGAAGATCGCCACCCGTCTCGCCCCCGGCTGCCGCCCGCGCGGCTGCCGCGCGCCCGCACGCCGGGTGCTGGGGCGGCGGGTGCGGTACGTCATCGGCTGCGAGCCCGGGCAGGTGCCGGGGCGGCGATGGCGCGCGACGTCCGGCTGACCGCAGCCGACAGACGTCACCGTCAACCGTCGTCATCTTCCCGAGGGACTTCACCATGTCCGAACGGTCCGACAAGGACTACCTGCCCGGCGCCGAGGTGCCGGACGCGCGCGGCTACTTCGGCGCGTACGGCGGCCGCTTCATCCCGGAGGCGCTGGTCGCCGCCGTGGAGCAGGTCGCCGAGGAGTACGAGAAGGCCAAGGCCGACCCGGCCTTCGCCGCCGAGCTCGACGCGCTGCTCAAGGACTACACCGGCCGGCCCAGCCCGCTGACCGACGTGCGGCGGTTCTCCGCCGAGGCGGGCGGCGCCCGCATCCTGCTCAAGCGCGAGGACCTCAACCACACCGGCTCGCACAAGATCAACAACGTGCTCGGCCAGGCGCTGCTCACCAGGCGGATGGGCAAGACCCGGATCATCGCCGAGACCGGCGCCGGGCAGCACGGCGTGGCCACCGCCACCGCCTGCGCCCTGTTCGGCTTCGACTGCACCATCTACATGGGCGAGGTCGACACCCGGCGCCAGGCGCTGAACGTCGCCCGGATGCGGATGCTCGGCGCCGAGGTGGTGGCCGTGAAGTCCGGCAGCCGCACGCTCAAGGACGCCATCAACGAGGCGTTCCGCGACTGGGTCGCCAACGTCGACTCCACCCACTACCTGTTCGGCACCGTGGCCGGCCCGCACCCCTTCCCGATGATGGTCCGCGACTTCCACCGGGTCATCGGCGTCGAGGCGCGCGAGCAGGTGCTGGAGCGCACCGGGCGGCTGCCCGACGCCGTCGTCGCCTGCGTCGGCGGCGGCTCCAACGCGATGGGCATCTTCCACGAGTTCATCCCGGACGCCGGGGTGCGCCTGATCGGCTGCGAGGCGGCCGGCGAGGGCGCCGAGACCCCGCGGCACGCGGCCACCCTCACCAAGGGCGACCCGGGCGTGCTGCACGGCTCGCGCACCTACGTCCTGCAGGACGAGGACGGCCAGACCATCGAGTCGCACTCCATCTCGGCCGGCCTGGACTACCCGGGCGTCGGCCCGGAGCACGCCTGGCTGAAGGACACCGGCCGGGCCGAGTACCGCCCGGTCACCGACGACGCCGCCATGCAGGCGCTGCGGCTGCTGTCCCGCACCGAGGGCATCATCCCGGCCATCGAGAGCGCCCACGCGCTGGCCGGCGCCCTGGAGCTGGGCCGCGAGCTCGGGCCCGAGGCCACCATCCTGGTCTCGCTCTCCGGGCGCGGCGACAAGGACATGCACACCGCCGCCGAGTACTTCGGCCTCTACGACGAGCCGGGCGCCGGCTCCGCCCACGGGGGTAAGTGACCATGGCTTCGAAGCTCAGTGGCATCCTGGCCGCCGCCAAGGCGGAGGGCCGCGCCGCGCTGATCGGCTACCTGCCGGCCGGCTTCCCGTCGGTGGACGGCGGCGTGCGGGCGGTCGACGCGCTGATCGAGGGCGGCTGCGACATCGTCGAGATCGGCCTGCCGCACTCCGACCCGGTGCTGGACGGTCCGACCATCCAGACCGCGGACGACATCGCGCTGCGGGCCGGCGTGCGGATCAAGGACGTGCTGCGCACCGTCCAGGAGGCCGCCGCCGCCCACCCCGCCGCGGCGGTGCTGGTGATGACCTACTGGAACCCGGTGGACCGCTACGGCGTCGCGCGGTTCGCCGCCGACCTGGCCGCGGCCGGCGGGGCGGGCTGCATCCTGCCGGACCTGCCGGTGGAGGAGTCCGAGGAGTGGCGCAAGGCGGCCGGGGAGCACGGTCTGGACACCGTGTTCGTGGTCGCGCCGAGCAGCAAGGACAAGCGGCTGGCCGAGGTCACGGCGGCCGGCAGCGGCTTCGTGTACGCGGCCGCGGTGATGGGCGTGACCGGCAGCCGGGCGCAGGTCGGCGAGCTGGCCGAGGACCTGGTCGCCCGGACCAGGGCCACCACCGAGCTGCCGGTCTGCGTCGGCCTCGGGGTGTCGACCCGTGAGCAGGCCGCCCAGGTGGCCGCCTTCGCGGACGGTGTGATCGTCGGCTCGGCCTTCGTGCAGCGGATCCTGGACGCCGACGGGGACGAGCAGGCCGCGCTGGCGGCGGTGCGCTCGCTGGCCGGCGAGCTGGCGCAGGGCGTCCGCGGGCGGTAGCCCCGCCGCGGCGCGGGAGGTCCGACGGCCCGCCACCCCCTCCCGGGGTGGCGGGCCGTCGTCGTCACCGGGTCCGTCCGGTCAGCCCGTCGACCCGAACGGGTGAACAGTGCGGGGCAGGCGTACCAGCGGTGGTTGACCGGCGTTGACTGGAGGGACGAGTGCACCCAGCACGTGCCCGAGGGCCCAGCGAGCGGAAGGGGTCGGCCGATGCCCGGTCTTCAGCGAGCCGTCCTGCTGCGGGCGGCCGCGGCCGCGCTGGCGCTCGGCGCGGCGCTCGGGGCGCAGGGCGCGGTCGTCCCGGCGCTGGCCAAGCGGGGGGTGGAGCGGGCGGAGCGGGACGCGTACGTGTGCGCGGAGGCGGTCCGGATGGAGGCGGTGGCGCGGGCCACCCGCTCGGGCGCGGCGGGCCGGGCGGAGCTCGCGGGGCCCGCTGGGGGCGACGCCGACCGCCGTGACCTCGACCGTCACGACCTGGGATGGCCGCCCGGCTGCGATCCGGCCACTCGTTAGGGTGAAAACGCCTCGGGTCGGATTAACTTTCACTCTTTCGGAGTGACTCCGGAAACCGGAGAAACCCGGCGCTCCCGGGAGCGGTTCATAGGGGCGTGACGGTGTTTCCCGAGGGGGTTGTCCGGACGGCCGGGCCGGCGACCGAGTGGATCGGCACGGCCGCCCGGCTGGCTCTGGCCGTGGTCTGGGCCTGGGCCGGGCTGGCGAAGATCGCCGACCCGGCGGAGGCCGCCCAGGCGGTGCGCGCCTACGAGATCCTGCCCGAGTCCCTGGTCAAACCGGTGGGCCACGGCCTGCCCTTCCTGGAACTGGCGCTCGCCCTGCTGCTGGTGACCGGCCTGGGCGTGCGCCTGGTCGCGGGCGTCTCGGCGGTGCTGCTGCTCGCCTTCGTCGGCGGGATCGCCTCCGCCTGGGCGCGCGGCATCTCGATCGACTGCGGGTGCTTCGGCGGCGGCGGGGCGGTCGACGCCTCGCAGACCGAGTACCTGCAGGAGATCCTGCGCGACACCGGGTTCCTGCTGCTGGCCGGCTGGCTGCTCTGGCGGCCCCGCACGAAGTTCTCGGTGGACGGCCTGCTGGCGAGCTGAGCGCACCCCGCCGCCTCGTCCCGACCCACCGCACCCCCACCCCCGAACCTGGAATTCCAAGGCTGATGAGCGAGAAGAACCGAGAAGGCAAGCGCACCGCCCGTGAGCGGATGCTGGCGGAACGGGCTGACGAGGAGGCCCGCGGCCGGCGGAACAAGAAGCTGATCGTCGGCGGCGTGGCGCTCGCGGTGATCGCCGCCGCCGTGGTCACCGGCGTGGTGGTGCAGGACCAGCGGTCCACGCCGGAGACCCCCTCCGCCGCCCCGGCCGGCACGATCGGGGACAAGAACCTGATCGTCCCGGTGGGTTCGGACAACGCGCCGTCCGTCCTCACCGTCTACGAGGACCCGCGCTGCCCCGCCTGCGGCATCTTCGAGCGGGAGTTCTCGCCCACCATCAGCCAGCTGGAGGACGCGGGCAAGATCTCCACCAACTACCACATCGTCTCGTTCATCGACCGGGCGGTGCCGGGCAAGGGCTCCAAGTACGCCGCCAACGCGCTGGGCTGCGCCCAGGACGCCGGGCGCTTCCGCGACTACCACGACGTGCTCTACCGCAACCAGCCGGACGAGACCAACGACGCCTTCGGGAACAAGGCGGTGCTGATCAACCTCGCCAGGCAGGTCGACGGGCTGGTCACCCCGGCCTTCGAGGACTGCGTCAACGACCTGAAGTTCGCCGACTGGGTGTCGGCGGTGCAGCAGGACTTCGACAAGTCCGGCTTCAAGTCCACGCCGACGGTGCTGCTCAACGGGCAGCCGATCTACCCGAAGTACAACAACGAGGAGATCACCCCGGCCAACCTGGTGAAGTGGGTGGACGCCGCCAACCAGGGCAAGCCGCTGGGCACTCCGGGCAGCCACGGGCAGTCGCCGGCGCCCACCAGCACCGCCTCGGAGAGCAACAACCCCTCGCCCAGCGCCGGCTGAGCGGGCGCGTACGCTGCGGGGTGGCCGCCGCCCCTCCCCGTCCGGAGGGAGCGGCGCCGTGTCGTGCCCCGGCCCGCGCGCCGATCTGTGCCCGACTGTGACCCGCCGGGGTGTCCTGGACGGGCCGCCGACCCTGTAGCGTCGGAGCTGCCATGGATATCGCCTACATTCCCAGCCCGTCGCGGGGGGTCCTGAACCTCGGACCGATCCCGCTGCGCGCCTACGCCTTCTGCATCATCCTCGGTGTCGTCGTGGCCGTCTGGCTCGGCAGCAAGCGCTGGGTCGCCCGGGGCGGTGGCCGACACACCGTCGGTGACATCGCCGTCTGGGCCGTGCCGTTCGGCCTGGTCGGCGGCCGGCTGTACCACGTGATCACCGACCACCAGCTGTACTTCGGCGAGGGGAAGAACCCCTGGAACGCCTTCAAGATCTGGGAGGGCGGCCTCGGCATCTGGGGCGCGATCGCGCTGGGCGCGGTCGGCGCCTGGATCGGCGCCCGCCGGCGCGGTGTCCCGCTGCCCGCCTACGCGGACGCGATCGCCCCCGGCATCGTGCTCGCCCAGGCGATCGGCCGCTGGGGCAACTGGTTCAACCAGGAGCTGTACGGGCGGGAGACCACCCTGCCGTGGGGCCTGGAGATCACCAGGACGCTGCCCGGCGGTGAGGTGGTCACCACGATCCACCACCCGACCTTCCTCTACGAGTCGCTCTGGTGCGTGGGCGTCGCGGCGCTGGTGATCTGGGCGGACAAGCGGTTCACCCTGGGCCACGGCCGGGCCTTCGCGCTGTACGTGGCCGGGTACACCGCCGGCCGGTTCTGGACCGAGTGGCTGCGGGTGGACGAGGCGCACCACATCCTGGGCCTGCGGCTGAACGACTGGGTGGCGATCTTCGTCTTCCTCGCCGCCGTGGCGTACCTCGTGATCGTCGGCAGGACGCGGCCCGGCCGGGAGGACCCGGCGACCATCGATCCGGCGGCGAACGCGGAGGCCGGGCGGGCCGCCGGGGCGCCGGCCGACAGGACGGGCGACGGGCCGGCCGACAAGACGGCCGACAAGGCGGGCGGCAAGGCGGCCGACGAGCCCGGCGACCTGCCGAAGGCGGGGCCGGAGGGGAAGTCCGGCGGCAAGCCCGCGGACGGCCTCGCCGAGAAGCTCGACAAGCTGGAGAAGGGCGCCAGGCACCCGGCCTGACCTGCGCCGACCCCGGTCCCCGGCCGCCCCCCGCACCCCGTGCGGAGGGCGGCCGCCGCCATGTTCGGACAGCCTTACTTTGCTGGAAATGCCCAGCTCAAGAAGGCTACGGTCGATCAGTAAGACGATCGGACCAACGGGATGGAGGGGGATCGGCCGTGACTGCGACCGCCCTGGAACACGAGAGCGGGCACCAGCCCCGGATACCCGCGGCCGGGCACCACCGGGACGTCAACGGCGGCTGGCTGCGGCCGGCGGTGTTCGGGGCGATGGACGGCCTGGTCTCCAACTTCGCGCTGATGACCGGTGTCGTCGGCGGCGCGGTCTCCACCAGCACCGTGGTGCTCACCGGCCTGGCCGGCCTGGCGGCCGGCGCCTGCTCCATGGCGGCGGGCGAGTACACCTCGGTGGCCTCCCAGCGGGAGCTGGTGCAGGCCGAGATCGAGGCGGAGCGGCTGGAGCTGCGCCGCAACCCGCACGGCGAGCTGGCCGAGCTGGCCCAGCTGTACGTCGAGCGGGGGGTGGACCCCGCACTGGCCCACGAGGTGGCCAGGCAGCTGTCCGCCGACCCCGAGCAGACCCTGGAGATCCACGCCCGGGAGGAGCTGGGCGTCGACCCCAACGACCTGCCCTCACCGTGGGTGGCGGCCGGATCCTCGTTCGTCTGCTTCGCGGTGGGCGCGCTGCTGCCGCTGCTGCCGTACCTGCTGGGCGCGACCTCGCTGCTGCCGGCGCTGCTGCTCTCGGCGGCCGGACTGTTCGCCTGCGGCGCGGTGGTGGCCCGGGTGACGGCGCGCAGCTGGTGGTTCAGCGGTCTGCGGCAGCTGGCGCTGGGCGGGGTGGCGGCCGGGGTGACCTACCTGCTGGGCGCGCTGATCGGCGGGCAGGTCGGCTGACGGGACGGCGGGCGGGTCGGTGGCCGGGCCCGGCGGGCGGGCCGATCGGGCACTGTGCAGTTGCATGGATATGCGGCCGAGCGGGTGAGCTTGCACACATGCCGGCCCGGCCGCGCCTGGCCTTGTCTCGCGATGTGGGCTCAATGGCCGAGGAATCGCATCCGCGGATCGATTTCCGAGATGGAATCACAGGCGGCTTTGATCGACTTCTGTGATCGCGGGATTTCGCCCCTGTTTCGGCCCGCGCGCCGCCGGGCACAATCGTCGGGACGTGCGCTGTGGCGCGTCCCCTCACCACCCGCGTGACCTGCGGATCCGTCCGCGATGTGGACGCAATTTTCCGCTTCCCGGGATCCCCGGCATCATGTAACGTGCGTGCCTCAATCGCATCAGGGCCAACGTCGTCCCTACTGCACCAGTTTCGAAAGACGACGACGGGAGAGCCGATGCTGTCTGCATCCATGCACTCCGCCAACGAGCCCCAGGCCGGCGCCGCCCGCCCGCCGTACGCGCTCGTTCCGGATGCGCGACCTGCTGCTCAGGGCCTGTACGACCCGCGAAACGAGCACGACGCCTGTGGCGTCGGATTCGTCGCCACGCTGACCGGCATCGCCGACCACACCGTCGTCGAGCAGGCGCTGACCGTCCTGCGCAACCTGGAGCACCGCGGCGCCACCGGCGCCGAGCCGGACTCCGGTGACGGCGCGGGCATCCTCACCCAGATCCCGGACGCCTTCCTGCGCGCCAAGGCCGGCTTCGACCTCCCGGCGGCCGGCGACTACGCCGTCGGCATCGCCTTCCTGCCGGACGCCGACGACGAGGACGCCGCCGCCGTCGCCCGGATCGAGGCGATCGCGGACGAGGAGGGCCTGACCGTCCTCGGCTGGCGCGACGTCCCGGTCACCCCCGACCTGCTGGGCGCCACCGCCCGCGGCGTCATGCCGCGCTTCCGCCAGCTCTTCCTGGCCGGCGAGGGCAAGGCCGGCATCGAGCTGGACCGGATCGCCTTCGTGGTCCGCAAGCGCTCCGAGCGCGAGGCCGGGGTCTACTTCCCCTCGCTGTCCGCGCGCACCATCGTCTACAAGGGCATGCTGACCACCGGCCAGCTGGAGCCCTTCTTCCCCGACCTGTCGGACCGGCTCTACGCCTCCGCGCTCGGCCTGGTGCACTCGCGGTTCTCCACCAACACCTTCCCGAGCTGGCCGCTCGCCCACCCGTACCGGTTCGTCGCGCACAACGGCGAGATCAACACGGTCAAGGGCAACCGGAACTGGATGACCGCCCGGGAGTCCCAGCTCGCCACCGACCTCATCCCCGCCAACAGGAACGGGCAGGGTCTGAGCCGGATCTTCCCGGTCTGCACCCCGGACCACTCCGACTCGGCCTCCTTCGACGAGGTCCTGGAACTGCTCCACCTCGGCGGCCGCTCGCTGCCGCACGCCGTGCTGATGATGATCCCGGAGGCGTGGGAGAACCACGCGACCATGGACCCGGCCCGCCGCGCGTTCTACCGGTACCACTCCAACCTGATGGAGCCCTGGGACGGCCCGGCCTGCGTCACCTTCACCGACGGCAACCAGATCGGCGCCGTGCTGGACCGCAACGGCCTGCGCCCCGCCCGCTACTGGGTCACCGAGGACGGCCTGGTCGTCCTCTCCTCCGAGGTCGGCGTGCTCGACATCGAGCAGACCCGGGTGGTCAAGAAGGGCCGGCTGCGGCCCGGCCGGATGTTCCTGGTCGACACCTCCGAGCACCGCATCGTCGAGGACGAGGAGATCAAGTCGGCGCTGGCCGCCGAGCACCCCTACGAGGAGTGGGTCGAGGCCGGGCAGATCCAGCTCGCCAAGCTCCCCGAGCGCGAGCACATCGCGCACACCCACGCCTCGGTCACCCGCCGCCAGCAGACCTTCGGCTACACCGAGGAGGAGCTGCGGGTCATCCTGGCGCCGATGGCCAGGACCGGCGCCGAGGCGCTCGGCTCGATGGGCACCGACTCGCCGATCGCCGCGCTGAGCGAGAAGCCGCGCCTGCTGTTCGACTACTTCGTGCAGCTCTTCGCGCAGGTCACCAACCCGCCGCTGGACGCCATCCGCGAGGAGCTGGTCACCTCGCTGCTGTCCAACCTCGGCCCCGAGGGCAACCTGCTGGCCGCCGAGGCCGCGGCCTGCCGCTCCGTCGGCATCACCTTCCCGGTGATCGACAACGACGAGCTGGCCAAGCTGGTGCACATCAACGCGGACGGCGACCAGCCCGGCCTCAAGGCCGTCACGCTGTCCGGCCTGTACCGGGTCGCCGGCGGCGGTGAGGCACTGGCCGCCCGGCTCGCCGCGATCGCCGCCGAGGCCGACGCGGCGATCGCCGACGGCGCCCGGATCATCGTGCTCTCCGACCGGCACTCGGACGCCGAGCACGCCCCGATCCCCTCGCTGCTGCTCACCTCGGCGGTCCACCACCACCTCATCCGCACCAAGCAGCGCACCCGGGTGTCGCTCCTGGTCGAGGCGGGCGACGTCCGCGAGGTGCACCACGTCGCGCTGCTGATCGGCTACGGCGCCGGCGCGGTCAACCCGTACCTGGCCATGGAGTCGGTCGAGGACCTGGTCGGGCAGGGCACCTTCCTGACCGGGATCGAGCCCGAGAAGGCGATCAAGAACCTGATCAAGGCGCTCGGCAAGGGCGTGCTCAAGGTGATGTCCAAGATGGGCATCTCCACCGTCGCCTCCTACCGCGGCGCGCAGGTCTTCGAGGCGATCGGCCTCTCCCACGAGCTGGTGGAGGCCTACTTCGCCGGCACCACCACCAAGCTCGGCGGCATCGGCCTGGACGAGATCGCCCGCGAGACGGCGGCCCGGCACGCCAAGGCGTACCCGGCCTCCGGCATCCCGGCCGCGCACCGCGCGCTGGAGATCGGCGGCGAGTACCAGTGGCGCCGCGAGGGCGAGCCGCACCTGTTCGACCCGGACACCGTCTTCCGGCTGCAGCACTCCACCCGCAACCGCCGGTACGACATCTTCAAGCAGTACACGGACCGGGTGAACGAGCAGTCCGAGCGGCTGATGACGCTGCGCGGCCTGTTCAAGCTCGACGCGCTCGGCCGCACCCCGGTGCCGGTCGAGGAGGTCGAGCCGGTCTCCGAGATCGTCAGGCGCTTCTCCACCGGCGCCATGTCCTACGGCTCGATCTCCCGCGAGGCGCACGAGACCCTGGCCGTCGCGATGAACCGCCTCGGCGGCAAGTCCAACACCGGCGAGGGCGGCGAGGACCCGGACCGCCTCTACGACCCGGAGCGCCGCTCGGCGATCAAGCAGGTCGCCTCCGGCCGGTTCGGCGTCACCTCCGAGTACCTGGTCAACGCCGACGACATCCAGATCAAGATGGCCCAGGGCGCCAAGCCCGGCGAGGGCGGCCAGCTGCCCGGCCACAAGGTGTACCCGTGGGTCGCCAAGACCCGGCACTCCACCCCGGGTGTCGGCCTGATCTCGCCGCCGCCGCACCACGACATCTACTCGATCGAGGACCTGGCGCAGCTGATCCACGACCTCAAGAACGCCAACCCCGAGGCCCGCATCCACGTGAAGCTGGTCTCCGAGGTCGGCGTCGGCACGGTCGCGGCCGGCGTCTCCAAGGCGCACGCGGACGTGGTGCTGGTCTCCGGCCACGACGGCGGCACCGGCGCCTCGCCGCTCACCTCGCTCAAGCACGCGGGCGGCCCCTGGGAGCTCGGCCTCGCCGAGACCCAGCAGACCCTGCTGCTCAACGGCCTGCGCGACCGGATCGTGGTGCAGACCGACGGCCAGCTGAAGACCGGCCGCGACGTCGTGATCGCCGCCCTGCTGGGCGCCGAGGAGTTCGGCTTCGCCACCGCCCCGCTGGTGGTCTCCGGCTGCATCATGATGCGGGTCTGCCACCTGGACACCTGCCCGGTCGGCGTCGCCACCCAGAACCCGGTGCTGCGCGAGCGCTTCTCCGGCAAGCCGGAGTTCGTGGTCAACTTCTTCGAGTTCATCGCCGAGGAGGTCCGGGAGATCCTGGCCTCGCTGGGCTTCCGCTCGATCGAGGAGGCCGTCGGCCACGCCGAGCACATCGACGCCGAGGCCGCCGTCGACCACTGGAAGGCCGCCGGGCTCGACCTGGCCCCGCTGTTCCACGTGCCCGAGCTGCCCGAGGGCGCGGCCCTGCACCGCACCACCACGCAGGACCACGCGCTGGACAAGGCCCTGGACAACCAGCTGATCGACCTGGCCCAGGACGCCCTGGAGAACGGCGACGCCGTCCGCATCCAACTGCCGATCCGCAACGTCAACCGGACCGTCGGCACCATGCTCGGCCACCACGTGACCAAGCGGTACCGCGGCGAGGGCCTGCCGGAGGGGACCATCGACGTCACCTTCACCGGCTCGGCCGGCCAGTCCTTCGGCGCCTTCGTGCCGCGCGGCATCACGCTGCGTCTGGAGGGCGACGCCAACGACTACGTCGGCAAGGGCCTGTCCGGCGGCGTCATCGTCGTCCGCCCGGCCCGCGACGCGGCGGCGATCGGCGCCGACGCGCAGAACCACGTCATCGCCGGCAACACCATCGGCTACGGTGCCACCGGCGGCCGGATCCACCTGCGCGGCAAGGCCGGCGAGCGGTTCGCGGTCCGCAACTCGGGCGCCACCCTGGTCGTCGAGGGCGTGGGCGACCACGGTCTGGAGTACATGACCGGCGGGCGGGTCGTCGTCCTCGGCGAGACCGGGCGCAACCTGGCGGCCGGCATGTCCGGCGGCATCGCCTACGTGCTGGACCTGCGCCCGGCGAACGTCAACAGCGGCATGGTGGGCATCGAGGCCCCCGGCGCCGAGGACCGCGACTGGCTGCGCGAGACCGTGCAGCAGCACTACGAGGAGACCGGCTCCACCGTCGCGGCCGAGCTCCTGGCGGACTGGGGCAGCGGGGTCTCCCGCTTCTCGAAGATCATGCCGACCGACTACAAGGCCGTGCTCGCCGCCAAGGACGCCGCCGAGCGCGATGGCCTCTCCGAGGCCGAGACCACTCGCAAGATGATGGAGGCGGCACATGGCTGACCCCAAGGGCTTCCTGACCACGCCCAAGCAGCTGGCCGAGCGGCGTCCGGTGGACGTGCGCCTGCGCGACTGGAACGAGGTCTACGCCGAGCGCAGCCTGCTGCCGATCATCACCAAGCAGGCCGGCCGCTGCATGGACTGCGGCATCCCGTTCTGCCACAACGGCTGCCCGCTCGGGAACCTCATCCCGGAGTGGAACGACCTCGCCTACCGGGACGACTGGAACGGCGCGATCGAGCGGCTGCACGCGACCAACAACTTCCCGGAGTTCACCGGGCGGCTGTGCCCGGCGCCCTGCGAGTCGGCCTGTGTGCTCGGCATCAACCAGGACGCGGTGACCATCAAGAACGTCGAGGTCACCATCATCGACAAGGCCTGGGACCGCGGCGGGGTCATCCCGCAGGTGCCGGAGCGGCTGTCCGGCAAGACGGTCGCCGTGATCGGCTCCGGGCCGGCCGGCCTGGCCGCCGCCCAGCAGCTCACCCGGGCCGGGCACACCGTGGTGGTGTACGAGCGGGCCGACCGGATCGGCGGCCTGCTGCGGTACGGCATCCCCGAGTTCAAGATGGAGAAGCGCCACATCAACCGCCGCATCGAGCAGATGCGGGCGGAGGGCACCCGGTTCCGCACCGGCGTGCACGTCGGCGAGGACATCACCGGGCAGCAGCTGCGCGAGCGCTTCGACGCGGTGGTCGTCGCGGCCGGTGCCACCACCGCCCGCGACCTGCCGGTGCCCGGGCGCGAGCTCAAGGGCGTCCACCAGGCCATGGAGTACCTGCCGCTGGCCAACAAGGTGCAGGAGGGCGACTTCGTGGAGTCGCCGATCAGCGCCAAGGGCAAGCACGTCGTGGTGATCGGCGGCGGCGACACCGGCGCGGACTGCGTCGGCACCGCGCACCGGCAGGGGGCGGCCTCCGTCACCCAGCTGGAGATCATGCCGCGGCCCGGCGAGGACCGGCCGGCCCACCAGCCGTGGCCGACCATGCCGATGACCTACAAGGTCACCTCGGCCCACGAGGAGGGCGGCGAGCGGATCTACTCCGTCTCCACCACCCACTTCAGCGGCGACGAGGACGGCAACGTCCAGCAGCTGCACCTGGTCGAAGTGGAATTCAGGGACGGGAAGTTCGAGCAGGTGCCGGGCAGCGAGCGGGCCATCCCGGCGCAGCTGGTCACCCTGGCGATGGGCTTCACCGGGACGGACGTGAAGAACGGCCTGGTGGAGCAGCTGGGCGCGGACCTCGACGCACGCGGTAATGTGGCCCGCGACGGCCGCTTCGCCACCAACGTCGATGGCGTCTACGTCTGCGGTGACGCCGGACGGGGCCAGTCCCTGATCGTCTGGGCCATCGCGGAGGGCCGCTCGGCCGCCGCGGCGGTCGACAAGTACCTGGGCGGCAAGACCCCGCTGCCCGCTCCGATCCGGCCGACGGACCGCCCCCTGGTGGTCTGATCCGGTCCAGGTGGCCCGGCGCCGCATCGCCGGGCCGACCGAGCCGCACCCCGTCAGCGTCGCCGGGCCACCGCGGTCCATGGCGCCTGCCCACATCCCCGACCAGTTTGGGGGCAGGCGCCTTTCGCGTTTCCCGGGGGCGGCCGGGTCCGTCAGTCGGCGGGGAAGAGGACGGGGTGGCCGGCGAGGTTGAGGACCACCCGGTTCCCCGGGGGGCCGGTGAGCCGGAACCGGGCCTCCCGCCCGGCGCCGTTCGGTTCGCAGTCGGTCGGCCGGCCGTCGGTGCGGCCGATCAGCACCAGGACGTCGGCGGTCCCGTACACCGCGCCCGGCAGCGGACCGGCGCAGTTCCCGGGGTACAGCAGGGCCCACAGCTCCTGTTCGTCGGTACCGCGACCGGCGTACCAGAGGTCCGTGACGCCTTCGGGGAGGTCCTTGTCCTCGACGGTGCGGGGGCCGGGGGGCTCCTGCGACTCCACGGCCGCGACCGCGTAGGGCTCGTCGAGCCCGGCGAACACGAACTCCCAGACCGGGACCGTCGCCGTTCCGCGGCTGGTGCTCTGGGGCCGGGTCGCGGGCCGGACGGCGGTGACGGTGAGCACGGTGTCGCAGGGCTCCCTGGTGCAGGGGCTGTCGCGGTAGCGGACGAGTTGCTCGTAGGCGGCGCGCGGGTCGGTCAGCGGCAGGGCCTGGGAGGTCCCGTCCGGGAAGGAGACCGTCCCCGGGCCGGAGAACGGGGGGAAGTCGGCCTCCAGGTCGATCCGGTCGCCGAGGAAGGCCGCGAACGCGCCGTCGTTCCCGGTGAAGTCCCGCGGCAGCCAGCTCTGTCCGTTCAGCCGGGCGTAGTAGCCGGTGTGCCAGATCCGGTCGGACTCGGAGCCGGGCCAGGCCCGTGCCACCTGGCGGGCCCGCTCCAGGGCCCCGGCGGGGACCGGGGGGCCGCCGCGCCCCGCACGGGCGGGGACCGGGGCGGCGGGCCCGGGGGAGGAGTCACCGGGGACGGTGAGGACGGCGAGCGCGGCGAGCAGGAGCACGGCGGCGGGAAGTCGTCTCAGCACACGGTGGGGGACGCCCGGGGGCCCGCGCGAGTTGCGACAACTGCGCCGGATTCTGGCTGAGTTGCATCGCCCCCGGGCGGCTTCGGGGCGCCCGGCGGGGGGTTGGGGATGTCCATGGCGACGGCGGGGGACTAGAGTGCGTTCGGGGAGCTACGAGTCGGCTACCGCGCGTATCCGGACGGTGGTCGTCCGGGCGGTCACGGCGGGAGCCGGCGGCTCCACCGAGGGTGTTCCGAGGACTGTTGTTTGTCGGTCCCTGATGGAAGACTGCGGCCGGAGGCCGGGGGGCTGCGCGAGGTGCGGAGGGTGAGGCGATGGGTGCGACGCAGGCGGGTGGCGGTGCCACGGTGCGGCGTCTGCTGCTGGGGTCGCAGCTGCGAAGGCTCCGGGAGGCCAGGGGTGTCAGCCGGGAGGAGGCCGGCTACTCGATCCGGGCCTCCGAGTCGAAGATCAGCCGGATGGAGCTCGGCCGGGTCGGCTTCAAGGAGCGCGACGTCGCCGACCTGCTGACGCTGTACGGGGTCGACGCCGAGCAGGAGCGGGCCTCGGTGCTGGGGCTGGTGCGGGCGGCCAACGCGACGTCCTGGTGGCACGGGTACGGGGACGTCCTGCCGGGCTGGTTCCAGAACTACCTGGGACTGGAGGAGGCCGCCACCGAGATCCGCAGCTACGAGGTGCAGTTCGTCCACGGGCTGCTGCAGACCGCCGACTACGCCCGGGCCGTGATCACCCACGGCGGGCACGTCACCGAGCCGGCCGAGATCGAGCGCCGGGTGGAGGTGCGGCTCAAGCGCCAGGAGGTGCTGACCGCCGCGCGGGCGCCGCGGCTGGTCGCGGTGCTGGACGAGGCCGTGCTGCGCCGGCCCTGGGGCGGGCCGGAGCTGATGCGGGCGCAGGTCGACCGGCTGCTGGAGCTGACCGAGCTGCCGAACGTGGAGCTGCAGGTGATGCCGCTGGGCTTCGGCGGGCTGCGCGCCGAGGGCGGGGCCTTCTCGGTGCTGGCCTTCGACGAGCAGGAGCTGCCGGACATCGTGTACCTGGAGCAGTTCACCACCGCCCTGTATCTGGACAAGCCGGCGGAGGTCGCCGAATACGCCGGCGCGATGGACGGTCTGGTGGCGGACAGCCTCTCCCCCGAGCGGACACGAGAACTTCTTCGCTCCGTACGCCAAGAACTCTGACGGATAAGTACGATGAGGCCCGATCAGATCTGATCGCGAACGACCGCGAACGGTGTTCGTGCGTTCCCGTAGGCATGAGAGGGATCAGATGTCGTACCTTTCCGAGTTGGCGCTGCAGTACATCGACGGTGAGTGGCGCGAGGGCAGCGGCTCCTGGGACATCGTCGATGTCGACCCCTTCACCGGTGACAAGCTCGCCGCCATCACCGTCGCCACCGTCGAGGAGGTCGACCAGGCCTACCGGGCGGCGGCGCAGGCGCAGCAGGAGTGGGCGGCCACCAACCCCTACACCCGCCGGCTGGTCTTCGAGCGCGCGCTGCGGATCCTGGAGGACCGCGAGCAGGAGATCACCCGCGACATCATGGCCGAGCTCGGCGGCACCGCCGTCAAGGCCTGGTTCGAGCTCTCGCTCACCAAGGACATGCTGCGCGAGGCGATGCAGCTGTCGCTGCGCGCCGAGGGCCGGCTGCTGCCCTCCCCGGTGGACGGCAAGGAGAACCGGCTCTACCGGCTGCCGGTGGGCGTCGTCGGCGTGATCAGCCCGTTCAACTTCCCGCTGTTCCTGTCGATGAAGGCGGTCGCCCCGGCGCTGGCGCTCGGCAACGGCGTGGTGCTCAAGCCGCACCAGGAGACCCCGGTGGTCGGCGGCACCCTGATCGCCAAGATCTTCGAGGAGGCGGGCCTGCCGGCCGGTCTGCTGAACGTCGTGGTCACCGACATCGCCGAGATCGGCGACGCGTTCATCGAGCACCCGATCCCCAAGGTGATCTCCTTCACCGGCTCCGACAAGGTCGGCCGGCACGTCGCCACCGTGGCCGCCTCGCACTTCAAGCGGACCGTGCTGGAGCTGGGCGGCAACAGCGCGCTGATCGTGCTGGACGACGCCGACGTCGACTACGCGGTGGACGCGGCCGTCTTCAGCCGCTTCGTGCACCAGGGCCAGGTCTGCATGGCCGCCAACCGGGTCCTGGTCGACCGCGCGGTGGCCGAGGAGTTCACCCGCAAGTTCGTCGCCAAGGTCGCGGGCCTGAAGGTCGGCGACCCCCGGGACCCGGCCACCCACATCGGCCCGCTGATCAACCCCGTCCAGGCCGACGGCCTCACCGCGCAGGTCGACCAGGCGATCGCCGCCGGCGCCACGGCGCTGCTGCGCGGCACCACCACCGGCAGCCTGATGGAGCCCGTGGTGCTCGGCGACCTGCCGGCCGACGCGCCGATCCTGCGGCGCGAGCTGTTCGGGCCGGTCGTGCTCCTGGTGCCGTTCGACGGCGAGGACGAGGCGGTGCGGATCGCCAACGACACCCCGTTCGGGCTCAGCGGCGCCGTGCACACCGCCGACGTGGAGCGCGGCGTGCGGGTCGCCCGGCGGATCGAGACCGGCATGATCCACGTCAACGACGGGACCATCGCGGACGAGCCGGTGGTGCCGTTCGGCGGCGAGAAGAGCTCGGGCGTGGGCCGGCTGAACGGCGAGTCCACGGTCGACGCGTTCACCACGGTGAAGTGGATCTCGATCCAGCACGGGCGCAGCCGCTTCCCGTTCTGACCGCTCCGCGGACCGCTCGGGCACCCGGCCGTTCCCCTTCGTGCCGGAGGGGACGGCCGGGTTCCGGTTGCCGGCGGGGGCTGCCCTATGCTGCGCCTGTCGGATCGTAGGGGGACTGTGTTCGACCGTGTTTGACCGGAACGGATCGAAGGGGTGGCAGGGGTGACCGGGTTTCAGGACATCGGCCGGGAGTGGCTCGTCGGCGACGGGGGCGACGAGGTACGGCCGCCCGCCGACCTGCGCCCCGAGATGCCGCACCCCGCCCGGATGTACGACTACTACATCGGCGGCAAGGACAACTTCCCGGCCGACCGCGAGGCCGCGGAGCGGGTGCTCGCGATCAGCCCGATGGTGCGGCTCAGCGCGCTGGCCAACCGGGCCTTCCTCGGCCGCGCGGTGCGCCACCTCGCGGGCGAGGGCATCCGGCGGTTCGTCGACATCGGCACCGGCATCCCCAGCGCCGGGAACACCCACGAGGTCGCCCAGCGGGTGCGGCCGGACGCGCGGGTGGTCTACCTCGACAACGACCCGATCGTGCTGGTGCACGGCCGCGCCCTGCTGAGCGGCACCACCCCGGAGAGCACCTCGGTGGTCCAGGCCGACCTGCGCGACCCGGCCGCGATCCTGGCCACCCCCGAGGTCCGGCGGGCGCTGGACTCCGGCGAGCCGGTGGCGCTGCTGCTCGTCGCCGTCCTGCACTTCATCGACGAGCAGGACGATCCGTACGGCATCGTGCGCACCCTGGTGGACGCCCTGCCGTCCGGCAGCCGCCTCGTCCTGTCGCACGGCACCCTCGACTTCACCCCGACCGCCGACGCCGGCCGCGGCCCCGCCGTCTACCGCAACGCCTCCGCCCAGCTGACCATGCGCAGCCGCGAGCAGGTGCTGCGCTTCTTCGACGGCCTCCACCTCATGGCCCCCGGCCTGGTCACCGCCCCTCTCTGGCGCCCCGACACCCCCGAGCAGCCGACCGACTCCCAGATCGGCATCTGGGCCGCCGTCGCCGAGAAGTCCTAGCCGGCGGCGGGGTGGCGGAGCAGGCCGGCGGTCGCGAGCTCGAAGGAGAACGGGGCCGGAACGGGCACGCCGTCCCCGGACTTCCCGGTCCAGTGCCGGTGGTAGGTGCCGCCGTCCGGTCGTCACCGGAGACCTCGATCTTCCAGCCCGACGGCGGGGTCGGGCTCTGCGCGTAGGCCAGAAGTCGGGTGTTCCGTCCGGGAGCGTGGGAGCCGGTCATGAGGCCATCCTCTCGCCGGCGGGCCCGTGTTCCAGGTAGTTCGTGGTCCGAATTGTCCTGTTAGGCTGGGTGGGTGGACAAGAGCGAGGGTGACGGGATCGGAGTGGTGGGGGCGCTCGTGCGGGCGGCGTTCCTGGTGGACGCGGTGTATGCCGAGGCGGCGCGGGAGCAGGGGCTGACTCCGCAGCAGGGGCAGCTGCTGTGCGTGCTGATGGGGCGGCCGTACGTGATGGGGGAGCTCGGCGGGGTGCTGCGGCTGGCCAAGTCGAGCCTGACCGGGCTGGTGGACCGCAGTGAGCGCAACGGGCTGGTGCGGCGGGAGAGTTGCGAGGCGGACGCGCGGGCGGTGCGGGTCGTGCTGACGGAGGAGGGGGCCGTGCTGGCGGAGCGCTTCCACACCGAGACCTGCCGGCGGATCGACGGGCTGCCGTCCGGGCTCTCGGTGACGGAGCGGGAGGTGCTGGCCGGGCTGCTCGGGCGGGTGGTGCTGGACAACGAGACGCCGCCGGTCTTCGGCGAGCCGGGCTGATTCCCGCGGGCAGGGGTTGCAGTTCGCAGCGCGAACTAATATGTTCGTAGCGCGAACTGCAGCTCTTTTCTGCTTTGGGGGCAAGAGAACATGAGTCGTACCGTTGTCGTGGTCGGTGGGGGCTACGGAGGATCCGCGGTCGCCAAGGCGCTGGACGCCGAGGCCGACGTCGTCCTCGTCGACCCGCGCGACGCCTTCGTCAACGCCGCCGGATCGCTGCGGGCCCTGGCCCGGCCCGACTGGGCGGACAACATCTTCTTCCCGTACGAGACCCTGCTCGCCCGCGGCGCGGTGGTCCGCGACCGGGTGGTCTCGGCCGACCCGGGCGGCGTCACCCTCGCCTCCGGGCGGCGCGTGGACGCCGACTACCTGGTCCTCGCCACCGGTTCCGGCTACGCCTACCCCGCCAAGCCGGTCGCCGACTCCCGGGCCGAGGCGCTGGACCACCTGCGCGCCACCCACAAGGAACTCGCCGGCGCCGACCGGGTGCTGATCACCGGCGCCGGGCCGGTCGGGCTGGAACTGGCCGGGGAGATCAAGGACGTCTGGCCGCGGAAGCAGGTGACCGTGGTGGACCCGGTCGACCGGCTGCTGCCCGCCCTGCTGCCCGAGCTGCGCGAGGAACTGCACCGCCAGCTGGACGCCCTGGGCGTCACCCTGCGGCTCGGTGCCCGCCTGGCCGCCGACCCCGCCGTCGAGCCGGGCCGGGCCGCCACTTTCACCGTCGCGCTGGACAGCGGCGAGGAGCTCACCGCCGACCTCTGGTTCCGCGCCCACGGCGTGCGGATCAACAGCGACTACCTCGCCGACGGCCGGCTCGTCGAGCGCACCGCCCGGGGGCAGGTCCGGGTCACCGACACGCTCGCCCTGGACGCCCACCCGCACGTCTACGCGGTCGGCGACCTCACCGCCATCGAGGAGCCCAAGATGGCCGGCATCGCGCTCCAGCACGCCGAGGTGGTCGCCAAGAACATCGCCGCCCAGCTGCGCGGCGAGCCGGCCGGGGAGCGCTACGCGCCCCCGGCCGCCCCCTTCATGCTGGTGCCGCTCGGTCCGCGCGGTGGCGTCGGCCAACTGCCAGGCCCCGACGGCCCGGTGATGGCGTCGACGGAGGCCGTCGTGGAGTACAAGGGGACCGACCTGTTCACCGGCCGGTTCGCCGAACTCTTCGGCACGGCCTGAGCATCCGGAACGGAGGAGGGGCAACGATGGGCACCGAGCACCAGGGCGTCGTCTTCGGATTCGGCGCGCCGGGCGACCTCGCCGACACCGGACGGCTGCTGAGCGTCGTCCGGCAGGCCGACCGCGACGGGCTGGACCACTTCTCGCTGTCGGACCACCCCTACCTCGGCGGGCGGGTGGACGCCTACGCCGCGCTCGGCTTCCTGCTCGGGCGCACCGAGCGGATCAGCGGCTTCGCCAACGTCACCAACCTGCCCAGCCGGCCCGCGCCGCTGCTGGCCCGGGCGGTCACCTCGCTGTCCGCGCTCTCCGGCGGGCGGGTGGTGCTGGGCATGGGCGCCGGCGGACTCTGGGACCGGATCGCCGACCTGGGCGTCGAACGGCTCACCCCCGGCGAGGCGGTGGAGGCCTTCGAGGAGGCGATCGTCCTGGTCAAGCGGCTCTCCGGCGGCGGCGAGCCGGTCACCCACGAGGGCCGGCACTACCGGGTCCGGGGCATCGAGCCCGCGCCGGTGGCCGCGCCGCCGGTGTGGACGGGCTCCAACGGCCGCAGGTCCCTGGCCGTCACCGGCCGGGTCGCCGACGGCTGGATCCCCGGCCACGCGGCGGACTGGCTCAGCGAGCGCTACCGCACCTCGCGGCCGGTCGTCGACGAGGCGGCCGCCGCCGCCGGGCGCGACCCGCGCGAGATCCGCACCGTCTACAACCTCCCGGGCCGGATCACCGACCGCCCGCTCGCCGCGACCCGCGACGAGCGGCGGACCTGGCTCGGCGGCTCGGTGGACCAGTGGGTCGCCGAACTGACCGGCGCGGTGCTGGAGCACGGCGCGTCCGGCTTCACCCTGTTCGCCGCCGACCACGGCTCGCCGGACCCGCTCGCCCTCGGCCGCTGGGCGAACGAGATCGCCCCGGCCGTCCGCGAGGCGGTCGCGAAGGGGTAGCGGCGGGGATCGGCCGGGAGCGGCGGGGGAGCACGGCCGCCGGGGGCGGGGCCTCAGGCGGCCCGGGTCTCCCGGCGGTAGCCGCCCGGCGCCAGGCCGAATTCCCGCTTGAACGCCTTCGCGAAGGCGTACTCCGAGCCGTAGCCGGTCTTCGCCGCGACGGCGGTCAGCGGGGCCTGCGACTCGCGCAGCAGCCGGGCCGCCGTCGTCATCCGCCAGCGGGTCAGATAGGCCATCGGCGGCTCGCCGACCAGGGCGGTGAAGCGGCGGGCGAACGCCGCCCGGGAGAGTCCGGCCCGGGCGGCGAGCGACTCCACCGTCCACGCCGTGGACGGCGACTCGTGGATCGCGGTCAGCGCCGGGGCCACCGCCGAGTCGCCGAGCGCCGCCGCCCAGCCCGCCGCGGTGGCGGGCGGCTGCTCCTCGAACCACGCCCGCAGGATGTACAGCAGCAGCGAGTCGATCAGCGCCGGGACGATGCCCGCCGAACCGATCCGGGGGTTCTCCAGCTCGGCGCCCAGCAGCTGGACGGCCGCGCTCAGCTCCGGGTGCCGGCCGTGCCGGGTCTGCAGGTGGACGATCTCCGGCAGCTGCCGCACCAGCGGGTGCGGGCGGGCCTGGTCGAGGTGGTAGTTGCCGCACAGCAGGCTGGTGCGCGGCCCGTCCCCGCCGACGGAGACGGTGCCGATCGGCAGGCCCGGCCGGAACTGCGAGGGCTGCTCGGGGACGGCCGGGGTGTGCGGGTGGTCGGCGAGGATGTGGCCGCGGCCGTCGCGCAGGAACACCACGTCGCCCGGGCTGAGCGCGACCGGCGCGGCCCCCTCCTCCAGCGGCACCAGCCAGCACGTCCCGTACAGCACCACGTGGAACCCGGCGCCGGCGACCCGGGGCAGCCGCAGCCCCCACGGTGCCCGCCCCTCGGTGCGCACCGAGGCCGGCTGCCCCGTGCGCATCGAACCCAGTGCCTCGGTCAGGATGTCCACGTGCGCTCCCCGTCCGCCGTCCGCCGCCTGCCGTCCCCGTGAACCCTACGGCTCAGGCGACGGTCAGGACGATCTTGCCCTGGGTGCGGCCGGTGGCGATCAGCTCGTGCGCCTTGCCGGCCTCCTCCAGCGGGAAGGTCTCGGCGATGTGCGGACGGATCCGGCCCTCGTCGACCAGCCGGGCGATCGCCTCCAGCGAGGCGTAGTCCGGCTCCACCGAGATGCCCGCGAACCGGCGCCCGGCGCCCTCGACCTCGGCGGCCAGCGCGGTGTTCCAGTGCTCCATGATCGAGACCAGCACGCCGCCCTCGGACAGCACCTCCAGCGAGGCGGTGCCCTGCGAGGACGAGTCGAACACCACGTCCACCCGGCCGGCCCGCGCCAGGAAGCCCTCCTCGCGGTGGTCGAGCACCTCGTCGGCGCCCAGCGAGCGCACGAAGTCGTGCTTCGGACCGCTCGCCAGCGCGACCACGTGCGCGCCGCGGGCCTTGGCGATCTGCACGGCGAGGTGGCCGACGCCGCCCGCCGCCCGGTGGATCAGCACCCGCTGCCCCTCGGCCAGTTGCGCCGCGTCCACCAGGCCCTGCCAGGCGGTCAGCGCGGCCAGCGGCAGCGCGGCGGCCTGCACGTGGTCCAGCGCGGCGGGCTTGCGGGCCACCTGGCGGGAGGGCACCGCGACGTACTCGGCGTAGCCGGTGGCGGCGCGCGGGAAGAACGGCATGCCGAACACCTCGTCGCCGACCCGGAACCGGGCGCCCGGCCCGGCCTCCTCGACCACGCCGGAGATGTCCCAGCCGACCCCGAACGGCGGCTCGCCGAGCAGCGGGTAGACACCCGAACGGACCGCCGCGTCCACCGGGTTGACGCCGCTGGCGTGGACGCGGACCAGGACCTCGCCGCCGCGCGGGGCGGGCCGCTCGGCCTCGACGACCTCCAGGACCTCGGGGCCGCCGAAGGTCTGCTGGACGACTGCGCGCATGGAACTGCTCCTTCTCGGAACGGGGGATTCTCGGTGACGTGATCAACGGTAGGCAGGCCCGGCGCGCGGCTGAATATCCCGCTGTCTCGGGAAGATGTCCCAGCGTCTCGCCGGCCGGTCGCCCCGGCGGGGGAGCGGTCCGGGTGGACCCTCCCACGGGGGGAGGGTCCACCATGGGCCCGTGCGAGACCAGGACGACTTCCTCACCATCGGGCGCTTCGCCCGCCTCTGCCGGCTGAGCGTCAAACAGCTCCGCCACTACGACGACAGCGGACTGCTGCCCCCGGCCCGGGTCGACCCCGCCACCGGCTACCGCTACTACGCCCCCGCCCAGGCCCGCGACGCGCTCACCGTCGCCCTGCTGCGCGAACTCGACGTACCGCTCGCGGTGATCGCCGCGACCCTGGCGGCCGGCGAGCCGGAGCGGGCCCGGCTGCTGCGCGCCGAACGCGACCGGGTGGCCGAGCGGATCAGCCGCGACCGGGCCCGCCTGGAGCTGCTGGAACGCCTCGCGGACGGCGGCGGGCTGCCCGGGTACGAGATCATCCTCGGCCGGGAGCCGCGGCGGCGGCTCGCCGTGGTGCGGGCGGTGGCCGGGCCGGGCGAGCTGGCGGAGCGGACCGGCGCGTGCGTCGGCCGGCTGCTGGCGGGGCTGGACGGCACGCCGTGGCGGCCGCCGCTGTGGGGGCTGTTCCCGCTGGACCTCGGGGAGGGCATGCGGATCGCGGTCGGCGCGGAGACGGCCGGGGCGGCCGGCGCCGGCGAGGTGGCCGCGGTGGCCGGCCTGGAGTGGGAGGTGCTGCCCGGCGGGCCGGTGGTGGAGACGGTCCACCACGGCCCGTACGCCCAACTGCCGCTCGCCTACAACGCCTTGATGGCCGCCGTGCACGAGCGCGGGCTGCGGCCGCTGGCGCCGGTGCGCGAGGCGTACCTGGTCGGACCGGGGGAGGCCCCGGCGGAGGAGTGGACGACCCGGCTGGTCGTCCGGGTCGAGGAGACGGCGGAGGTCGGGGCGTGAACACGCAGCCACTGGGCGGCATGCACTGCGAGACGACGGCGCTCGGCGTGCTGCTGCGCCACGAGGGCGTCGAGCTGTCCGAGCCGATGCTGTTCGGGCTCGGTGCCGGACTCTCGTTCGTCTACTGGGACGGCAAGGGCCTGGACTTCCCGTTCCTCGGCGGCCGGGTCAAGCCCTTCGAGCTGACCCGCACCCTGGCCGCCCGGCTCGGGCTGGAGCTGGACGTCCGGGAGACCGGCTCCGCCCGCCGGGCCTGGCGGAACGTGGCCGCCGAACTGGACGCCGGGCGCCCGGTCGGGCTCCAACTGGACAGCTACCACCTGGAGTACTTCACCTCCCGGGTGCACTTCGGCGGGCACATGGTCGCGATCTGCGGCTACGACGCCCTCCGGGCGCACCTGGTGGACACCGCGCAGCAGGGCGGGGCGGTCACCACCAGCCTCGCCTCGCTCGCCGCGGCGCGCGCCGAACGCGGCCCGATGACCGCCCGCAACCGCTCCTTCACGCTCACCCGGCGCGCCGAACTCCCGGACGTGCGGGGGCTGGTGGCGCCGGCCATGGCCGAGTGCGCGAAGGCCTTCCTGCACCCGCCGATCGCCAACCTCGGCCACCGGGGGATCGGGAAGGCCGCCGCCCTGGTGCCGGGCTGGCTGACCCGCGCCGAACATCCCGAGCGCCAACTCCCGCAGGCCGCCCGGATGATGGAACTCGCCGGCACCGGCGGCGCGCTGTTCCGCAACCTCTACCGGGACTTCCTCGGCGAGTGCGCCGACCTGCTCGACGACCCCCGGGTCCGCACCGCCCGCGACCACTACGCCGAGGCCGCGGCCGGCTGGACCGAGGTGGCCGAACTCGTCGCCGTCGCGGGGGAGTCGGGTGATGCGGAGCCCCTGCTCCGGGCCGGCCGGCTGCTGGACGACCTGGCCCGGCTGGAACGCGCGGCGATGGAGCAGCTGGCCGGTTCGCGGTAGCGGGCCCCTCCAGGGGCCAGGCGGCGACGGTCCGCATGCGCCCGGCCCAGAGCGTGCGCGGGAAGCGGAACAGCCCCGGGGCGCGGGCCCCGGAGCTGCTCCGGTGGTGCTGCGGCGGTCGGTCGGTCGGGTCAGAAGACCGGCTGGCCGGCGCGGACCAGGCGCCACGACTCGGTGAAGAAGTCGGCCGGGTCGATGACGCCCTTCTCCTTCACCCAGGCGATCATCGCGTTGCGGATCTCGTCCGAGTTGGCCCACACCATGGTGGCGGCCGCGACGTGCGGGAAGTTGCCGCCGCCGTTGGCACGGTAGTTGTTGACCGCGAGGACGAACCGGGCGTTCGGGTCGATCGGCTTGCCCTCGAAGGAGAGGTTGACGATCCGCGAGCCGACCGGCTGGGCGATGTCGATGTCGTACGAGACGCCGTACACCGCGTCGTAGTTGTAGTCCGGGGTGTTCTGCGCGTTGGTCAGGGTGGCCCTGTCGACCGCCGCGCCCGGGGCGAGCTGGGCGTAGTACTTCGCCGAGAACTCCAGGTAGTCCTTGATCTGGGCGCCCGTCAGGACGCGGGCCTCCAGGGTGTTCTCGTAGATGTACAGCCCGGCCGCGTCGCGCAGCTTGACCTGGCCGGACGGGATCTTCGCGGTGCGGTTGAACGGCGCGGCCTGGGCGAGCACCGGCAGCCCGGCGTACTGGCCGCCGGCCAGCGCGGCGCGGACCACGTCGGCCTGCACCCTGCCGATCAGGTCGATGATCGGGGTGTCCCGGAACGGCGCCTCGGCGATGGACAGCTCGATCTTGGCGGTGCCGATGACCTGGTTGACGTAGTCGACGACCTTCTTGTGCTGCTCGGTCATCAGGTCGACGATCTCCGGGTCCTCCGGGACGGTGTTGGAGTTCAGCACCCGGGAGGAGAGCGAGACGACCTTCCACGCGCCCTTGTCGAACTCGACCTCGAAGTCGAAGCAGGTCAGGCGCTGGCCCCAGCACAGCGGCTCGGAGAGCACGACGGTCCTGCCGGTCTCCTTGTTGACGACCAGGCGCTGCGGGATCTCCTTGTGGGCGTGGCCCACCAGGACGGCGTCGATGCCGGGCACCTGCTCGGCCAGCGCCACCGAGGCGTTCTCCGGCCAGGGCAGCTGGTCGCCGTAGGAGGTGGCCTCGTCCGTGCCGGAGTGGCAGGCCACCACGACGACGTCCGCGCCGGCCGCCTTGACCTTCGGCACCCAGGTCTTCGCGGTCTCGACGATGCCGGGGAAGGTCATCCTGCCGGCCACGTTGGCCTTGTCCCAGATCGCGATGCCCGGGTTGGTCAGGCCGACGATGCCGACCTTCAGGGCCGGGCCGTTGCCCAGCTTCAGCTTGCGGATCACGTACGGCGGGAAGGCCGGCTTGTCGTTGCGGGCGTTCAGCGCGTTGGCGCCCAGCAGCGGGAAGTCCAGCTGCTCCTCGTAGGCGCGCAGGGTGTCGATGCCGTAGTTGAACTCGTGGTTGCCGAGCGCGGCGGCGGTGTACTCCATGGTGTTCATGGCGAGCGCCATCGGGTGCTCGGGCGCGGTGTCGGCCTCGGTGGCGATCGGCTCGACCCGGGCGTAGTAGTACGTCAGCTGGGTGCCCTGGATGGTGTCGCCGGCGTCGATGAGCAGGCAGCGGTCCCAGCCCTTCTCCTCGCGCACCTGCTTGGCGAGCGTGGAGATCTTGGCGAGGCCGACCTCGTTGTGCGCCTTGTCGGCGTAGACCGCGTCGGTGAAGTAGTCCCAGTTGAGCACCCGGCCGTGCAGGTCGGTGGTGCCCATCACGGTGAAGGCCTGGCGCTTGGTCCGGCCCTTGGCGCGGGCCTCGTCCGGTCCGGCCGCCGCGGCGGGGGTGGCGGCGGAGAGGGCGGCGCTGCTCGCGAGGGCGGCGCCGGCGGCGGTGGCGGCGGACCGGGTGACGAAGTCACGGCGGTTCAGGGGCATGGGACGACTCTCCAGGTGGGGCTACGGAAGGGACCTCGGTGACGCGCGTAGAAGTACGCGCGTAGAAGTGTGCCGTGCGCCCACGTCGATGGATAGCCCCCGGATCTGTCCAACGGGTGAGATCTTGGCGACTCGCTCATGACGCGGGCGGGCAGGTGCTGTACCCTTCGCACCCTGCCCGCCCGGTGTCCTGGTGACTGCTTAGATGTACCCCTCGCGGACCGCGTGGGCCACCGCGTGCGCCCGGTTGCGCAACTGCAGGCGGGTGGTCAGACCGTGCAGCACGTTCTTGACGGTCCGTTCCGAGTACGACAGCCGGGCCGCGATCTCCCCGGTGTCCCACCCCTCCGCGACCAGCCGCAGCACGTCCGACTCCCGCTCCGACAGGCCCGCCGGAGCCTGCCCCGGCATCCCCTGCACGGACCGCTGCAGACGGCCCACCTGGGCGATCAGCCGCCCCTGAAGGTCCGCCGGCAGGTCGCCGTCGCCGCGGGCCGCGGCCAGCACCGCCCGGCCCAGCCGCTCCGGCGTCGCCTCCCGGCGCCACAGGATCGCGGCCACGCCGCACTCGACGGCCTCCATCAGCTCGGTCTCGCGCAGCCGCTCGACCACCAGCACCACCCGCTGCCCGGCGCCGCGCACCAGCCGGCGCAGT
This sequence comes from Kitasatospora sp. NPDC001527, assembly GCF_040298605.1. NCBI lineage: Bacteria > Bacillati > Actinomycetota > Actinomycetes > Kitasatosporales > Streptomycetaceae > Kitasatospora > Kitasatospora sp. NPDC001527. The sequence continues at coordinate 25,830 of NZ_JBEPAM010000018.1, read as the reverse complement.
GCCGCCGTCGCGGCCGCGTCGGCGGACTCGGCGACCAGCACGGTGACCGTGCCCGGCGTGGCCGCACCCGTCGGGTCCACCACCGCGACCCCGGGGAAGCGGCGCAGCTGCGCCTCCGCGCCCGCCCGGGAGAGCGGATCGGCGGCCTGGACGGCGACCGGCACCGTCGAGGTGCGGGCCGCCGAGGCGCCCGCCGGCCGGGTCGCCCCCGCCGCGGCGCGCGCCGCGACGGCCGGCGCCTGGGGGTGCGTGGCCGCGACCGCGGCCGCGCCCGGCGCCTGACCGGCCACGGCGACCGCACGGGACGCCACCGGGCGCTGCGGCGGAACGGTGCGCGTGGCGGATACCGAAGCCCGTACCGCCGTGCCGCGGCGGTCGTACTCGGTGTGCAGAACAGTCAAATCTGGCCCCCTCCTGGGAGAAGCCGGCCCGGCCACCCGGCGGACCCCGAACCCCGGGGCATCACGCCCCGTCCGGGAGCAGGCCGTTTCGACGGCGATCCGGGAGCGCTGCCCATGCCCCGGAAACTGCCTCCATGTTTCCCGCCGGGGCAGCCTCCCGGCCATCGTGGTCCACCACGAGATCGGGCCCGCCGGGCAGTCCCCGCCGACCGGCGGGGGCAACGCATCGGGGCCCCCAGGTGGTCATAGGGGTCGCGGACCTGCCCGTGCGGCGGCCTCACGGCGCCCGGACGGGCCGTTCCGCGCGATCACACCGGTCCCCCGGGGACCGTCGCGTCACGGCGAGAACCGGACTCACCGGTAACGCGTGGTTAGCACGTCAAGCCGATTTCCCGGTACAACGGCGGATACTGCCCCTTCGGACACCGCCCGGCGGCCGGGAAGGGCAGAAGGGGATAGAGGGGAAACCGGGGATGCGCACCACCACGTCCACCCACCTCGCGGAACGCGAACCACAGCTGCGGCAGATCGCCGACCGGGCCGACGCCGCCCGCGGCGGCACCGGCCACGTGCTGCTGATCACCGGCGCCACCGGCACCGGCCGCACCGCGCTGCTCGCCGAGGCCGTCCGCCGCGCCGCCGCCGACGGCACCACCGTGCTGCGCGCCCGCTGCTCCGCCGAGGAGACCGCCACCCCCTGGGCGGCCGCCCGCCAGCTCTTCGACACCGGCCCCACCCCCGCCGGCCCCTACGGCCCCGCCTCCTGGAGCACCCCGCCGGCCGCGACCCCCGCCCCGGACGGCGCCGCCGCCCCCGACAGCGCCGAGGCCACCCTCTGGTCCCTGCTCCGCCTGCACGGCACCCACCACCCGCTGCTGCTCGCCGTCGACGACATCCACCTCGCCGACGAGGCCTCCCGCCGCTGGCTGCGCCAGGTCGCCCGCCGCATCGACCGGCTGCCCGCCCTGCTGATCGCCACCGAACACCGGCAGGCCACCCTCGACACCCCGCGCGACCGCTTCGCCCGCGACCTGACCCCCGACCTCGCCACCACCCTGCGGCTCGCCCCGCTCGGCACCCCCGCCGCCGTCCGGATCGCCCGCCACCGGCTCGGGCCCGACGCGCCCCTCGGACTGGCGGCCGACTGCGCCCGCGCCAGTGGCGGCAACCCGCTGCTGCTCACCGCGCTGCTCGCCGACCTCACGGCGGAGGCGGCGAACCGGGCGGCGGGGACGGACGCGGACGGTCCGCAGGAGGACGCGGTGGACGCGGGCGGCGGTGGCGCCCTGCCCGCCGCCCTGCCCGAGCAGTGCGGCACCCTGCCCGGCGGCGGCGGCGCCTTCGCCGAAGCCGTCGACGCCTGGCTGCGGGGCGCCGGCGAACAGGCCGTCACCGCCGCCCGCGTCCTCGCCCGGATGCGCGAACACCCCGCCGCCGACACCGCCCCCGCCCCCGGGACCCCGCCCCTCGACCCGCTCCCGCTGCTCGCCGAACTCACCGCCGCCGACCCCGGCCGCCTCGCCGGCTGGCTCGCCCACCTCACCCTCCACCACCACCTCGACACCCCCGGCCCGGGCACCTGGCCCCGCTTCGCCCACCCCCTGCTCGCCGACGCCGTCCTCACCGGCCACGCCCCCGGCCACCGCGCCGAGGTCCACCTCGCCGCCGCCGAACACCTCCACCGCACCGGCGCTCCCGACCGGACGGTCGCCGGCCACCTCCTGCACACCCCCGCCCCCACCCCCCGCTGGGCCGCCGACACCCTGCGCCGCGCCGCCCGCCAGGCCGCCGAGGCCGATCACCCCGCCGACGCCGTGGCCCTGCTGCGCCGCGTCCTCGCCGAACCCCTGAGCGACCGCCAGCGCGGCCTGCTGCTCACCGAACTCGGCAGCCTCGAAGTCACCCTCGGCCCCGCCGAACGCACCGTCGGCCTGCGCCACCTCGCCGAAGCCGTCCACCTCCAGCACACCGACGAAGGCGTCTTCCGCGCCGCCAACACCCTCGGCGCGGTGCTCGCCACCCGGGGCGACACCCCCGCCGCCCTCGAACTCATGGACGAGCTAGCCCACCGCTTCGTCGACCAGGAGGACGTCCTGCACGCCGTCCAGGCCGCCACCGCCCAGATCGCCGCCCACGACGGCCGCAGCTGGCTCCAGGTCGTCGAAGGCGTCCAGCGCCTCGCCGCCCGCACCCCGCACCGCCTCGCCCCGCCCGCCTTCGCCCTGCTCACCGAGTTCGACGCCACCAGTGGCCTGCTCTCCGCCACCGAGGTCGCCGAACGCATCGGCGAACTCGACGCCTCACCCGTCGACCCGCTCTGCCGCTCCTACCTCCTGGTCTCCCTCGCCACCCTCTCCCAGTGGGCCGACCTCCTCGACCAGGCCGACGAGATCACCGCCCGCGGCTTCGCGGGCTACCGCGGCGGCCCCCTCGATCCCGGCTACCAGTGCCTGCTCAGCGTCCGCGCCGAGACCAGGATCATGCGCGGCGAGTACCAGGCCCTGCTCGACGACTACGCCCTCACCGCCCCCGGCCCCGCCGCCGCGCCGGCCCCGTCCGCCGGGCCGTCCGCCGCACCCCCCGCCCCGGTGCTCCTGCGCGCCACCCCCTGGGGACCGCCCGGACTGCCCCGGCTGCCCGCCCTGGTCGCCCCCGGCCACCGCGGCGGCGCCGCCGCCCCCACCTGGCGCGCCGGCGCCGCGCCCGCGCCCGCCCCCGCCACCGACGACACCGCCCCCGGCCGCTACGCCGAACTCCTCGGCCAGCAGAACGCCCACCTCGTCGCCCAGAGCGTCATCGCCCTCGTCGAGACCGGCCGGCTCTGGCAGGCCCACGGCCTCGCCCGCGCCGTCGCCGCCGATCGCGCCCAGGACTCCTGGGAGTGGAACGAGTACCTCTACGCCCGGGGCCTGCTCCGGCTCGCCTCCGGCGAACCCGCCGAAGCCCTCGCCGACCTCCTCGAATGCGGCCGCCGCCAGGGCGAGCGCCAGGTCCGCAGCCCCATCGTCACCCCCTGGCGCTCCGCTGCCGCCGAATGCCACCTGCAGCTCGGCGAACCCGGCCCCGCCGTCGCCCTCGCCGAGGAGGAACTCCGGCTCGCCCGGATCTGGGGCTCCCCCCGCACCGTCGGCCGCGCCCTGCGGGCCCTGGCCGCCGCCACCGGCGGACGCCACGGCCTCGACCTCGCCGCCGAAGCCGTCCACATGCTGCGCACCGCCGAGATCGACACCGAACTCATCCCGGCCCTCATCACCTACGGCCGCCTGCTCGCCGACGGCGGCCGCCGCGGCGCCGCCCGCCGCGCCCTGCGCGAGGCCGCCGGCCGCGCCGAACGCCTCGGTGCCGTCCGCCACCGCGCCGCCGCCCTGGAGTCCCTGCGGGCCTCCGGCGCCCGCATCGGCCGCGCCGACCACGCCGGCGCCGAGGCACTCACCGACAGTGAGCTGCGCATCTGCCGCCTCGCCGCGGCCGGGCACTCCAACGCCGAGATCGCCGCCATGCTGCACCTGGCCGTGCGCACCGTCGAGACCCACCTCACCAACAGCTTCCGCAAGCTGGGGGTGCGCCGCCGCCTCGAACTGCCCGGCGTCCTGGAGGCCTGACCGGCGGCACGACGCAGCGGCCGGTCCCCGGTCACCCGGGCCGGCCGCTGCGTCCGGCGCGCTGCCGCGGCGATCAGGTCGCCGGGACCATGGCCGCCATCTCGTCCACCGCCCGGGCCAGTTCGGCCACCGGGTCCGCCCCGTCCGACACCCAGGGCTGCCAGGTCAGCGCCCGCAGGTAGCCGTCCACCGCCAACGGCAGCCGGCGCTGGACGATCGGCTCCGTGGTCGGCCCCGGCCCGGCGGTGCGCAGCCGCACCAGCAGCCCCGGCACGTTCGCCGCCGGCGGCAGCGCCGCCGAACCGACGAACGCCGCCAGCTCCTCCAGCTGCGGCCAGGGCCGCGGCGCCGGCGGGGCGGCCGCGGACGGCGGGCCCGCCGGGCCGCTCTGCTGCCCGGTGCCGCCCTGGGTGCTGCCGGTCGTCGGCGGGTCGTCCGGATCCCGGGTCTCTCCGGTACCCCCGGTACCCCCGGTACCCCCGGTACCCCCGGTACCCCCGGGCCGCCCGGATTCGACGGCCCACCACAGCAACGTCACCGCCCCGTACAGGGCGGCCACGATCCCCGGCCACAGGGCCCCGCCCCGGCCCGCGAAGTGCAGCACCAGCCCACCCGAACCGGCCGTGCACGCCGCGATGTTGCGGGCGGATCCCAGGTACCTCAGGACCCGCCCGCCCCACGTGCCGCCACCGTTACTGGTAGCCACGGATCTCCTCGAACGCCCCGTCCAGCGAACCCGTCCCGTCGAACAGCTTGCCGCCCGTCAGATCCGCGATCCCCTGCAACTGCGTCTTCGCCGCGTCGCCGAACAGGATCGGGAACACCCGCACCGACCTCAGCGCCGGCGAGAGACCGGCCCGGAAGGTCTTGAAGTCCTGGTCCGACACCCCCTCGTTGCTCAGCCCGTCCGTCATCACCACGATCGACGTGAACCGGTCGTCCTTCGCCGCGGCCTGCTGCCGCTCGATCACCCGGTACGCCTCCTCCAGCGACGAGTACACCGCGGTGCCGCCCTCCGCCGACAGCGCCTGCACGTCCGCGTTGATCGACGCCAGCTCCTGCTGCGCCGCCGCCCCGGCCGGCACGGTGTGCGTCTTCGTGGACTTGACCTTGGAGGCGAAGGAGATCAGCGTGACCTCCTCGCGGTCGCGGAACCGCCGCACCCCCCGGGAGTCCTCCGCCCCGGTCAGCCGGCCCATCGCCGACTTCAGCTGGGCCAGCCGCTGCCCCGCCATCGAGCCCGAGGTGTCCAGCACGTAGACCGTCCGCGACGGCCGCCGCAGCTCGTTCTGGTACGAGGCCAGCAGATGGGTCGCCACCGCCAGGCTGCCCGGGAAGGGCAGCTCCCGGCGCCGGTCCGTCGGCACGCCCGCCGCCGGAGCCACCCCGGCCGCCACCGGGTGGCGCAGCGTCTGCTCGGAGATCCGCTTCTGGACGTCCTCCTTCAGCAGGTACTCGGTCAGCCTGCGGAACGATTCCTGCTCCCGCGGCTGCGCGGAACTCAACAGGGTCAACGGGTAGTTGGCCGTCACCACGCCGTCCGTCGGGCGCACCACGGTGAGCCGCTGCTCCGGCGGCAGCGTCTTGTTCATCGTCAGCAGCACCGACTCGTAGTTCACCAGCGCCCCGACCGAGCCCTGCTCGGCCTGGGTGTACGCCTGGGTCAGCCAGCCCGACGACCCGGAGGTCAGCTTCTGTCCGGCGAAGAACTGCTTCAGCTGCGGCGTCGCCTTGGCGACGTCCTCGTCGGTCAGCGCCGAGTTCGCGGCGGAGAGCGCCGAGGCCACCCCCACCAGTCCGGAGAAGCCCGAGTTCGACCGGGACGGGTCCGCCATGCCGTAGTTCAGCTTCCCGGCGGCCGCCGCCTCGGCCAGGTTCCCCCAGGTCACCGCGGAACCGTCACCCCACGACAGCTCGCCCAGGACCGAGGAGCGGATCCCGATCGCCAGCGGCGAGGTCATGACCGGGCTCTCCGACAGCAGCTTCGGCCGGCTCCGCTCGTCCAGCCGCAGGTACTGGTTCGACGGGAACCAGAGCGCGTCGTACTTGCCGTCCGCCGCGTTGCCGGAGACCGCCTCCGCGCCGTCCAGTGATCCCGTCCAGGAGAACTGGACGGTCACGCCGGTCTCCTTCTGGGCCTGCTCCAGGATCGGCGCCATGTCCTGCAGCTCGCTGCCGGCCAGTACCCGCAGCACCCCCGCCTGGGCGGTCGGCGCCGGCGGGGCGGTCGGGTCGGGCTTCGGCGCGGGGGAGGACGTGCACGCCGCCACCAGCGCCGCCAGGGCCGCCAGCGCGGCGGCCAGTCCCCGGGCCCCGCCCCGGTGCTTCACCATCATCGCGGTCTTTCCTGTCGTCATGTTCCCGCCGCTCACGGCTTCGTCGCGTAGTCGGTCAGCTTCTTCAGCACGTCGTACACCGGGATGCTGGCGTGGTTGATCCCCGCCTGGTCCAGGTTGGGCGCGAGGTGGAACGAGTCGTCCTGGGTCCTGAACTGGGTGCCGAAGGCCTTGGTGTCCCCCTGGATGCGGAAGCCGTGCTTGGTCGCGGCCTCCCGCAGCTTGGTGTTGTTCTGCAGCAGCGTCGCCAGCTTCCGCCCGTCCTCGTTGAGTCCGACCAGGGTGTGGGCCGAGAAGATCGTGGTGTCCGGGTAGAGCACCACCATGTCGCCGAGCGTGTTCTGCTGGCGCACCAGTTCGGCGGCCTCCGACTCGTACACGAGGGACAGCGGTCGTCCGACCCCCGAGGTGAAGTCCTTGAACAGCAGGTCGGTGGACTGCTTCTTCTCGCCCTGCTTGGAGATCGCCGTGTACAACAGGTCCTTGACCTTCTCCACCTCCGCGTCGCTCGACACCGGACCGCCGTTCTCCAGGGAGGAGAGCAACGCCAGGTACATCGCGCCGGAGGAGGAGTCCTTCGGGTCGGTGGTGGCCATCAGCACGTTCCCGCGCAGTTCGGCCTTCGGCTTGCCGCCGAGGAGTTGCTCCCACGTCTTGTTGGTGCGCAGCGCGTCCCGGTAGGCGTCCATCCTGAGGGTCCACACGTGGGTGGTGGGGTCCTCGGCCGCCATTCCGCTGTCCTTCAGCGCCTGGGCGGTCGCCTGATGGGCCACGACCACCAGCGGCGAGTAGAACGGTGCCGAGACCACCTCGGTGATGCCCTTGTTCTGGCGGATCTTGTCGGCCGGCGCCTGGCTGGCGGGGAAGGCGAAGGCCTGCCCGTCGAGCTTGTCGACCATCTGCCAGGAGCCGACGGGCAGGGTCTTCACGATGAGCCCCTGGGCCGCCAGTTCGGCCTTGACGTCCTCGTCCTGGAAGAAGTCCTGCTTCTCCGACCCGATGAGACCCGTGATGGTGACGGTCTTCGTGGTCTTCTTGTCGTCGTGGGACGTCGGCCGTAGCAGGGCGAACGCCACCCCACCGAGCAGCACCAGTGCCGCCAGCACCCCGAACGCACGCTTCATACCGGACGCTTCCCCCTCGTCGGAACGACTTCCGCGCCCCGGCATCGCACCGGGGTGACGAGCGTCCCGCCGTGCCGCGTGCGGGGGCGGAAGTGACGGTGAACCAGAGGTGAACACACCTTCACGGGTTCGCATCGGGGAACGGGTGCGGACGAGCCCGGGGGAACCAATCGCACGTCGGTCCGACGTTGTGTCAGAGTGTTCAACTCTCCTTATGGCAACGGCCATCCCGTTGTTTGGACCCGCATCGTCGTTACGCGCCGGTAATGCCTACTCTCAGCACTATGCGCCGAGCAAAAATCGTCTGTACCCTCGGGCCCGCCACCGACGGCTACGACCAGATCAAGGCCCTGGTCGACGCCGGGATGGACATCGCCCGATTCAATCTGAGCCACGGCTCCCACGCCGAGCACGAGGAGCGCTACCGCCGGGTCCGCAAGGCAGCGGACGAGACCGGCCGCAGCGTCGGCGTGCTCGTCGACCTTCAAGGCCCGAAGATCCGCCTCGGCACCTTCGCCGAGGGCCCGGTACTTCTCGAACGCGGCGACGAGTTCACCATCTCCACCGACAACGGCGTCGACGGAGACCAGAACGGCTGCGGCACCACCTACCCCGGACTCGCCGGGGACGTCACCGTCGGCGAGCGGATCCTCGTCGACGACGGCCGGGTCACCCTGGAGGTCGCCGAGGTGGCCGGACCGCGGGTCCGCTGCGTCGTCGTCGAGGGCGGCCTGGTCTCCGACCACAAGGGCCTCAACCTCCCCGGGGTCGCCGTCTCGGTGCCCGCGCTCAGCGAGAAGGACATCGCCGACCTGCGCTGGGCCCTGCGGGTCGGGGCCGACCTGGTCGCGCTCTCCTTCGTCCGCAGCGGGCGGGACGTCGAGGACGTCCACCGGGTGATGGACGAGGAGGGGCGCCGGGTCCCGGTCATCGCCAAGGTCGAGAAGCCGCAGGCGGTGCAGAACCTCGACTCCGTCGTCGACCGCTTCGACGGCGTCATGGTGGCCCGCGGCGACCTCGGGGTGGAGATGCCGCTGGAGGAGGTGCCGATGGTCCAGAAGCGGGCGATCGCGCTCGCCCGGCGGAACGCCAAGCCGGTCATCGTGGCGACCCAGATGCTCGACTCGATGATCAACTCCTCGCGCCCCACCCGCGCCGAGGCCTCCGACGTCGCCAACGCCGTCCTCGACGGCACCGACGCGGTGATGCTCTCGGGCGAGACCTCGGTCGGGAAGTACCCGTCCGAGACGGTCCGCACCATGGGCCGCATCATCGAGGCCGCCGAGCAGGACATCCTCGCGGCCGGCCTGCCCACGCTCGCCGCGGGCGGCAAGCCCCGCACCCAGGGCGGCGCCGTCGCCCGGGCGGCCGCGGAGATCGGCGACTTCCTGCACGCCAAGTACCTGATCGCCTTCACCCAGTCCGGCGACACCGCCCGCCGGCTGACCCGCTACCGCTCGCCGATCCCCGTGCTGGCCTTCACCTACGAACCGGCCGTCCGCAGCCAACTCGCCCTCACCTGGGGTGTGGAGACCTTCCTCGGCCCGTTCGCGCCCACCACCGACGAGATGGTCGAGCAGGTCGACGCCGCCCTGCTCTCCCTCGGCCGCTGCCGGAAGGGCGACATCGTCGTCATCACCGCCGGCTCCCCGCCCGGCCTCGCCGGCTCCACCAACCTGGTCCGCGTCCACCATGTGGGGACCCTGGACGACTGACCCCGTTCCAGCGGCGCGGCGCCTCCTCGGGGCCGCGCCGCTGTCAGTGCTTGGGCCCGATGTGGGCGTCCATGAGGGCCACAGACTCCTTGCGGGCGACGGAGACGTTCACGCTGCCGGTGGGGCGGGTGACGGACCTCCACTGCACGCCGACGGCATCGAGCGTGTCCGTGAAGAGGCGGACGATGTCGGTCGAGGTGTTGGTGAAGAAGTAGCGCGGGTACTCGTAGCGCTTTGTGACACCGCCGACGGTGCGGGTCGTCCAGTTGGTGATCCGGCAGCCGTCGGAGTGGATCAGGCCACGCAGGAAGTCCCGGGGATGGGCATCGACGATCTCCTGCTGCCATGGTGTCAGGGCTATGGTGCGCTCGTGCTTCCTGCCTGGGCCGTGCTGGGGGAAGTAGCAGGTCAAGTGGTTCGAATAGACCTTGACATCGCGACAGCCGGTGCGGCGGACCCGGCAGGGGGTGTTGTTGGGGAGGACCTGGCGCATGGCCTGCTCGACGGAGTCGATGATGCCCGGCCACTTCTCGTCGCACGTGACCTGAAGGCTCTGGGTCCTGCGGTACTCGTTGGGCAGCAGGATGTGGCCGTCGCCGAGGTAGAGGCCGAGGAGGTAGGCGTAGGCGGGACGGTTCAGCCGGTCGCCGTAGCAGTGCGGGCAGGCGGAGCGCTTTCGGCCGGGGAGCCTGTTGTGCCTGGCGAGATCGTGGTGCTTCCAGGCCCCGATGGTGCCCGAGGGCACGCCGAGGCGGCGGGCGACGTCGCGGTTGCGGACGCCTTGGCGGAGGAGGTGGACGGCTTCTTCGCGCGTGGATCGAACGGCCATGCGGGCGATCTTCGAACCCGGGCGCCGAACGGGCGGGCGAATGGAATGGTTTCGACTCGAACGAATGAAGATCGCCAACTATTAGGCTACCCTAAGCGGCTTTCGAATCGAAGGAAAAGTACCCCGGGTGGGATTCGAACCCACGCTGGATGGTGTTTGAGACCATTGCCTCTAACCTCTGGGCTACCGGGGCATCCACAGATTCGAAGGTTGCCCCCGACCCTGCTTGAACTCAAACATACCGTGTCTGGGTACCCTCGTGCATGCAGTACCCCGCCGGAACGAGGAGCCCCGTGAGCACCGCCGACGAGCAGGCCGAGCCGCTTGAGACCGATTCGCCCCAGATCACCCGGATTGTGATCGCCGAGGACGAGGCGCTGATCCGCCTCGATCTGAAGGAGATGCTGGAGGAGGAGGGGTACACCGTCGTCGGGGAGGCCGGGGACGGGGCCACGGCGGTCCGGCTGGTGCAGGAGCTGAAGCCGGACTTGGCGATCCTGGACGTGAAGATGCCGGTGCTGGACGGGCTGTCCGCCGCCGAGCAGATCCATGAGCAGCACCTGGCGCCGGTGCTGATGCTGACCGCGTTCTCGCAGCGGGAGCTGGTGGACCGGGCGCGCGACGCCGGGGCGATGGCGTACATCGTCAAGCCGTTCTCCAAGAGCGACCTGGTGCCCGCGATCGAGATGGCGGTGTCCCGGTACACGGAGATGCGGACGCTGGAGGAGGAGATCGCGGATCTCACCCAGCGGCTGGAGACCCGCAAGCTGGTGGACCGCGCGAAGAGCGTGCTGCAGACCAAGTTCGGGCTGAACGAGCCGGCCGCCTTCCGGTGGATCCAGAAGACCTCGATGGACCGCCGGATGACGATGGCGGCGGTGGCCGAGGCGGTCATCGAGGAGGGCGCCGCTCAGGACCGCAAGAAGGCCGAGGAGGCCGCGGGCGGCGCGGAGTAGCGAAGTGGCGGAAGGGCCCGGCACGGGTGTGCCGGGCCCTTCGCCGTGCCGGTGTCAGTCCTCGCCGAGGTAGGCCTTGCGCACCGACTCGTCGTGCAGGAGGTCGGCGCCGGTGCCCTGGAGGACGATGCTGCCGGTCTCCATGACGTAGCCGCGGTCGGAGAGGGAGAGCGCGGCCTGGGCGTTCTGCTCGACCAGCAGGATGGTGGTGCCTTCGGCCTTGAGCTCGACGATGGTCGCCATGATCTTCTGCATCATCAGCGGCGAGAGGCCCATCGAGGGCTCGTCGAGCATGAGCAGCTTGGGCCGGGACATCAGGGCCCGCCCCATGGCGAGCATCTGCTGCTCGCCGCCGGAGAGGGTGCCGGCGGCCTGCCTGCGGCGTTCGCCGAGGATGGGGAAGAGGCCGTAGGCCCGTTCGACGTCCTGGGCGATGCCGTGCGCGTCGTCACGCAGGAAGGCGCCGAGGAGGAGGTTCTCCTCGATGGTCATGCGCGGGAAGATGTGCCGGCCCTCGGGGGAGTGGGCGAGGCCGAGGGCGACGATCTTGTGGGCGGGGACGGCGGTGAGCTCCTGCCCGTCGAAGGTGATGCGGCCGGCGGTGGGCTTGAGCAGGCCGGACAGGGTGCGCAGGGTGGTGGTCTTGCCGGCGCCGTTGGTGCCGATCAGGGTGGTGACCTCGCCCTGGTTGACGGTGAAGCTGATGCCCTTGACGGCCTCGATCTTGCCGTAGGCGACGCGGAGGTCCTGGACCTCGAGGAGTGCGGTCACTGGTCGGTCTCCGTAACGGGGGCGGTGCCTTCGAGCGGGGCGCCGAGGTAGGCGGTGATGACGCGCTCGTCGCTCTGGACGGTCTCGCGGTCGCCCTCGACGATCTTCTGGCCCTGGACGAGTACGGCGGTGCGGTCGCAGAGGTTGAAGATGAACCGCATGTCGTGCTCGATGACGAGGACGGAGACGCCCCGGTCGCGGATGGCGAAGACGAGTTCCTCGGCGGCGCGGGTCTCCTGCGGGTTCATGCCGGCGGTGGGCTCGTCGAGGAGCAGCAGACCGGGGTCGGAGGCGAGGGCGCGGGCGATCTCCAGCTTGCGCTGCTCGCCGTAGGGGAGGTTGCGGGCGAGGTGGTCGGCCTTGCCGGCGAGACCGGTGAACTCCAGGAGTTCCATGGCCTTCTCGCGGCTCTCGGCCTCGGAGCGGCGGTAGCCGGGGCCGCGCAGGACGGCGGAGAGCAGGCCCTGGTGCATCCGGCTGTGGCGGCCGACCTGGACGTTCTCCAGGACGGTCATGTTGGCGAAGAGCCGGATGTTCTGGAAGGTGCGGGCGATGCCGGCCTGGGTGACGAGGTGGGGCTTGGGCGGCAGGACGGTGCCCTGGTAGGTGACGGTGCCCTCGGTGGGGACGTAGAGGCCGGTGAGGCAGTTGAAGAAGGTGGTCTTGCCGGCGCCGTTGGGGCCGATGAGGCCGATGATCTCGCCGCGGCCGACGGTGAGCGAGACGCCGTTGACGGCGGTGAGGCCGCCGAAGCGCATGGTGACGCCGGAGACGTCGAGCAGGGGCGCGTCGGGGTCCGGGGCGGCCTCGGCGGGTGCGGGGGCGTTGCTGGTGGTCATCTGGGGGTCACGCCCCTGCCTTGGAGAGGGCGACGCCGTCGCCGGTGGGTTGCGCGGGGATGGCGGCGGCCTCGTGGAACTCCAGCTGCCGGCGCCGGTTGGGGATGAGGCCCTCGGGGCGCACCCGCATGAGGACGATGAGGGCGATGCCGAAGGCGAGCAGCTGGTAGTCGGCGAGGAACTCCAGCTTCTTCGGGATGAGGAAGAGCAGGGTGGCGCCGGCCAGCGGGCCGCTGATGGTGCCCATGCCGCCGAGGATGACGGCGGCGAGCAGGAAGGCGGAGTTGGGCGGCAGGGCCTCGGCGAAGGTGTACTGGTCGGGGGTGACGGTGTAGCTGACGTGGGCCTGGACGGTGCCGGCGAGGCCGGCGAGGCAGGCGCCGAGGGCGAAGGCGAGGAGCTTGAGGCGGAAGCCGTTGATGCCCATGGCCTCGGCGGCGGTCTCGTCCTCGCGGATGGCGACCCAGGCGCGGCCGATGCGGGAGTTGCCGACGCGCGCGAAGACCAGCACGACGAAGGCGGTGACCAGCAGCATCAGCAGGTAGTAGTTGGAGAACCGGCCGAGTTCGACGCCGAAGACGGTGGTGGGCTTGCCGAGGTCCCAGCCGAGGATCTCGAGGTCGGGGATCCGGGGGATGCCGTTGGAGCCGTTGGTGACCTTGGGGCCGGTGGTGCCGTTGAGGTTGAGCATGGTGATGCGGAAGATCTCGCCGAAGCCGAGGGTCACGATGGCGAGGTAGTCGCCGCGCAGTCGCAGGGTCGGGGCGCCGATGACGACGCCGAAGACCATGGAGACGACGGCGCCGGTGAGGACGGCGGCCCAGAACGGGAACTGGACGTGGATCGGCGAGGCGGGGGAGCCGGAGACCAGGGCGGCGCTGTAGGCGCCGACGCCGAGGAAGGCGACGTAGCCGAGGTCGAGGAGGCCGGCGAGGCCGACGACGATGTTGAGGCCGAGGGCGACGGTGGCGAAGATCAGGATGTTGGTGGCGACCGAGGTGTACTGGTCGCTGGTCTGGGTGAACGGGAAGCTGGCGGCGGCGGCGAAGGCCGCGCCGGTGGTGACCGCCTGGTACTTGACGGTCAGGGCGCGCAGCCGGGCGATCAGGCCGGAGCGGGTGAGCGCGGCGATCGTGGCGGCGGCGAGCAGCAGGTAGCCGGTGAAGAGTTCGCCGTACTCGGTGTCGATGCCGAAGGTGACGGCGAACAGGCCGATGGCGAAGGCGACGACGATGAGTCCGACCTCGACCCAGGAGGGCAGCTCGCGGGGGGCGGGCTGCGGGCGCTGGACGGTGCCGAGCCGCAGCCAGGTGTTGGCGAGGTGGCCGAGCTGGACGAGCAGCACGGCGCCGGTGGCGATGGCGAGGCCGCCGGCGAGGGCGGTGAGGACGGGGGCGACCGGCTTGTCCTCGGGGACCGCGTGGGTGGCGAACCAGACGACGGGGGCGATCGGGACGAGGAGGAACAGCCGCCGGTCGAGGACGCGCAGCGGGACGGCGGTGCGCCGGTCCAGCGGCAGGCCGAGGGCGCCCGCGACGGCGAGCAGGGAGCCGGCGGCGAGGACCCAGCCGCCGGGTTCGAGGTTGGCGAGGCCGCCGAGGTCGACCGTGATGGACAGGACCGAGAACCAGCCGACGGCGAGGGCGCCGGCGGCGGCGAACAGGACGGCGTTGTGGCTGCGGCGGGGGGCGGCCCAGCGCAGGCCGGGGACGCCCTGGGTGGCGAGCAGCAGCAGCAGGGTGAGCAGGCCGGCGGTGAGGGCGAGCCACTGGAGGCCGGCCGGGGAGCCGTAGTAGGTGAGGTCGCCGGGGTAGTCGGCGGTCCAGGTCCAGGACATCAGGGCGGAGGCGGCGGTGGCGACCGCGCCGAGGCCGGTGAGCAGGGCGGCGGTGCGGCCGGGGAGGGCGATGACCGGGGTGGTTTCGGTGCTGGTGGTGGTCATGGTGCTCACGCCCTGTCCGCGACGCGCTCGCCGAGCAGGCCCTGGGGCCGGACGAGCAGGACGACGATGAGGAGTACGAAGGCCCAGACGTCCTTCCAGGCGCCGCCTCCGAAGAGGTGCATGCCGGGCAGGTGCTGGATGTAGCCCGTGGCGAGGGCTTCGGCGAGGCCGAGGGTGATGCCGCCGAGCATGGCGCCGTAGATGTTGCCGATGCCGCCGAGGACGGCCGCGGTGAAGGCCTTGAGGCCGAGCAGGAAACCCATCCGGAAGTCGACCTGGCCGCTGCGCAGGCCGTAGGCGACGGCGGCGACGGCGGCGAAGGCGGCGCCGATGGCGAACGCCATGACGATGATCCGGTCGGTGTCGATGCCCATGAGCTTGGCGGTGTCGGGGTCCTGGCTGGTGGCCTGCATGGCGCGGCCGGAGCGGGTGCGGGTGACGAACCAGCCGAGGGCGATCATGCAGACGGGGGCGGCGGCGATCAGGAAGAGGTCGCTGCGCTGGATGGCGACGGAGCCGATCTCGAAGGGGTCGCCGGGGATCTTCGGGAACACCCTGGCCTTCTTGGCGTCCGGGTAGAAGGAGAAGACCAGCTGCTGGAGGAGGATGGACAGGCCGATCGCGGTGATCAGCGGGGCGAGCCGTGGGGCCGTGCGCAGGGGCCGGTAGGCGAAGCGCTCGGCGGCGACGGCGGTCAGGGTGGAGACCAGGATGCCGGCGAGCAGCATCAACGGTAGGGCCAGCCACAGGGTGGTGCCGCCGGGGAGGGCGAGGTAGGCGGTCAGGGCGCCGAAGCCGCCGACCATGACGATCTCGCCGTGGGCGAAGTTGATGAGCTGGACGATGCCGTAGACCATCGTGTAGCCGATCGCGACGAGCCCGTAGAGGGCGCCGAGGATCAGGCCGTTGGCCAGCTGCTGCGGTAGGTCGTGCACCGCTGGGCCTCCGTTGTGCGTGTGGGGTGTCCGCGTGGGTGTGGTGGATGTGGGTGCGCGCGGGGGCACTCGTGGCGCCCCCGCGCGGGGTGGTTCCGGTGTGCTGCGGCGCGCCTGACGTCAGGTCAGGATCCGTGTCGGGCTCAGCCGTTGAAGGTGCCGGACTTCTCCACGGTCCACTTGCCGTCCTTGACGGTGTAGACGGTGAGCTGCTTGTTGGTGGTGTCGCCGAACTCGTCGAAGGAGACCTTGCCGGTGACGCCCTCGAAGGTGACCTTCTGGACGGCCTCGACGACCTTGGCGCGCGGGCTGTCGGGGAGCTTGCCGTTGTTGGCGGCGACGACGGCCTTGACGCCCTGGATGATGGCCCAGGCGCTGTCGTAGGAGTAGCCGCCGTAGGTCTCGTAGGCGTCCTTGTAGCCGGCGGCCTTGTAGTCGGCGATGAACTTGGCCGCGGTGGGGAGCTGCTCGACGGGCAGGCCGACGGCGGTGGCGAAGTCGCCCTGGCTCTTGGGGTTGAGCTTGATGAAGTCGCCGCTCTGGATGCCGTCGCCGCCCATCAGCGGAACGCTGACGCCGGCGTCCTTGAGCTGCAGCGAGAGCGGGCCGGCGGCGGGGTACTCGCCGCCGTAGTAGACCGCCTCGGCGCCGGAGGACTTGACCTTGGTGACGACGGCGGCGAAGTCGCGGTCGTCGGGGTTGACGTGCTCCTCGCCGACGATCTGGCCGCCGTTCTTGAGGAACTGGGCCTTGAAGGTGGCGGCGAGGCCGGCGCCGTAGGTCTTCTGGTCGTCGATGATGAAGATCTTGGTCTTCTTGGCGTCCTTGACCAGGAAGTCGGCGGCGAAGGGGCCCTGGACGGCGTCGGTGGTGGCGGTGCGGAAGTAGGTCTGGAAGGGGCGGGACTTCTCGCCGCTGGCCCACTTCTCGCCCTGGCTGAGGGCGACGCCGGTGTTGGCGGGGGAGATCTGGACGAGCTTGGCGTCGTTGAAGATCTGCTGCATCGACTGCGCGACGCTGGAGTTGAGCGGGCCGACGACGCCGAGGACGTCCTTGTCGCCGACCAGCTGGGTGGCGTTCTGCTGGCCGGGCGCGGGCTTGCCGGTGTCGTCGAGGGCCTTGATCTGGAACTTGACGCCGGGGACCTCGTTCTTCTCGTTGGCCTGCTTGATCGCGAGCTCGACGGAGTTGCGGATGCCCTGGCCGAGGGCGGAGAGGTCGCCGGTGAGCGGGGCGTCGACGCCGATGGTGACGGTCGTGGAGCCGCCGCCCGTGCCGCTGTCCCCGGACTTCTTGTCGTCGCGGGAGCCGCACGCGGTGAGGCTGAGGGCGCCGATGACGGCAATGCTCACGACAACTGCTGAACGATGACGCACGAGGGTCCCCTTCGGTTCAGGAGGGCGCCGCGCCTGAACGGCGGGAGCCTGGATGCGCGGTGGGCTTGGCCCATTCCGGTGGCGCGGTGACTGGCCGTGACTCTAGATGTCGGTCGGCGGCTCGGGCAGTGGTGTAGCGAGGCTGTGATTCTCTTGTTATGAGCACACAGAGAAGGCGTCTCAGCATGTGGTCGTTCCGGTCCGATCGATCCGCTGGTACCGGGGGTTCCGTTCCCAACTCGCCCTATGTAAGGCGTAGAAGGGCAGGTTACTCCTGGCCTCACCGATAATCGGACGACAGTGTCCAGGGTGTTGGCGTCGGGCATAAGCGTCCGGATATCGGACGGCACCCGACCCGACGGGCTGCATTCGGCTGGTTCGGCCCTCCGGAACTGTCTGTTGCTCGGATGTCCTACTTGTTACGCAGTGTTACAGCGCTGAGAATGCCCGGGTCTCACCCGGACATGGCACCGCCCCCTTGTCCAGACCAACGACTGCCCAGGGCGGTCGAAGGTCAAACAAGGGGGCGGGCAAGGGATTTGACGAAGAATCGGCTCAGAGGTCGCGCAGCATGCAGGTGAGGCGGCAGCTGGTGACCCGCTTGCCGGTGTCGTCGGTGATCGCGATCTCGTAGGTGGCGGCCGTGCGCCCCTTGAAGACCGCGGTCGCCACGCCGGTGACCAGACCGGAGGTGGCCGAGCGGTGGTGGGTGGCGTTCAGGTCCACGCCCACCGCGTACCGGCCCGGGCCGGCGTGCAGCATCGCGCCCACCGAGCCCAGCGTCTCGGCCAGCGCCGCCGAGGCGCCGCCGTGCAGCAGGCCGTACGGCTGCTGGTTGCCCTCCACCGGCATGGTGCCGACCACCCGGTCGCCGGAGGCCTCGACGATCCGGATGCCCAGCTTCTCGCCGAGCCGCCCGCCGGAGAAGGTGGCCAGGTCCACGCCGAGCTTGGCGAAGTGCTCCAGCATCTCCGGCGGGACGTCGAGGAGGGGGGCCTGGGCGGCCGGGGCCGCGTCGGGGACGGTGATGGCTGCGTCGGGGGCCGGGTCGGTCATCGGGGAGCTCCTGCCGCTCGGGGGTCACGTCGTCGTGCTGCCTGTGATCGTACGACCGTCCTACTCGGCGGTAGAGACGGTGACGGGGGAGTCGGGCGTGGCGCCCGGGGCGCGAGCGCACCCGAGGGGCGCCCGCCCCGGGCGTGCCCCTTTTGTCGGCGGCGGGCCCTAGGATCGGTGGCCGGTAGTGGAATCGGCAGGAACGGACGTTGACGTGGCTACGCAGAGTACGGACAAGGGCGCGGCGGGTGGCGGCGGGGCCGGGCCGCGGCCCCGCCTGATGCTGCTCGACGGGCATTCCATGGCCTACCGGGCGTTCTACGCGCTGCCCGTGGAGAACTTCAACACCTCCACCGGCCAGCCCACCAACGCGGTGTACGGCTTCGCCTCGATGCTCGCCAACACCGTCCGGGACGAGGCGCCCACCCACCTCGCGGTCGCCTTCGACGTCTCCCGCCAGACCTTCCGCTCGGTCGAGTTCCCCGACTACAAGGCCAACCGGGCCAAGACCCCGGACGAGTTCCGCAGCCAGGTCGACCTGATCGGCGAGCTGCTGGACGCCATGAACGTGCCGCGGCTGAAGGTCGAGGGCTTCGAGGCCGACGACATCATCGCCACCCTGGCCACCGCCGCCGAGGCGGCCGGTTTCGACGTCGACATCGTCACCGGCGACCGCGACTCCCTCCAGCTGGTCACCGAGCACGTCACCGTGCTCTACCCGACCAAGGGCGTCTCCGAGCTCACCCGCTACACCCCGGAGAAGGTCGCCGAGAAGTACGGCGTCACCCCCCGCCAGTACCCGGACCTCGCCGCGCTGCGCGGCGACCCGTCGGACAACCTGCCGGGCATCCCCGGCGTCGGCGAGAAGACCGCCGCCAAGTGGGTCAACCAGTTCGGCTCCTTCGAGGAGCTGGTCACCCGCGCCGACGAGGTCAAGGGCAAGATCGGCGAGAAGCTGCGCGAGCACCTCGACTCGGTCAAGCGCAACCGCGTCCTCACCGAGCTGGTCCGCGACGTCGAACTCCCGCTCGGCGTCGACGACCTGGCCCGCGCGCCGTTCGACAAGCCGGCCGTCGGCGCGCTCATGGAGTCGCTGGAGTTCCGCAACGCCAACTTCCGCGACCGGGTCTACGGCATCGACCCGGCCGCCGCCGGGCCCGAGGCCGCCGAGCTCGCCCCCGGCGTCGAGGTCGACGGCGAACTGCTCACCGACCCCGGCACCCTCGCCGCCTGGCTGAAGCAGCACGCCAGCGGCAAGTCCCCGGTCGCGCTGGCCGCCGTCTACCGGTGGGCGCTCGGCAGCGGCGAGGTCACCGAGGTCGCGCTCGCCGCCGGAGAGACGGCCGCCTGGTTCGACCCGGCGCTGCTCGCCGAGGAGGACGAGCGCGCCTTCGCCGCCTGGCTGGCCGACCCGGCCGCGCCCAAGGCCCTGCACATCGCCAAGCAGGTCATGCGCGCCTTCGCCGAGCGCGGCTGGACCATCGAGGGCGTCGTCGCCGACACCGCCCTCGCCGCCTACCTGGAGAAGCCCGGCCGGCGCACCTTCACCCTGGAGGTGCTCGCCGAGGAGTACCTGGCCCGCTCGCTCGCCCCGGCGCCCGCCGCCGAGTCCGGCCAGCTCGCCTTCGACGCCCCGGAGGAGGACCCGGCCGCGCACGCCCAGGCCCTGATGCTCCAGGCCCGCGCCGTGCTCGACCTCGCCGCGCTCTTCGACACCCGCCTCGTTGAGGTCGGCGCCGTCGAGCTGCTGCGCGACATGGAGCTGCCGATCGCCGCCCTGCTCGCCCGGATGGAGCGCACCGGCATCGCCGCCGACCGCGACTGGCTCACCGGCCTGGAGGCGCAGTTCGCCGCCGAGATCCAGCGCGTGGTCGAGGAGGCGCACGCCGCGGCCGGCCACGAGTTCAACCTCGGCTCGCCCAAGCAGCTCCAGGAGATCCTCTTCGGCGAGCTCGCCCTGCCGAAGACCAAGAAGATCAAGACCGGCTACACCACCGACGCCGACGCCCTCACCTGGCTCGCCACCCAGACCGACAACGAGCTGCCGGTCATCCTGCTGCGCCACCGCGACCAGGCCAAGCTGCGCACCACCGTCGAGGGCCTGCTCAAGACCGTCTCCCCGGCCGGGCGCATCCACACCACCTTCAACCAGATGGTCGCCGCCACCGGCCGGCTCTCCTCGCAGGACCCGAACCTGCAGAACATCCCGGTGCGCACCGAGGAGGGCCGGATGATCCGCCGCGCCTTCGTCGTCGGCGAGGGCTACGAGTCGCTGCTCACCGCCGACTACTCGCAGATCGAGCTGCGGATCATGGCCCACCTCTCCGAGGACGCGGCGCTGATCGAGGCGTTCGCCAGCGGCGAGGACCTCCACACCACCGTCGCCTCCCAGGTCTTCGAGGTGCCCGGCAGCGCCGTCGACGCCGAGATGCGCCGCAAGATCAAGGCGATGTCCTACGGCCTGGCCTACGGCCTGTCCGCCTACGGGCTCTCCCAGCAGCTCGGCATCAAGCCCGCCGAGGCCCAGGGCCTGATGGACACCTACTTCGAGCGGTTCGGCGGCGTGCGCGACTACCTGCACCGGGTCGTCGAGGAGGCCCGCGCCACCGGCTACACCGAGACCCTGCTCGGCCGCCGCCGCTACCTGCCGGACCTCAACAGCGACAACCGACAGCGCCGCGAGATGGCCGAGCGGATGGCCCTCAACGCCCCGATCCAGGGCTCGGCCGCCGACATTGTCAAGATCGCCATGCTCCGGGTCGACGAGGCGCTGCGCGCCGCCGGGCTGACGTCCCGGATGCTGCTCCAGGTGCACGACGAGATCGTGCTGGAGCTGGCGCCGGGCGAGCGCGAGCAGGTCGAGGCGATCGTGCGCGAGCAGATGGCGGGTGCCTACCCGCTGCGCGCCCCGCTCGACGTCTCGGTCGGCGTGGGCGGCAACTGGGAGGCCGCCGCGCACTGACGGTGCGTCAGCAGACCCCGGGTGCGGCCTGGTCGAGGCTGCGCCCGGGGCCTTTCCGGCGGCGGTGGGCGGTCCTACCCTGGCGGGTATGCCTGCCGATGAGGTGCTCCGCCGCGGCCGTGACGGCACCACCGTCGACCTCGTGTTCGAGCCGGGCGGAGGCTCCTGGCCCGCCGCCGCGCTCCTGGTGCTGCGCATGCTCGCCGTCGTGTTCGCCGTGGGCGCCGTCTTCCTCCCCGTCGGCATGCTGCTCGTGGAGGTCGCGGTGATCGTCGGCGCCACCTTCGTGGGTGCGGTGACCGTCTGCGCGGTGCTGTGGGTGTCCGCCGCGCTGGTGCTGTGGCCGTTCGTCGCGGCCGCCGAGCTGCGGTCGGTCCGCCGGGTGCAGTTCGCCCCGGCCCGGGCGCCGACCGAACTGCGCTTCGTCCGGGGTGTCCGCGCCGATGCCTGGGCTCCGATCTCCGGCCTGCGGCGCGTCCAGCTGGACGAGAGCGTGGAGGAGCCCTACGAGGGCGACCCCGCGCCGGCCGCCCGTACCCTCACCATCACGGTGGTGACCTCGACCGGCGGCGACGGCCCGCGCCGGGCGCCGGACGGCACCGACGTCGACGCGCTCCAGCGCTCCCTGAAGGACCTGCTCGGTCCGGCCGGCGTCCCCGTCCTGCGCCGCACCGAACGACGCGTCCGCCGCAAGCCCCCGACCCCCTCCGGCGGCCGGGTCTACGGCGGCTCGGGCTCGGCCAATTCCGGCGGGGGATTCTCCGGCGGCGGGTGAGCCGGGAGCCGGGGCGGGGGTCCCCGTCGGCCTGTGTGGCGCCAAGGGTTGATACCGGGTCAGGGAACCTCTTCACTTGTCATGGCGCCGTCGTTTCTTGATCGCGGCGCCGGTCCGCACCAACGCTCCGACGCCTCACCCGACGAGCCTGGAGATCCCTCATGTCCCAGTCCCGCCTGCGACGCGCCGTCGTCGCGCTCACGGCCCTGCCCCTGCTCGCGCTCGGCGCGGGCCAGGCGCTCGCCGTCCCGGCCACCCCTCCGGCCGCCCCGGCGCCCCCGGCGGCCGCGTCCCAGGTCACCGCGATCGAGGACGGCATCGCCCGCACCCTGGCCACCTCCCTCACCGACCCCGCCCTGCGCGAGCGGCTGCGCTCGGCGACCGCCGCCGCCCCCGGCGGCGCCGAACTCGCGCCGCTGGCCGCCGGCGCCCCGGGCCTCGCCGCCGCCACCGCCCGGGCGGACCGCGGCATCGCCGCCGCCAAGGGCCTCGGCGCCGGTCTCGGCCCGCTGCTGCGCGTCCAACTGGCCGACCCCTCGATGCGTGCCGCCCTCGACGCGGGCACCGCACCGCTGGTCGCCGTCGCCGCCACCGACGACTACGCCCGCACCGTCCGCGCCTACGACACCGCCGGCCGGGCCCTCGGCCTCGACACCGGCACCCTGCCCACCCGCCCCGTCTACCTGGTCGACATCGACACGGCCAAGGCGCTGACCGCCGGAATCGAGCTGCTCCAGCGGGAGTTCGCCGCCCAGGGCCTCGGCTCCGGCGCGCAGGCCGCGTCCGGCTGGTGGGGCACCAAGATCACCTCCGTCGAGGTGAACGACGACGAGGAGCCCTGGTTCAAGGGCGCCGCCGAGATGTTCAGCCTGGTCACCGGCTTCGGCCTGGACGGCAAGGTCCGGGTCGACTCCGTCGCCATGCCGTACCTCCAGTACGACGGCACGGTCTACTACCCGAACCAGATCCTGGTGAACTGGTCGAACTACAAGTACAACCTGGCCGACGTCGTCCTGATGGAGGACGACGGCGACACCAACTACCTCGCCCTCGCCAAGGCCGTCGCCGCCGTCCTGCTCACCATCGCCGACCAGGGCGCCTACATCCCGCTGGTCAACGCCGTCCTGGAGGCGCTGCCCGCGTCCTGGTGGGTCGACGACCCGGACTACGTCGACTCCTGGTACACCCTGGCCCGCACCAGCACCGGCCGCCTCAACGGCGCCCGCGGCAACGGCTGGATGACCGTCGAACCGTACTGGGTCAGCCAGCTCTGACCGTCCCCGTCGCCACCGGGCCGGCGCCGCGCGTCCGCGCGCTGCGCCGGCCCGCAGTTGATCAACCCGTGTCACGGAGTCAATTTCGTACTACCGTGGACCTGATGACCACGGAATCCAGGACGACCGACCAGCCCACCTCCCCGGCCGGGGCGCCCACGCTCCAGGCCCGCAACTCCGCCGCCTTCTGGACCGCGACCGGCGAATCCCGGGGCCACGAGGTGATCCGGCGCCGCGGATTCGTCGCCGTCGACGGCGACCAGCGTGCGGGCCTGCGGATCCTGATCCGGGAGCCCGACCTCGACCCGGCCGAAGTGACCGAGGTGGGCGAGCTGGTCCGCCGCGCCTTGGGTCCGGTGCTCGTTGAGGACCCCTTTAGCTCGACGGACCTGAGCCACCTGGGCATGCGCACCTGGCAGATGCCGATCATGCTGCGCCTGCCCGGACCCGTCGACGCCCCGGCACTGGACGTGACCCGGGTGCGGCGGCCCGAGGACCTCCAGGCGGCCGAGCGGATCGTGATCGAGGGCTTCGAACTGGACGGCTTCGAGCCCCACCGCGCCGGTGAGCTCTTCCCGACGACGCTGATCGAACACCCGGGCGTGGACGTGTTCACCGCCTCCGTCGACGGCGTGCCCGCGGGCGCCGGCGTGAGCGTCGTGGCCGACGGCGTCGCCAGCCACTACTGGATCGCCACCTCGTCCGCCTTCCGCTCCCGCGGCGTCGGCCGCGCCGTCATGCTCGGCGCCCTCGCCCACGTCGCGGACCTCCCGGCCACCCTCACCGCCTCGAAGCTGGGCAGGCCCCTGTACGAGTCCCTGGGGTACAGGGTCGCGTCCCCCTCGACCTGGTGCGCCTCCGCGTAGGAAGTCGGCGGGGCCGACTTCCTGTGCGCGCGCCTGGACCGTACCCGTGACGGAGGTGGTGGATCATGCCCAGACGTGACTACGAGGACGACCCCGACGCCCCCGAGGCCAACTCCCTGGTCCCGGCCGCGTCCGTGGTCGTGGTCGACGACGCGGGCCGGGTACTTCTCCAGCGGCGTACCGACAACGGCATGTGGGCGCTGCCCGGCGGCAGGATGGACATCGGCGAGTCGCTCGCCGGCTGCGGGGTGCGCGAGACGCGCGAGGAGACCGGCATCGACATCGAGATCACCGGATCGTCGGCACCTACACCGACCCCCGGCACGTGTTCGCCTACGACGACGGCGAGGTCCGCCAGGAGTTCTCGATCTGCCTCCTCGGCCGCCCACTCGGCGGGGACCTGCGGGTGTCCGACGAGTCCCACGAGGTGGCGTGGTTCACCCCGACCGAGACGGATGGACTGCCGATGGTGTCGATCATCCGCCGACGTCTGGCCGACTGGCGCTCCGGGGCGATCCCCGTGGTGCGCTAGCCACCGCTCGTCGTTCGGCTCCTGGAGTTGGTGCGATCGCCCGTGTTCGGGCTGCCGAGGGAGGTGTCGCGGACGTGTCCTCGATGGGGTGAAGCTGACTGCGGCATTGCACAGTTCGCGCGCCGATGGCGAGGACGGTGTCCTGCTATCGTCCGCAGTGTTCGGACGCCGCTTTCCAGGCATGAACGGATGGGGAGTTCCTCTGTGATCAGCGATGCCGTCGGCGGCCACCAGGAGCGAGCCTTCCGGCTGATCGTGACGGGCGGCGGAACCGGCGGCCACACATACCCGGCGCTCACTGCGGTGCGCACCGCGCGGGCGAGGCTCGCCGCTGTCGGCCGGGCGCTGGATGTGCTGTGGGTCGGCACGGCGGACAGCTTGGAGTCCCGTGTTGCGGCGGGTGAGGGGATCGAGTTCACCGCGGTCGCCACGGGGAAGATCCGGCGCCACCGGAATCCGGTCAAGATGGTCTCCCCTGCGAACGTGCGGGACATCGCGCGTGTGCCGCTCGGTGTCGTCCAGGCCCGCGCGGTGGTCTCCTGGTTCCGCCCCGACGTGGTGCTGGCCACGGGCGGATACGTCGCGGTTCCGGTGGGCATCGCCGCTTCGCTGTGCCGTCGCCCGCTGGTCGTCCACGAGCAGACGGTGCGCCTAGGCCTGGCCAACCGAACGCTCGCAGGACGGGCGGCACGCATCGCGGTGTCGTCCGAGTCCACGCTGCCGCTGCTGCCCGAGGCGGTCCGCTCGCTCGCGGTCGTCACCGGCAATCCGGTGCGGCCCGAGGTGCTGACCGGTGATGCGGACAAGGCGATCCAGGCTCTTGGGCTGCACGGCTTCCGCCGAGACCTGCCGACGGTGTACGTCACCGGCGGCGCGCAGGGCTCGGAGCAGATCAACGGACTGGTGGCCGACGTTCTGCCCTGGTTGCTGGCCAGTGCCAACGTGATCCACCAGTGCGGCCCGGCGAACGTCGAAGCCCTGCGGGCCCGCGCCGCGGCTCTTCCCCCGCAGTTGGTGTCCCGCTATCTGCTCACCGGGTTCGTCGGCCCCGAGCTGCCCGATGTCCTCGCACTGGCCGATGTGGTGGTCTCCCGCAGTGGGGCGGGCACGATCGCGGAGCTGACGGCGCTGGGCAAGGCCTCGGTTCTCGTTCCCCTGGCCAGCTCGGCCGGCAATGAGCAGGCCCACAACGCCGGCCACCTGCACGATGCCGGGGCCGCGGTCGCGCTCCTCGGCGATGTGACGGCGGAGCGCCTCCGGGCGGCGGTCGACCCACTGCTGTCCGACGCCCACCGCCGTGCGGGCATGGCGGAGCGCGCGCGCTCCCACGGCCGGCCGGATGCCGCCGACCGGCTGGTGGACCTGGTTCTGGCGGCCGCCGTCGCGCACTGACGGCCGGTCACTGGAGCCCGGGGCGAGCTTCGCCCCGGGCTCCAGCGCTCTCAGAGGGCGTTCGATAGGGGAATTCCCCCAACTGTCCGGCTTCCATTGGCGCGGCACGGACTCGGTTCCAGGATCTCGTAGCGGCCGGGCCCGCGT